>DXEK01000006.1 GCA_019115005.1 Candidatus Fusicatenibacter merdavium | reverse complement strand
AAAATCAAGGACGCATTCGCGCCGCTATCGCGGTTAAAATCCTTGATTTTACGGTAATGTATCGATAATGGTAATCAAGGCATGAATGAGTAATTATAATTGTCTGACAATGATGATTTTAAGGAAGTGCCGCGCCAATTATGAGGAATTGACCTCGCTCATAAACAACGGCAGCCGCCTGCCGGTGTGCCGCACTTGCAGAGATATATCGCATCTGCAGAGATTATTGTATCTGCAGGAATATACCTCGCAAAAAGGGAGACAGAATCCAAAAGACTCTGTCTCCCTTTTTGCGCGGTCATATGATCCTATCCATACATTCCACGATGCATGTTTTAAATCGTCTTTCTCTATTTTCCCGGTCAGCCACGGTAGTAATTGATCAGGCATCCCTTCAGGATGATCTCTCTCTCGTCATCTGTCAGTTCGCCCAGCTTCAGTTCAAACGGTCTCAGTTCCTGTCCATCCACCACGTATGCCTGGATAGTCTCCGCTTTCTCCTCCACTGCTTTTCTGATTTCCGGAACAAACAGGTAATCTCCGTTCTTAAACGGAAGATCCCCCGCCGGGATCAGGAAGGGAAGCATTCCCCAGTTGATCAGGTTGGAGCGGTAACGTTTGGTCGCATATTCGTTTGCAATATTTGCCCAGCCGCCCAGAACCTTCTGGCAGGAAGCCGCCTGCTCACGGGCGGAGCCGTCTCCCGGCTTCACGGCAAAGATCGTAGATCCCACACCGAAGTTATCTTCCAGCGCCGGATAATTCTTCCGGATCGCCGCGAGCACCGGTGTAAGTTCCGGAAGAGCAGTCTCCGGATTCTCGCCGGCCTCGATCGCTTTTTCCGCTTTCTGGACTTCTTTCGCGCGTCCTACATAAGCCGGATCTTTCCTGGACAGAGCAAACTCCGCCAGCCCCAGAGGATTGGAGCGGAAGGAGGAAGTCTCGCCGGACGGGATCAACTCGTCTGTGGTCGTCACCGGATCATGGATCTCGGAGACAACCTTCAGCACCAGATGCTCCGCCAGCGCAGGCATCGACGGCCAGTCTTTGATATTCGGTCCGAACTGGATCTCAACCGTGGGATCCGCTACTCCCTTGCTGTCAAAGACACGGTTCTCGTAAATCGTCTTATCAAAATGATATGCCGGTTTCGTGTAAGTTCCTGTAAACGCTGTCGCGGAAGTCAGATAACCCTTATTGGCTGCAGTCGCAGCGATCGAACGGGCATCCATCAGCGCTACGGAAGAGATCTGTCCGTTCTGGATCTTGGAACCCTCCCGGTTCGGGAAGTTTCTGGTCGAATGGCGGATGGAAAATGCATTGTTTGCCGGCGTGTCGCCTGCACCGAAGCACGGTCCGCAGAATGCGGTCTTAACCACGGCTCCCGTCTCCATCAGATCCGCCAGTCTTCCGTTTCTTGCCAACTCCATATAAATCGGCGTGCTTGCCGGATAAACGCTCAGGGTAAACGCATCACATCCAATGCTGTGTCCCCGAAGGATATCCGCTGCGTCACAGATATTCTCAAAACCGCCGCCGGCGCAGCCGGCGATGATTCCCTGATCCACAAGGAGTTTTCCGTCATGAACCTTATTCTTCAGTGTAAACGGAACCTTACCGTCCAGACTTACCTTGGCTTTCTGCTCTACATCATCCAGGATATCCATCAGATTCTCATTCAGTTCATCGATAGTATACACATTGCTCGGATGGAACGGCATTGCGATCATCGGTTTGATCTTGTCCAGTTCCACCATCACCATGCCGTCATAGTAAGCGACAGCACCGGGATTCAGTTCCTTGTAGTCCCCGCTTCGTCCATGGATTTCATAGAAGTTTTTGATCTCATCATCCGTTCTCCAGATGGAAGACAGACAGGTAGTCTCCGTCGTCATAACGTCGACGCCGATCCTGTAATCTGCGCTCAGAGACGCCACGCCCGGTCCGACAAACTCCATGACTTTATTTTTCACATAGCCGTTGGCAAATACCGCTCCGATGATCGCCAGCGCGATATCCTGCGGTCCGACGCCCGGCTGCGGTGCGCCCGTCATATAAATACCGATCACTCCCGGCATCGCGATATCATACGTTTTGTTCAGCAGCTGTTTCACCAGCTCCGGCCCGCCTTCTCCGACAGCCATGGTTCCCAGTGCGCCGTAACGGGTGTGGGAATCGGAACCCAGAATCATCTTTCCGCCGCCCGCCAGCATCTCGCGGGCATACTGATGGATCACTGCCTGATGCGGCGGTACGTAAACTCCGCCATACCTCTTCGCACAGGTAAGGCCAAACATATGGTCATCCTCATTGATCGTACCGCCGACTGCGCAAAGCGAATTATGGCAGTTGGTCAGAACGTAGGGCATCGGGAATTTTTCCAGTCCTGAAGCTCTCGCCGTCTGGATGATGCCGACAAAGGTGATGTCATGGGAAGTCAGCTTATCAAAACGGATCTCCAGATTTTCCATATTTCCGGAGGTATTATGATCCTTCAGAATCCCATAAGCGATCGTTTCCTTCGCAGCTTCTTTCTGATCCGGAACTTTTCCCAAAAAAGCTTTCAGCTGTGCTCTTCCGTCTTCCGTATCCGGAATGACCTGAGTGCCGTTGACCAGATATGCTCCTGTTTTCAGCAATTCAATCATAGGTTCTCTCCTCTCTCCCTCAGATATTGTCATTATTATTCATATAATTCATGTAGCTTACTACCATCATTGCAATTTTAAATGTCAGAGCGTCGTCAAATCTCCGAATATCAAGTCCGGTGCTCTTCTCCAGTTTCTCAAGCCGGTAAACCAGCGTATTTCTGTGTACATAAAGCTGGCGCGAAGTCTCCGACACATTCAGATTGTTCTCAAAGAACTTATTAATCGTCGTCAGGGTCTCTTCGTCGAAGGTGTCCGGAAGATGTTCGCCGAACACTTCCTTCATAAACATTTCACACAAAGGAATCGGAAGCTGATAGATCAGTCGGCCGATCCCGAGGTTATTGTACGGAACCACATTCTTTTCCGCATAAAAGATCTTTCCTACCTCCAGCGCCATCTTTGCTTCCTTATAAGAACGGGACACGTTTTTAATCTCATTAACCGGATTTCCATAGGAAACGCGTACCTGGGACATCGCCTCTGCGTTCAGCATGTCCACCAGCATATTTGCCGTCTGGTTCATATCATCAAACGTATCATCCTCTTTCAATTCTTTTACGATAATGATACTCTTTTCTTCCACTGCCGTGATGAAATCTCTCGGACGGGATACAAACAGACTCTTCACGGTTTCCATCGCGTTGGTGTCTTTCTCTGTCTTTGTTTCCACCATATAAACCACACGGCGCACATCCGTATCGATCCGCAGTTTTTTCGCACGGTTATAGACATCCACCATCAGAAGGTTATCCAACAGAAGATTCTGAATAAAATTATTTTTGTCCAGTCTCTCTTTATAAGCGATGATCAGATTCTGGATCTCACAGACCGCGACCTTTCCGATCATATACGCGTCATCACTGCTGCCTTTCGCCAGCAGGACATACTCCACATTCTGATTGTCATACACCTTAAAAAAATGATTATCCTGAATTACCTGGCTGTCCGCCGCGGAATTCACAAAAGAACGGATGCTGTCTGCATCAATCGCTGTTTCCGGAAACGTGGTAACGAGCAGAGCACCATCCGTATTTGTCACACATAAATCAATCCTTGTAATATTCCTGAGTTCATCCAGAGTCTTCTGTAAAACCTGACTTGAAACCAAAACTGCCACTTCCTTTCTCCTTGGATTCTAAACAAAGCGGGCGGACCCGCTTCAACTCCCCTCCCGTCAATCCTGAGGGGCCCGGACACTTTGCGTACCGCCCGCGATACCGCGTTTTCATACTGCCTGCGCAGTTCATGTGCAGACCCGGCCGAACGGTTATCAAAATGTCCTGACAATATAAGAATCTTTTGACATATATTTAAATAATATCGTATTTTTAAAGGATTGGCAATGATTTTCCTCAAAAAAATCCATGCACAGGCAGCCGTTCACCGACAAACCCAACGCAGCCATAGCAGCCATTGTTCAGCTGCTGTCACGGGATACTGCAGATATCTGTAAGGGTATAAAAAGGAGACCGTCCGCAGACGGTCTCCCCATGGATTGAATCCAGAAAGATATCGTATTAGTTGGTGATGGTAATCTCTGTCTCTTTGTCGAACAGATGAATTTTTTCCATATCCAGAGCGAATTTAACGGTATCGCCGCTTCTTGCGGTTGTACGCGGATCTACGCGGGCTGTCATCGGGAAACCTTCGCAGTCAAAATACAGATAAACCTCTGCACCTAACAGCTCGTATACGTTGATCTTGCACTCGATCACGCTCTCTTTGGATGTTTCGATGAACATCTGAGAATCATGTACGTTCTCCGGACGGATACCCATAACAACGGTCTTTCCGTCGTATCCGCCGTCGATCACAGCTTTTGCTTTGGATGCCGGCAGCTTCATGGTATATTTTCCAACCGTCAGTGTTACATCGTTTCCGTTTACTTTTACTTTTGCATCCAGGAAGTTCATCTGCGGGGATCCGATGAATCCGGCTACGAACAGGTTGCCCGGTGCATTGTACAGGTTCTGAGG
>DXEK01000077.1 GCA_019115005.1 Candidatus Fusicatenibacter merdavium | reverse complement strand
GATACTTCCAGTCGGGACGGCAGAAACGGCAGCCGCCGCAATCCTCCGGCGCTCCGGCGTCGCCGCTGTCGAAGTGGTCGAAGCCGGGCTTGCCTTGCATGAGGCTTTCAAAGGCGCGGTCGCTGCCGGATGTAAAATACATGGCGTCGCCTCCTTTCTGGTTTTGAGCATGAAAAAAGCGGCGTTCCTGTTCTTCCATTTGGAAGTAAGAAACGCCGCCTATGCGGATCGTTATATAATTTTCAAATCAAAGTTAATATGCTACTTAGGGGCTATCCGTAGAAATTTTAGTGCGCTTGCCATTAGTAAAATAATGCGTTGGACTCTGATTGTGAACCATCAATCTACGCCCAAATTGCATGAAAGTATATGGTTTTATGTGCTTCTTTATAAAGTTGCGTTTTCAAGAAATGCAGTAACCATGCGGGTTTGCGGACTTATATGGAGAAGCATGAAGTTATAGAAATTTCAGTCCTTCGACTGGATCATCAGAAGAATTCCATCCTCATATTTTACATGGCCCTGCGCCTCTATAATCTCATTGCTGACGCCGAGCCCTCCGGAAGTGTTGGTCAGCGTATACTGATCCAGGGGATATTTAAACCCTTCCAGAGTCAGTCCCGTCACGCGCTCCTCCAGAGGCATAAACGAGACATAAGTTCCATGCTGCTTTTCCCGGTCGATCGTAAACTCTTTCTCGCAGGGCAGTGTGATCAGGTTCCTGGAGTCCACCAGATAAGCCGGAATATGTTTCAGCCATGCCTTCTTCAGATTCTGCACTGTGCTGAAAAAATGGTCCAGCCGTCCGCCCGTGCCTCCCAAGATATAAATTTCGCTGCTCCCGAGAATGATCGCCTGCTGCAGGGCCAGATCCATGTCTGTATTGTCCTTGATCGGGTTAAATTCCCGGATCGGCACACTTTTCTCTTCCCGGTATCTGTCCAGCACACCCTCTCTCAGGCTGTCAAAATCCCCGAGAATGTACGTCGGACGAATATTTTCCTCGCTGCAGAATTCCAACCCGCGGTCCGCAGCCAGAGTAATATCAAATTTCTGCTCCTGAATAAAACGAAGGGCAAACTCCTTCTCGAGCATGCCCCCGGCGATGATGCATGTCTTCACTTTTTGTCCCTCACATTCTGTCTTATACTAATTGTATCCGTACCACGGATCTTATCTGTCATCCCTGGAATTGTACGGATCGATATGATCCTGAAACATACGGATATTCTTTTCGATATCGCCGCCAAACACTGCCGAACCGGCCACGATGATATTCGCGCCTGCTTCCAATACCTCGTCCACCGTCTTTTCGTTGATACCGCCGTCCACCTGAATCAGTACCTCCGAATTTCCCGTCGCATCCAGCATCCGTCTCATTTCCTGCAGCTTTCTTGCTGTCTCAGGAATATATTTCTGTCCGCCGAATCCCGGATTAACGCTCATGATCAGCACCATGTCCACCTTATCCAAGACACGTTCCAGCACATTGACCGGCGTCGACGGGTTGATGGCAACTCCCGTCTGCATCCCTTTTCCGTGGATCACACCCAGGGTAAACGCCAGATCTGAACAAGCCTCCGCATGGATCGTCAGCATATCCGCCCCGCACTCCTTGAAACGCTGAATATAGCGCTCCGGATCCTGGATCATCAGATGCACATCGAAATACAACGTGCTCTCCTCCCGGATCGACTTGATTAGCGGCATCCCGAAAGAGATACTCGGCACAAAGGTGCCATCCATCACATCAATATGCAGCCATTGACAACCTGCCTGTTCAATTTTCCTGATCTGTTCACCCAGCCGGTTAAAATCCGCGGCCAGAATTGACGGTGACAACTGATACCTCTGCATGCTAGTATCTCCTTTTTTCCTGCTCTTTTAACTCTTCGTAAAACATCACATAATTTTCATACCGTGATCTGTGGATCCTGCCCTGCTCCAGCGCATTTTTCACCGCGCATCCCGGCTCCTTCACATGAACACATCCCTGGAACCGGCAGCTTCCCTCCAGCGGACGGAATTCCGGAAAATATCCGCGAAGTTCCTCCTTCTCCATATTCTCTGTATAGAGGGAAGTAAAGCCTGGCGTATCACAGAGCCAGGTATCTTTTCCCAGCGGGATCAGCTGCGCATGGCGGGTCGTGTGTCTGCCACGTTTCAGTTTTCTGCTGATCTCCCCAGTCTCCATATGGATCTCACTCTGAAAAAGATTGGTCAGCGAAGATTTCCCGACGCCGGACGGTCCCGCCACCACCGTCGTCTTCCCGTCCAGATACTCTCTGAGCGCATCGATTCCTTCCTTTTTCGCCGCGCTGCACAAAAATACCGGATACCCGCAGTCCTCATAGATCTTCCGCATCTCCTCCGCTTTTTCCGGACCGGCCAGGTCATCTTTGTTAAAGCAGACGGCGGCAGGAACCTCCTGCTGCTCCATCATCACAAGAAAGCGGTCGAGAAGCGCGACGTTCGGTTTCGGATCCTCCAGCGCAAAGATCACCAGCGCCTGGTCCACATTGGCCACCGCCGGGCGGATCAGCTCGTTCTTCCGTTCCAGAAGCTCCGTGAGATTCCCGGTTTTTTCATCCTCACTGAGGATTTCGATCTCCACATGGTCGCCCACCAGAGGCTTCTTTTTATCCTTCCGGAAAATTCCTTTCGCTTTACACTCATAAATGCCGGATTCTCCCGTATCCACATAGTAGAATCCGGCAATTCCTTTTATAATTCTGCCTTTCATTCACACCTCAGTTATGGTCGGCAGTAAACGTGCTGCTCTTTGAGATTGCCTGATACGTTCCGGTGGAATCCATCTCCGAGATCAGGATGTAAACATCCGCAGACGCGTTGGACGGCGCATCCCACTGAATGTTGATCGGATACGGCCACTGGCTGTCGTCCAGCGTCATTCCCTCGTCACTCCACACTGACTGCTCAGACCCATTGACATTCTGGATCACTTCCAGACGGATCACTCCGCCGTCATAATTCTCCGGTTTGTTCAAGGACTTGTTGCAGCTCCATGTCACAGTCGTCGCTCCGTCTTGCGGCTCCGTGGTCGGCTCAGCCGCTGCATCTTCCTCATTGATCACAAGCGTCACCGTGGATCCCACGTCCACTTTCGTTCCGCTGACAGGGCTCTGGTTGATCACCTCACCGATATCCACTCTGCTGGAGGATGCTGTCGTCGTTGTAACCTCCAGACCCATACCTTCCAGGATCCTTGTAGCTTCCTCCTGAGAGTAACCGCTCACACTCGGAACCGTCACCTGCTCGGCTTCCTCAGAACCGGTGCTGACCACAACCGTCACAGTTGTACCGACATCCACCGTAGACCCTTCACCCGGCTCCAGTGTGATGACATTTCCCTCAGTCACATCGCTGCTCGGCTGTTCGCTGAAGCTTGCCGAGAGACCCAGACTTTCCAGAGAAGCCTGCACAGCATCCCTCGACTGTCCGACCAGCCCGGTCGGGATCTGTACCTTGCCGGAACCTGAACTCACATAATAGGTAATCGTGGAATTGATCGGAACCTGAGAGCCGGGCTGCAGATCCTGACGGCAGACCATCCCTTCTTCATACGAGTCCGAGACTTCCGTTCCGCCATAAGTAACCCCAAGGCCAAGGTCGTTCGCTGTCTTTGTCGCCTGCTCTTCCGTCTGATTTCTCAGATCCGGTACAGTCACCATATCCTGATCCGTATTGGAGGTCGCACTGGAATCCACCGGCGTCGGCGTAGCTGTCACAGTCACTGACGCGGAAGAAGAATCCGTACTGTTTCTCCCTCCCCCAAGCCCCAGCGCCTGAACGATCACATAGATCAGAATACAGATGATAACAGCTGTGACGATAAATCCTCCGATGGTGACGACTTTGTCCATCTTGCTTCCGGATTCCTCGTCGTCTTCCTCCTCGTCGTCTTCCTCCTCGTCGTCTTCGTCATCCTCATCATAATCGTCGTACTCATCTTCCTCATAGTCATCGTCTTCGTATCCGCCATCTTCATACCCGTCGTCCTCTTCCTCCTCGCTGTCATCCTCCAGCTTGCTGTATCGCGGGGACGCTTCCTGCTCCTCTTTGCGGGCAGCCGCCTCGGCGGAACCGGCGCGGATCCTGTCCAGTTCATCCTGGGAAACCATAACCGTCTGAGCATGAGAGCTGAGCGGCACCAGCGTGACAAAGTTTCCGTTGGGATCCACCAGGGAATGTTTCAGATCGTCGATGAGTTCCGCCATGTTTTTATAACGGCGGTCCGGACTTTTCTGGGTACATTTCAAAATGATCTGCTCCAGAGCATACGGAAGATTCGGCGTATACTTGGAAGGCGCCTCGATCTCTTCCTGCAGATGTTTAATCGCGATCGCGACCGTGGTATCCCCGTCGAAGGGAACACGGCCTGTCACCATTTCGTACAATGTGATACCAAGAGAATAAATATCACTCTTGTAATCCGAATATCCGCCCCGCACCTGCTCCGGGGAACTGTAATGAACACTCCCCATCACGTTCGAACTGATCGTGTTGGAAGAAGTCGCTTTTGCAATACCGAAATCGGAAAGTTTTACCTTTCCGTCGGTGGAAATGATAATATTCTGCGGTTTAACGTCCCGATGAACGATCCCTCGATTGTGAGCGGCCTCCAGGCCCAGGGAGACCTGGATCGCGATACTGGTCGCCTCCTTGACACTCAGTTTACCCTTTCGATTAATATAATCCTTCAGCGTGATCCCTTCCACAAGTTCCATGACAATATAGTACACGCCGCGGTCCTCGCCGACGTCATACACATTGACCACGTTTGGATGGGACAGGCCGGCGGCCGCCTGCGCTTCGGTACGGAACTTTGAGATAAACGTCTTATCCTCACGGAACTCCGGCTTCAGCACTTTCACCGCCACCATACGGTTCAGTTTGTGGTCCATCGCCTTGTAGACGTCCGCCATCCCGCCGGAACCGATTCTGTTTATGATTTCATATCTCTCTCCTAAAATAACGCCCTCTTTTAACATTCTTTCACCTCGTTTGTAAATGGTTCAACGACAATGACTGCAATATTGTCCTTGCCGCCATTTGCATTCGCTTTATCGATCAGTTCCTGCGCTTTATCTTTTCCGTCATCCTCCTGGAGAATTTCGAAAATTTCCTCGTCTGTCACCATATTAGACAATCCATCCGAGCACATCAAAAGCTGATTTCCCGGCTCCAGGCGGATATCAAAAAAGTCCACCTTCACCGTCTCACCCGTTCCCACCGCTCTGGTGATAATATTTTTATCCGGGTGGTTTCTCGCCTGCTCCATCGAAAGCTCTCCCAGCCGGACCATCTCCATGATCAGTGAATGGTCCTGAGTCACCTGGGAAAACGTCCCGTCGGCCGCGAGGTAAAGACGGCTGTCCCCGACATTCGCCACATAAGCATAGCTCCCCACGACCGTAGCCACTACCATCGTCGTACCCATGCCTTCCATTGACTCATCTCTCTGCGCCTGTTCCAGAATCTGACTGTTCGCCGCCTCGATCCCGTGACGGATGATCTTGACCGGGTTGAAATTCCCGTCTCTTTTCACAGACTCCACCAGCACGGACACGCCATAGCGAGACGCAAAGTCCCCGGCATTGTGTCCTCCCATTCCGTCAGCTACGACAAAAAGGTTCGGAAGATTCCCGACCGGTTCTGCGGAAGCGAATACAAAGTCCTGATTCATTTTGCGTTTCTGACCTATATCGGTTGCAGAAAATACTTTCATGTCTTCCTCTCCTGGTCTGTTTTATCAATATAACTTTTTCTTAATTGTCCACAGGCGCCGTCGATATCCGCGCCCATTTCCCTTCTAATAGTAACATTAATTCCGTATTTTTCAAGTTTATTTTTGAAATTCTCCACCACTTTTTTCCCGGAACGGACATAATTTCTCTCCTTGATCGGGTTCACGGGAATCAGATTTACGTGGCAGTTCAGGCCCCGAATCCGGCCTGCCAGCTGATCCGCATCCTCCTGGGAATCGTTCTCTCCGCCGACCAGCGCATACTCAAACGTCAGCCGGCGCCCCGTCTCCCGGAAGTAATACCGGCAGGCGTCCAGCACCTCGTCCATCGTATACCGGTACGCGATCGGCATCAGCGTTTTCCGCTTCTCATCGTTGGGCGCATGGAGTGACAATGCCAGGGTGATCTGCAGATGCTCCTGAGCCAGCCGGCGCATGTTCGGCACGATGCCACAGGTGGAAACCGTCAGGTTCCGCTGGCTGATATTCAATCCCTCCGGACTGGAGATCAGCCGGAGAAAGCGGACCAGATTGTCGTAATTGTCCAGCGGCTCACCGGTTCCCATCACGACCACATTGGATACCCGTTCCCCGGTATGTCTGGCAATCTGGTACACCTGCTCCGCCATCTCCCCGGCTGACAGCGGGCGCACCAGGCCTCCGATCGTGGAAGCGCAGAATCTGCACCCCATCCGGCAGCCCACCTGCGAGGAAATGCAGACGGAATTTCCGTGATGGTAACGCATCAATACACTTTCGATGACATTTCCGTCAAACAGCTCAAACAGGTATTTCTGCGTCCCGTCCAGACGGGACGTCTGTACCTGGACGATCTCCAGCGGCCGGAACGGATATGTTTCTTCCAGACGGCTCCGGAATCCTCTGGACAGATTCGTCATCTCTTCATAAGAGGACGCCATCTTCTGATGAATCCACGCAAACAGCTGTTTTGCGCGAAACGGTTTTTCCCCCAATTCCTGACAGACCGCTTTCAGTTCCTCCAGGTTCATGGATTTGATATCATTCACTCGTCCGTGTCCTCCTTCCTGCGGAGTTTTGCAAGAAAGAAGCCGTCACACTTATGTACCCCGGGAAGCAGCTGGAGATATCCCTTCGCTGTCTCTTCACTGCGAAGCTCCTCCGGCAGACAGTCGTCCAGACTGACCGGTTCAAAAGGGAATTCCTCGAGGAACCACCAAAGATTCTCTTCATTTTCCTTCTTATTTACTGTGCAGGTGCTGAACACAAGGATTCCACCCTCTTTCACATATTCCGCAGCGTTTTCCAGAATCTTTTTCTGCAAGTGGATCAGTTCCGTCTCTCTATTTTTCGACGCATGATACCGGATGTCCGGTTTTTTCCCGATCACACCGTACCCGGAACAGGGAACGTCCGCAAGGACCACATCCGCTTTTTTTCTCCATCCCTCATCCGGCACTGTCGCGTCCCACTGCTCCGGCACCACATTGGTAAGACCGGAGCGCTCCACATTTTCCCGGATCAGGTCCACCTTATAAGGCGTCAGGTCCCTGGCCTGGACAAAGCCGCAGCCAAGCATCCGGTCAGCCATGTGGAGACTCTTTCCGCCCGGGGCGGCGCACAGATCCAGCACCGTATCGCCAGGATGTGGATCCGCTGCATGAGCCACCAGCATGGAACTGACGTCCTGGACCTGAAACCGTCCCTGAAGAAATGCCGACAGACGGTTCAGATGATCATAGCCGCGGATATACCAGGCCTCTTTCACGTAGGGCGCCTTTTCCACTGTGACTCCCTGTTTCTCCAGACTGCGCAGCGTTTCCTCCTCTGTATTCCGAAACCGGTTGATCCGGATCGTTGTCGGATGCGTCTCCAGGAACGAAGCCAGCATCTTCTCCGTCTCTTCTTCCGAATACTGCTCCAGAAACTCCTCCACAAGGAACTCCGGCATCGAATAGCGCACAGAAAGGTATCTGGTCAGGCCCTCCTCCCGTCCGGGGAACGTAAGGTGATCCTTTTCCCGGACGATACTGCGGAGCACACCGTTGACAAATCCCTTCAGCGGAAAAAATCCCCGGCGGGCAGCCAGCTTCACCGCCTCATTGACCACAGCCGAATCCGGAACACTGTCCATAAAGCGGATCTGATAGACAGACATCCGCAGCAGCGCCCGGATCACCGGCTTACATTTATGAATTTTCGTCTTGGAATACTGATTGATCACATAATCATTCTGGATCTGATACTCCACCGAACCGTCGCAGAGCCGGGTGATAAACGCCCGGTCCTGCTTCGGGAGAAACTGATATTTCTCCAATGTCTGGCGAACCGCCACATGGCAGGGAACCTCCTCCTTTTCAATCTGAAGAAGAATATTCAATGCCAGCTCCCTTGTATTGACACCATCAGTCATCATTTCTTATCCTCCCGGACAAAATCAAAAGACGCAGCAGCTGGAGCAGAGATCCCACAACCGCCGCCACATAAGTCATCGCCGCCGCACGGAGAACCTTCTTCGCCCCCGGAACCTCTGACGGCCCGAGGATCCCTGTGGAATCCAGCATCCGGATCGCGCGGGCAGAAGCATTAAACTCCACCGGCAGCGTAACGATCTGAAAAACCAATGCAAACAAAAACAGAAGGATCCCAAGATTCACCAGCGGTTCCATACTGAAGATCAGTCCCAGGATAAACAGCGGCCAGAACATCTGCGAACCGAAATTCGCGACCGGAACGATCGCCCCGCGGATCTTCAGCGGCACATATCCCCTGGCGTCCTGGATCGCATGGCCACACTCATGAGCCGCGACCCCGACCGCAGCCAGCGAAGCTCTTCCATACACCGCATCCGACAGATTCACCGTCTTCGACCGCGGATCATAATGATCCGTCAGCTTTCCCGACACATGGCGGATATGCACATCATAAATCCCCGCCGCACGGAGGATCCGCAGCGCCGCCTGCTCCCCCGTCAGACCACTGTACGCCCGCACCCTCTGATACTTCTGAAACGTCGCATTCATCGAAGCCGAAACCCCAAGCGAGATCAACGCCGCCAGGATCACCAGAAAATACGTAGAATCCCAAAAAATAAAAGGCATAAACCCAAACTCCTTTCCAATCCAAAAACTCCCCACACCTCACCGCCAGGCCCAACCCACAGCTGCAAACCTTTTCTCTCACCGTTTCCTCATCGATCCCACATCACTGCTCCGCCAGTCTCATATCACTGCCATCCAGCCACAACCTCCCGCACACACCCCATCGCCCGACACTCTCAGGCATCGCCCGGTCAGCCCGCGCCGG
>DXEK01000076.1 GCA_019115005.1 Candidatus Fusicatenibacter merdavium | reverse complement strand
TACTTCAGAAACTCTTCGCCGGCATATGTGATTTTCAAAGGCACACACCGTTCAAACAGGCGGCAGCCCAACTCCTCTTCCACAGACGCCAGATGCGCGCTCAACGTCTGCTGTGTAATGTGAAGCCGTGCGGCAGCCTTGGAAATACTCCGTTCCTCCGCCACGGCAATAAGATAATCCATCGTCTGAAGATTCATTATCACTTTCTCCTGATCCTCTGTCATTTCCGCCAATGTTCTTTCTTTCGGATAACCGACAGATACACAATTAATTTTTGTATCTTATACTTAAATTAACAGTTTGATTTTGTTACTTGCTGATCTTAAATTATAGGATGTATGAAAAAACAAGTCAAGGAGCAAATAAAATGAAAACACTTACAGACCATTCCAAATCTCTCGTCTGTGAACAGAAGTGGGTTTATGTACTTCTGATGGGCACCGCTGGAATGATGGGCGCCTACACCTTTACTCTGCGAGGCGGCGTCTTCTGCAACGCCCAGACCGCCAACTTCGTCATGATGGCCGTGGCCTTCGGTCAGAAACAATGGCTGAGTGGATGTTATTATCTGATCCCGGTCTTTGCCTATTTCTCCGGAGCATTTCTCTCAGAGATCCTCCCATCGCCGGTAAAGCGCCTGAAATTCCTACGGTGGGACACGTATCTGATCGGCTTGGAGATCCTTGTGCTGCTGGCTGCCGGTCTGATTCCTCTCAGCTGGCCGGATCACATTGTCCAAGTCATGATTAATTTTATCGCCTCTATGCAGTACAATACCTTCCGTCAGACAAAAGGAATCCCCATGGCAACCACTTTCTGTACCAATCACCTTCGTCAGATCGGTATTGCGCTGGCAAAACTGATACAAAAAAAAGACAGAACCATGATCCATCGCGAAATTGTTCACGCTGAAATGCTCCTGTCTTTCGTGGCCGGCGGTATCCTGCTCACCGCTGTATGTCCGATAATGAAAGAAAAGGCCGTCTGGCTGGCTCTCCTTCCTCTGCTGATCATTTTCATCCGAATGGTCCGCGCCGATCTGACAACCGAACACGATCTGCTGGATGCAAAGCCTTCCGGCCATTGACTCTAACAAAGTTTACTGCCGTTTGCCGTGAGTTTGAAACGGCAGCCGAGCAGTTCCGCCGCCCGGCGGCACATGACCATCCGTTCCAAAAAGATCTCAAAATAATCCATAACCGTACACATGCTGTCGTCCAGCTCCATGTCCATCTGGATCATCTTTTTGTCCGCCGACACGGTTAGCTCCGACGACAGAACTGCGTAATTGACCCGGTCATGGGCGTCAAATCCGGAAATTTGCTGGTTCCTCACCCGGTTTCTCCGCACGTCCGTCTTGTCCGCAATGATCAGCGCCGCCGAGACAGCGTCCACCGCGGTCCCGGTGCTCTCGTCATGATTCCCGATGGCAGAGGCCACCGTGATCGCCTCCGACAATGGCATATTCCGCTCTTTCAGCAGCTGGTACGCCAGGATCGCACCGCTGTGGGCATGATCGTGGCGGTTGATGCTGTTTCCGATATCGTGCATATACCCGGCAATCCTGCTCAGCTCGATCGTGCGCTTTCCATATCCGAGCTTTTTCAGGATATTTCCCGAGTTTCTGGCAACCTTCGCCGCGTGTTTGACGGAATGTTCCGTATACCCCAGGATGCCCAGCATCTCATTTCCCTTCTCGATCAGCAGATTGATCTCCGGATCTTTTCTGATCATGTCATACATTAATTTTTTCTTTGTGTCTTTTTCGTTTCGTGTTTCCTGAATGTCCATAACTTCCTGCCCTTTTCTATAATCTCCGGATAGCGTCCGTCGCCAGTTCTGAACGCTCACATTCCTCCGCCTTCATTGTGATCTGCCAGCACAGAGGACTGCCCTTCATATGTTCCGACGCGTAACAGAGCCCGTTCGTCCTCTCGTCGAGAAACGGACGGTCGATCTGTGCCGGATCTCCAAGGAGAATGATCTTGGTTCCTTTTCCCGCTCTGGTGATGATCCCCTTGACCTGGCCCGGCGTCATATTCTGGGCTTCATCGATGATCAGATAGGTCCGGACGATCGAGCGTCCGCGGATAAAGTTCATCGCCTCCGCCTGGATCAGACCCCGTGAAAAAATTTCTTCGATCTTATCCTGCAGTTCCTTTTCATTCCGGTACCGCTCTTCCTCGTTCATGTCGATCAGCTGTTCCAGGTTGTCGATCACAGGACGCAGAAGAGGAGAAATCTTCTCTTTCTCGTCACCCGGGAGAAATCCGATGTCCGAGTCAAACTGGGCGTTGGGCCGGCAGATCAGGATCCTCCGGTACTCACCCTCCGGATGGTTGATCAGCTTTTCCAGTCCGACAGCGAGAGAATAAAAGGTTTTGCTCGTCCCCGCCATACCCTTGACAATCACAAGCGGCGCCTTTTTCGCCGGCTGCATCAGCGCCTCCTGCAGGAAATACTGGCCGGCGCTTCGCGGTGTGATCCCATAAGGACTGCTTTTCCGGTATTCCAGCTTCACAATCTTCCCATTCTCAACTCTCCCAAGCTGTGTTTTCCGGTTGGACTGATCCGCCCGGATCAGCACAAACTCGTTCTCTGTCAGCTCCGGGCAGTTTCGCTCTCCCTCGCTGTCCACCGTGTAGACATCCTCCACAGGGATCCCTTTCTTTTTAAATTCCTTAAATTTTTCCTCCGGCGCGTAAACCTCAACGCGGCCTTCGTACTGTTCTTCCCTGTCCGACACCTGTTCTCTCTCGAAATCCTCCGCCCGGATCCCGGTGATCTGGGCCTTCAGCCGCAGGAGAATATCCTTGGTCACAAGGATCGTCTCCGTCTCACCCTTCTGCGTCAGCCCCAAACAGATCTTCAGGATCCGGTTGTCCATTTTTTCTTCCGGAAGTTCCTCCGGCAAACGGACATCGACAAAGTTTCTCTCGACCCTGACCATACCGCCGCCCGGCAGTTCCACTCCTTCCAGAAGATTTCCCTTCGTCCGGAGCTTCTCCAGCTTCCGGATCACTTTCCTGGCGTTCTCACCTTTTTCTCCATCCGCCTTTTTCAGGTTGTCCAGTTCTTCCAGCACAGCCAGTGGTAAAACCACCAGGTTATCCTCGAAGCACTCCAGCGCCTCCGGCGTCTGGATCAGAACATTCGTGTCAAGAACATAGGTTTTTTTCATGTATTCTCTGCCTCCTGTTTTCTCCGTAGTATCACACATTTTAGCAGAGCAACGTTAAGTTCCGTGTGCATTCTCTGGAAAATCTACGTTAATTCTTGACCGCGGACCGCACTGCGCCGCTTTCATTCTCTGTCTGCGCTTTTCTCTCTTCTTCTCTTCCTGTCTTTCTTCTCATGTTTCCTGCACCACTCGGTGAGATACTTTTCCTGTTCCCGGTCCTCGATCCTCTGGAGATAATCCGGAGATTCCCATGCGGCCGTCTGTTCACCGATCCATCCTGTTGAATGTTCTGAATCCCTGCTGAGATACTTTTCTTCCATTCCCGCTCCTCGCTTACCGCTTCCGGTCCCACAATGCCTGCAACCGCACATCCGGCGGAACGGTTGCTTTCTGTTATTTTCTTCCTGTTTTTTATTTTATTCCGTTTTTTCCTATTTCATACACAAAAGCCTCCGGCCATGCAAAGAATTCCTTGCATGGCCGGAGGCTCTTTCCTTTTTTCATTCCTTTTTCCGGATTTATATCTATCACTTTGCGGCAGCTACATCATCGCCGTCCGTGTTTTCTCTCTGTTTCAGCCGGTCAAACAGCCGTTTCAGCACAATGATCGCCACAGTCGCAAGGATCAGCTCCGCGACAAACTGTGCGTAGGCAAGCCCGTACAGCGGTACCAGGAAATTCAGGACGAACAGCGCAGGGATTTCAAGGGCAAGCTTACGAAGCAGCGCAAAGATCAGCGCTTCTCTTCCCATACCCACTGCCTGGAAGATACCGACCGCCATAAAGTCGATCGCCAGGAACGGCATCGCCAGCGAAAATCCGCGCAGGAACCTTTCTCCGTACGCTACAACCTCCGCATCCGCGATAAACAGTCTTGTGACCACGCCCGGGAAGATGAAAAACAGGGCGGCCACGACAACCAGAAAGCTCAGAGAGATCTTCATGGAAAACTTGATCGCTTTTTTCATTCGCGTGCTGTTTCCGCTGGCATAATTATAACTGACAAGAGGCATGATCCCCTGAGAAAGGCCCATCGCTACCTGGGTGGGAACGGAGTTTACTTTCTGTGTGATTCCCATCGCCGCGATGGCATTGGCCCCGTAGGAAGCCGTAAAATTGTTCAGGATCGTCATTCCCGTGACGTTCAGCAGATTCTGGATGGAAGCGGGAATCCCGACCGCAAAGACAGACAGGACGATCCTCTTTTCCAATGTGAACTTTCTGGGAGAGACGCTGATATAAGTGCTCTTTCTCCGCGCCGCGAGCAGGACAAAGAAATAGCAGCACGCTACGCAGTTGGAGATAAACGTCGCGCATCCTGCGCCTGCCGCTCCCATATCCAGCCCCCAGGGGAGTACGAAGATAGGGTCGAGGATGATATTCAGAAAACAACCGCTCATCGTTCCGACGCTGGCATGCATCGACGCGCCTTCCGACCGGACCATATATGCCAGAACCACGTTCAGGATCGCAGGCGCCGCGCCGAGCGTCACAGTCCAGAACATATAACCGTTTGTCGCGCCGACCGTTGTGCCGTCAGCACCGAGAAGCGCAAGCAGCGGAGTCCGGAACACCGTACACAGCAGAGAAAAGACAAGACCGAAAAACAGTGCGCCGTAAAAGCCAAAAGCAGAACTGCGGCGCACTGTCTCATAATCCTTACATCCCAAAGACCGGCTCATAAGGCTGGAACTCCCGACGCCAAACAGGTTGTTCACCGCATTAAAAGCCAGCAGCACAGGAGCCGCCAGCGCTACTCCGGCATTTTCCACCGGATCGTTCAACATACCGACAAAATAAGTGTCCGCCAGGTTGTACAAAACCATAACCAGTGAACTGAGCACCGTCGGTATCGCCAGAGACGCAACTGCTTTTGGGATCGGGTAATCTTCAAATAACCTCTCTTTTTGTGTTTTTTCCATAGCATTTCCCCCTTTTTGACACACTCTAATTTTATTATAAAGTAGTGTACAGGAGAATGCAATTCACTTCTTTAAGGGCTTCCAGGATTATTTTTTGTTTTTTTGGTTCTTACAGTATCCGCTGCCCGGTTATCTTTGTCATTTAAAGATGCAGTTTGGAAATTACTTCCCAGGCCTCCGGATCAAACATTCTGTCCTTATAGTAATACTGTTTGTCCTCCTCTGTGATCTCGCGGACCACCTTGCACGGATTTCCCACCGCAACGACCCAGTCGGGGATATCCTTTGTCACAACACTACCGGCGCCAATGACCGTATTGCTTCCGATATGAACGCCCGGCAGGATCACCGTGTTTCCGCCAATCCACACATTGTCGCCGATCGTCACCTCGATGCCGTACTCGTAAGCAGAGTTTCTGGCGACCGGATGCACCGGATGGCCGGCCGTGTAGATCGCCACATTGGGCGCCATCTGGCAGTTGTCGCCGATTTTTACCTTCGCGACGTCGATGATCGTGCAGTTATAATTTGCAAAAAAGTTTTTTCCCACCTCAATATGGGAACCGTAATCGCAGTAAAACGGCGGATTCAAAAAAGCGCCGTCCGACTTTCCAAACAGCTGTTTCACCAGCGCACCGATCTTCTCAAAGTCTGAACGGTCCACAGTGTTCAGCTCCTGCAGGATCCTCCTGCACACCTTCTGTTCCTCCATCACCGACTCGTCGGAGATATACGCCATCTGTGCGTCTCTTCTTTCCAGATTGTTCATGTTCTTTCCTCCTGATTTTTTATTCTTTCGTCAGATTTCTGACCCAACGGTACTTTTTATAATGACGGTAAACCGCCGGCAGCTTTACAAACTCATCAAGGTTCAGCAAAAAATAGACAACCAGAACCGGAAGTTTCCACACAAATGCCGCCAGCATACCGATCGGGACAATGATCGCCCACATTGTCACAGCATCACAGAGAAAGCCGAATTTCGTATCTCCGCCGGCACAGAAAATACCGGCGACCACCGTGGAATTCACTGCTTTTCCGATCATGTAGTAAGCGCAGATCAGCAGCATCACCCTCAGATATTCATGCGCCTGCGCGGAAAGACTCGCTGCCAGAAGCTGTACCAGAGGACTGCAGATCAGCAGCACCACGCCAGAGACTGCTCCAGCCGCTATGGAAATCCGGCAGAGCCGTCCGCCATACTCCCTCGCACGATCCAATTCTCCCCGGCCAAGTTCGTTTCCCACGAGGATCCCGCTTCCCGTCCCGATCCCCAGACACATACAGGCGATTACATTCTTCACTATATTGGCAATGGAATTGGCCGCCACCGCATCGCTTCCCAGGTGTCCCATGATCACGGAAAACATCGTAAAACCGCATCCCCAGACCAGTTCGTTCGCCATCACCGGCGACGTATACCGGACAAAATCCCTCCGAAGTACGGCACTGCCCTCACAGAGATATTTCATGCGGATGCGCACCTGATCCTTCTTCGTATTCTCCAGAAGCACCAGTCCCAGTTCCACCGCCCGGGAGATGGTCGTAGCCAGAGCGGCTCCGGCAATCTCCATCTTCGGGAATCCCAGAAACCCAAAGATCAGCAGTGTATTCAGTATAAGGTTCAAAACCACTGCCGACGATCCGTAAAGCGTGCTGCGCAGCGTTCTCCCACTGTTTTTCATGATACAAAGGTAAATCTGAGAAACCCCCATGAACAGGTACGACCAGCTGACGATCCTCAGATAGGGAATCCCCAGCAGGATCAGTTCCCGGTCATCGGTAAAAATCTGCATCAGCGCCTGGGGGCAGAAAAATGCCGCCAGAAAAAACGCCGCAGAAATCCCCGCAGACCCTTTCAGTGTGATCGCCAGCACCCGCTCCATCGCTTCCCGGTCACCTTTCCCCCAATACTGAGCGGCAAGAACAGTGGCACCGATCGTCAGCGCCGCGTAAAACAGATTCAGAACAAACTGTACCTGCGTAGCCAGAGAGACCGATGAAAGGGAACTCTGATCCAGCAATCCAAGCATCAATGCATCGGACGCGCTGACCAGCGCCGTCATAAGATTCTGCAGCGCCAGCGGCAGGACCAACGCAAACAGCTTCCTGTAAAACTCTCTTCTGTCTTCCCTCGTTTTCTTCATCTCTCCGGCTCCCTGTCATTGATGATATCCGCCTGCATTGACTTTTGCAGCACGGCACAATATAATGATGCTGCGGATTGCTCCGCATTTCATGCTCCCGCAATCCATGTTACATTATAATAATATGATTCAGAAAGCCGATATTCTATCAATATATTCGCCGGTTACTATCAAAATCATATTTTTGTATGAGGTAAAAATGATACAGACAACCATTATGAAAGGAGATTCGGAAGTCGTCCGCTACGACTGTCCCGGCATACCCCTCTACATACGGACCGCACAGCTGTCCAGCTACCCCGAACGGCGAGCGCTCTGCCACTGGCACGACGACCTGGAATGGATCCACATCCTCGAGGGAAGCATGAATTATTACATCAACGGGCACAGGATCACACTGAAGACAGGCGACAGCCTGATGGTGACACCGCGCCAGATACACTACGGTTATGCCGTCCGCCGCCAGGAGGACTGCCGTTTTATCTGCATCCTTCTCCACCCGGACCTGATCACCCAAAACAGACTTCTGTTCCAGAAATATCTGCAGCCCCTTCTGGAAAACTGTCCCGCAGATCATCTCCACTTTCCGGCGGACATCCCCGGTGGCAGTGATACCGGACAGGTTTTGAAAACGGCTGCCGTAATTCACAGGACACAGGCGCCCGGATGGGAACTGGACGTGATTGGTATGCTGATCTCCCTGTTTGCCCGGTCGCTGCCTCTGCTGACTCCGGAGGAGCAATTCTCCGCAGAAGAAAACGGAGAACTGACTGCCCAGCGGAAAATGGTATCCTACATCTACCACCATTACCCGGAGAAGCTTTCCCTGGACGATATCGCTGCCGCCGGAAATGTATGCCGCAGCAAATGCTGCGCGATTTTCCGCCGTTATATGCAGCAGACGCCCGTATCGTTCCTGAATGCCTACCGCCTGCAGATCAGCAGCGATCTGCTGCGCCGTTCCTCAGACAGTATCACAGAAATCGCGCTCTCCTGCGGGTTCCGCCATATGAGTTATTTCTCCGAACTGTTCTGTAAAACCTACGAGTGTACGCCGCGGCAATACCGGACAAACCCGGAGAACACAGCAGAGCCGCCAAAACGGCAGAGTCATTCTAACGGATCCCGTTAGATTTCCCCCAGGATCCTTACAATGGTCTCCCGCTGCTGATCGTCCGGCACAAAGTTCAGATCAATCTTCAGGATCCTGTCATTCATGCAGATCAGATATCGGTTCACGGTATCATCCGTTCTCTGGATGGTGGTTTCACAGGCGTATTCCACCGTTCCGTCCGGAAGCTCCCAGCCCCGGGATTCCTGCCATGGTTGTTCCCCTCTGTAGGTATTTCTCATGGAATCCCGGCTCAGGTCATACAGAACTCCTGCCCGCACTTTTGTCACCACGTACTGGAGATAAAACGCTCCCTCTCCCTGCTGCAGTCCGTCCGAAGTCTCCTGGGCGGTCAGCTGGGACAGAAAAAGATTTCCCGATGTGTTCCACTGTCTTATATCATTGGAAGCTGAGCGTCCCTGCCCGTCAGATAAGTCATCGGATGACAGTGGGATCATTTTCTCCGAACTCTCCCATTGAAAGCCGTGATTTGAAACAGCAACCTCCCCGCTGAACAGATATTTTTCGCCAACAAAGACGGCTTCAA
>DXEK01000075.1 GCA_019115005.1 Candidatus Fusicatenibacter merdavium | reverse complement strand
TGTGTCAATAAATCCCATGATTCTTTGACTCCTTTCGCTAAATTTGCTCATTAATTTTATTATAGTACGTTCTTCTGTTACCGGCAAGGGTAGTTATATTTTTAACAATATTAAGAAGACCAGACTTCCTTATGGACACGATCCGCCTCATAGCGTGTGTCTCTCGGGGCGGTTGTATCTTCGGCGGGATAGCCGGGGGCTATGATGGAGTGCGGGATAATCGTTTCGGGAAGTCGGAAAATCCGGCGCTGTTTTTCCACGCGGTCATCCTGCCGCCGAACCGCCACAGGCACCGCGGCATTCCCGGGCTTCCGGCCCTGCGGTGTTTTCAGACTTCCGCCTTGAATTTTGCGCAGTCCTAGTATATGATGAGACAAGCGAAAAAAAGCGATGCATTTTCATGCCTGCACGAAAATGCATCATCAAGTCTTTGAAAGGAATAGACATTTATGAAAATCACAGGAATCATCGCCGAATATAATCCTTTCCACAACGGACACGCATATCAGCTTTCCAAAGCCCGCGAACTCACCGGCGCAGATTATCTGATCGTCGTCATGAGCGGAGATTACGTCCAGAGGGGAACTCCTGCGATCCTCGAGAAACATTCGAGAGCGCGCTTTGCGCTGGAAAACGGCGCTGATCTTGTCCTGGAATTGCCTGTCCGTTTTTCCACCGCCAGCGCTATGGATTTTGCGGCGGGAGCGGTCCGCATGCTGGACGCCCTAAACGCTGTCACGCATCTTTGTTTCGGCAGCGAGTCCGGAAATCTGGATGCGCTGGATGCGGCCGCCGGGATCCTGGAAGAGGAACCGGAGATCTACCGTTCGACGCTCCGGTCTGCTCTGAAAAGCGGCGCCTCCTATCCGGCAGCCCGGCAGAAAGCGTTCGATGTCTGCCGGAAGGAACCTCTTTTTTCAACGGTCCCTTCCGATCTCCTGGAGGCACCGAATAATATTCTCGGAATCGAATATCTCCGTGCTATACGCCGGCTGCACAGTCCGATCCGTCCGGTCACGCTGACCAGAACCAGCGATAATTACCATTCCGCCAGACTGGAACACGGCTTCGCCTCTGCCACTGCGGTCCGGAAAACCCTGACAGGACCGGAACCGGAGAGGATCTCCGGCTTCGTTCCGGAAAATATTCTTTCACCGTTGCTGGAGGCCGCCCGGCAGAATAGGCTGTTGAGCGAGGAGGATCTTTCTCTTCCATTGAAATATCAGCTACTCAAGAGTACGCCGGAAAGTCTCGCCGGTTATCTGGACGTCCCGGAAGCACTGGCCAACCGTATCCACCGGCAATTAAGCGAATATACCGGTTTCCGTCAGTTTGCAGAGCTTCTCAAAACCAGGGAGACCACCAGAACAAAGATCAATCGCTCCCTGCTTCACATTCTCCTGCAGCTGGACCGGAAACCGCAGCCCCTCAGTCATCTGCGGATCCTCGGATTCAGAAAAAGTTCGGCTCCTCTGCTGAATCATCTGAAGCAGCACACTGATCTTCCGCTGGTCTCCCGCCTGGCCGTGCTTCCGGCGGATGCGGTCCGGGAGGATCTCTTTGCCTCAAACCTGTACCACTCTGTCCTCGCATGCAAAACAGGGATTCCTCAGCCGGACGAGCGCAGCCTCCCAATCGTCCTTGTCTGATCTTTTTGCGGAGTCAAAACCTCTCTCGTGCAAGCACGGCAGGTGCTTGCCGGGTGTATCGCACGCCCTGCTCACAGCACAGCTGTTCGCTGTCCGTTACCCGGCAAATACCTGCTCGTGCAAGCACGGCAGGTGCTTGCCGGGTGTATCGCACAAAATACCGCACGTGGTCGCTGTTTTCTACGTGCGGTATTTTTGTAGCAATTCAATCATCTGAACGGCTGCGGTTTTTTAATTTTTAAAACTGTGGATTGGCGCCGGAATTCTTCCTTTTCTGTTCACAAACGCCTCACAGGAAAAATTGTTTACCGGCATCACCGGCGCGTATCCGAGCAGTCCGCCGAATTCCACCGTATCTCCGACGCCTTTCCCGATCACTGGGATCAGGCGCACTGCCGTCGTCTTCTGATTCACCATACCGATCGCCATCTCGTCAGCGATGATCCCGGAGATCGTGGATGCTTTTGTATCCCCAGGAATCGCAATCATATCGAGGCCTACCGAGCAGACACAGGTCATCGCTTCCAGCTTTTCCAAAGTCAGCGCGCCTTCGTTCACCGCATCGATCATTCCCTGATCCTCCGAAACGGGGATAAACGCGCCGCTCAGACCGCCAACGTAAGAGGAAGCCATCACACCGCCTTTTTTCACCTGATCATTGAGCATTGCCAGCGCTGCCGTCGTTCCCGGCGCTCCCGCAGACTCCAGACCGATCTCTTCCAGAATCTCCGCTACAGAATCTCCGATGGCCGGAGTCGGCGCCAGGGAGAGATCAATGATCCCAAACGGGACGCCCAGCCTTCTGGATGCTTCCTGAGCCACCAATTGTCCCACACGGGTAATCTTGAACGCGGTTTTCTTGATTGTCTCGCACAGTACCTCAAAATCTGCGCCGCGGACTTTTTCCAGCGCACACTTTACAACGCCGGGGCCGGAAACGCCTACATTGATGATTGCGTCCGCCTCCGTCACTCCATGGAACGCACCCGCCATGAAAGGATTATCGTCCGGCGCGTTGCAGAACACTACCAGTTTTGCACATCCCATACAGCTGTCCTCCCTGGTCGCCTCCGCCGTCGCCTTGATGATCTCACCCATCAGTTTAACAGCATCCATGTTGATACCGGTCTTGGTCGATCCGAGATTGATGGAACTGCAGACTCTCTCCGTCCGCGCCATCGCCTGGGGAATGGAGCGGATCAGCAGTTCGTCTGCTTTTGTCATTCCCTTGCTCACCAGCGCAGAATATCCGCCGAGAAAATTTACTCCCACCTCTTTCGCCGCGCGGTCCAGCGTCTCGGCGATCGTCACAAAATCTTCCGGTGTTTTGCAGGCGGAACCGCCCACCAGAGCAATCGGAGTCACGGAGATTCTCTTGTTTACGATTGGAACACCGTATTCCGCCTCGATCTCTTCGCCGGTAACCACCAGATTCCGCGCCATGGTTGTGATCTTATCGTATATTTTACGGTTCAATTTATCCAGATTGGAATCGATACAGTCCATCAGGCTGATCCCAAGGGTAATGGTACGTACGTCCAGGTTCTCCTTAGTGATCATCTCGTTGGTTTCTTTTACTTCAAACAGGTTAATCATCTATCTCTCTCCTTTGGCTCAGATCCGGTGCATCATGTTGAAAATGTCTTCATGCTGGCAGCGAATGACAACGCCGATCTCTTCCCCGACCTTTTCCAGTTCCTTTGCCATCTCTGCATTGGATTTCGGACTTTCAGAGATATCCGCCACAATGATCATGTTAAAGTATCCCTGCACGATCGTCTGGGAAATATCCTCGATGTTTACCTGGTTTTCCGCCAGATAATTGCAGACTTTTGCGATAATTCCAACGGCGTCTTTTCCTACAACAGTGATAATGGTTTTCTTCATTTCGTTCTCCTTTTCTCAATTCCCGCCGGACTCCTGTCCGCAGCAGTTTTTCCGGCTGAGTTGCTGCCTCTGGTACGGCAGATTTCATTCAGACTTCGATCATCGGCGACACTTCGCTTCGTTTTGCAACGGAAAGATGGAAATCCGTAGAGCGGTAAGGATTGTCCCCGGTTGTCACTTCCGCTGCCACCGTCTCATAAGCCAGCGCTTCATAATTGTTCTCCTTGCTCAGATGCCCAAGGAGCACTTCTTTCAGGTTATCATGCAAAATCTCGCAGAGCAGCTGTCCCGCCATCGTATTGGAGAGATGCCCCTTTGCTCCTGCGATCCTGCGCTTCAACGGGTAAGGATAAGACCCCACCTCCAGCAGCTTTTCATCGTGATTTGCCTCCAACAGCACCGCATCCAGTCCTCTCAGATGTTCCACAATATATGAATCATAGATCCCAAGATCGGTAGCCACCGCGACTGCATGGCCGTCATGTTCCATCCGGTATCCCACCGGCTGCGCCGCATCGTGGGAGATCGCAAACGGGAAAATATCCATATCCCCCAGGGTAAATGCTTCGTCTTCCCGGATCTCATGGAAAATCCCCTCCGGAAATTTCCCCAGTTTTCCGCATTCCACGATTGCACGGATCGTCCCCTGTGTCGCGTAAATCGGTATCTGATATCTTCTGGCAAGAACCCCCAGTCCCTGCACATGGTCAATGTGTTCATGAGTGATCAGAATTCCATCCAGTTCCTTCGCCGTCCGGTCCAGACTGTTCAGTCCCATCTCCACACGTTTTCCGCTGATCCCGGCGTCGATCAGGAGACTCGTCCGCTCACTTCCCGCAAAAATACAGTTCCCGCTGGAACCGCTGGCAATACTACAAAGTTTCATATTTTCCCCTTTTCTGCCGCACTTGCTGCGTCATCATAACAGATCCGGAAGCTCACTTTCATACTTACTCATCCTCCGGTCAATCTGTTTTATCGTATCCTCAAACTCCCCGCTGTTGTCCACCTCAAAATCACAGTGTTCGGAAAACTCTTCCTCGGAAAGCTGATTTTCCATAATTCCGTCGATCCGTTCATCGGTATATTTTCTATCGTTACGCAGACGTTCTCTGCGCACCCGCTCATCCGCGTAAATATACCAGAGTTCATCGCAGATTTCATCGTAATGGTCTTCGATCAGCAGCGCTGCCTCGATAAAGACAAAAGGCGTACCCGCTTTTTCCTCTTCAGCGATCGCCCGGCGGATATACGTTTTTACCGCAGGATGTACGATCTTGTTCATCTGCTGAAGCTTTTCCTGATCTCCGAAGATCAGTTCCGCGATCCGCTTCCTGTTCAGATTTCCGGCCTCATCGGTGATCTGCCGACCAAACAGGCAGACGATCGGCGCATAGCAGTCCTTTCCAGGTTCCATCAGCAGATATCCGACTTCATCCGCTTTGATCACCGCGGCATCATAATGCTGTCCGATGTATGTCATAACTTCCGTTTTTCCGGCTCCAACGCCGCCAGTAATCCCGATAATCTTCATTTGTACCATCCCCCTTTATTCCCGCGAGCAGCGGGCCAGACGGACAAGCCTGCATGTCCGTCTGGCAAATACCGCGAAGGTCCGTTTCCCCGCTGCGCTGCCGCTATTTTGCTTCATACCAGCTGTTTCCGGTATGCATATCGATCTCCAGTCTGACTTTCAGATCCGCTGCGTGTGTCATCTCTTCTGCGAGAATCTTCTGTGCCTGTTCGACTTCGTCCAACGGCGCCTCAATCAGAAGTTCGTCATGAACCTGCAGCAGCAGACGGGACTCCATTCCCTCTCGTTTCAGCCGCTCATTGACACGGATCATCGCAATCTTGATGATGTCAGCCGCCGTCCCCTGGATCGGAGCATTCATCGCCACCCGTTCGCCAAAAGAACGCTGCATAAAGTTACTGGACTTCAATTCCGGTACAGGCCTTCGCCGCCCGAACATAGTCACGGAGTATCCCTGCTCCTTCGCCTTCTTCACACATTCGTCCAGGAATCCCTTGATTCCCGGATAAGTTTCGAAATACTTCTCAATATACTGCTGGGCTTCCTTCCTGGAAATACTCAGGTCCTGGCTCAAGCCAAAGGAACTGATGCCGTAGATAATCCCGAAATTGACGGCTTTCGCATTCCGTCTCTGGAGAGGCGTCACCTCGTCGAAAGGGACATGAAATACTTCCGAAGCCGTGATCCTGTGAATATCCTCCGCCTGCTGATAGGCGGCGATCAGTTTTTCATCTCCCGACATATGCGCCAGCACACGCAGTTCGATCTGGGAATAATCCGCATCGATAAACACACATCCGTCCTTCGGCAAGAATACCTTGCGGATCATCCGTCCCAACTCCATCCGCACCGGAATATTCTGAAGATTCGGCTCTGTACTGCTGATCCGGCCTGTGGCTGTGATCGTCTGGTTAAAGGTGGAATGAATCCTTCCGTCGGAACCGATAAACGCCGACAGACCGTCTGCATAGGTAGATTTCAGTTTCGCCAGCTGGCGGTACTCCAGGATATCTGAGACGATCGGATGGTCCGGTGCCAGTTTTTCCAGCACGTCCGCCGCCGTAGAATAGCCGCTTTTCGTCTTGCGTCCGCCCGGCAGCTTCAGTTTTTCGAACAGAATCACACCGAGCTGCTTGGGCGAATTAATATTAAACGTTTCTCCGGCCTCCTGATAAATCTTCTCCTCCAGTTCCCGGATCCGTACCTGAAGACGTTCTCCGTACTCCTTCAGTTTCTCTGCCTCCACACGTATCCCCGCCTCTTCCATATCGGCAAGAGTAAATGCCAGCGGGATCTCAATCTCTTTATACAGACGGAGCATTTGTTCCTCGTCCAGTCTCTGCTCCATCGACTCTCTTGCCCGGTATACCGCATACGCCATATTTCCGGCATAAGTCCCCGCAAGATCTTCGGAAACAGACGCCAGATCCGGGAGCTTCGCCGTGCCAAAAATCTCCTCGGCAGAAGGTACATAAAGCTGCAGATATTCCTTCGCGAGATCATCGTACGTGTACGTATTTTTCAGAGGATTGAGAAGATATGCGGCGATCCCCGCGTCAAACACTTTTTCCGGTTCCGCATTTTTTACCGATTTCAGATGCTTCTTGATATCCATCACGCAGATCCTGCTCACCTGGCGGAACAATTCTCCCGCCATATCCGTAAGATCTTCCGCTGTGATTTTTTCGGATATCTCAATATAGCAGACGACCGCTTCCCCGTCTTCCTCCCAGGCCAACGCCAGTCCCAGGATCTCGTGGCCGGCGCTTTCCAAAAGCTCCAAACCTATCGATGGCTGCTGCACCGCCTGCTCCAGAATTTTTCTCACCTCGCCGGGATCGTTCTCCGTCCGGATCATCAGGCTGTCCTGTTCGTTCTCTGCCTGGGAATCAAATCTTCCCAACAGATTTTTGAAGTCCAGCCTGCGGAAAATCTCATACGCCTCTTTCGTATATAAATTTCCGATCCGCGCGTGCTCCAGATCGCAGGACACCGGCGCCTGTGTATCGATCGTCGCCAGCTTCTTGCTCATAACCGCCAGATCGTAGTGATTTTTCAGAGATTCTTTCGCCTTGTTCGGCTTGATCTCCTCCACATGCTCATAGGCGTTTTCTATATTTCCGTAGGCGACGATCAGTTTCGTCGCCGTCTTTTCTCCCACGCCGGGGATCCCCGGAATATTGTCGGAAGAGTCCCCCATCAGCGCCTTCAGCTCAATGATCTGCTTCGGCTGCACCTGATAACGCTCCACCACATCGCCGGCATGGTAAGTTTCGATCGTCGTCTTTCCGCGAACCGTTTTCGGCATACGGATCATGACCTTATCCGTGGCAAGCTGCAGGATATCTCTGTCTCCGGAAACGATCGTCACTTCCATTCCCCGGCTTTCACAGCGCCCCGCTATGGTTCCGAGAATGTCATCCGCCTCATAGCCTTCCTGTTCCACCAGCTCGATATCCATCGCTCTCAGCACTTCCTTCAGCAGCGGAACCTGTTCCCGCAGTTCCGAAGGCATCGGCTTTCTCGTTCCTTTATACTCCTCATACATCTTATGCCGGAAGGTAGGCGCATGAACGTCAAACGCAACCGCCAGATACTCCGGCTTCTCATCCTCCAGAGTCCGGAACAGAATATTCAGAAATCCGTAAACCGCATTTGTGTGCCGGCCCTCGGAATTTGTCAGATCCGGAAGTCCGTAAAAAGCACGGTTCAAAATACTATGCCCGTCTATCAAAACAATTTTTTCACTCATATTTAAAATAATCCTTTCAGCCAGGGGATCTCAACAAAATCCAGATAATGCAGGGTAAACAAGATCAGCAGAATGGTCAGCACAAAAATCAACACAGAGAAAAAAATGTTTCTGTGCTTCTTTCTCTGAATCCGACGTTCCTTCTCCCTCATATCCTTTGCAAGGAGGCCTTTCAGATTGTAGGACTGTTTTTCGTCATCATCCAGATAGCGGGCAGCCTGGCGAATGATGAAATACGTCTCCAGTTCATCATAGCAGGCCGGACAGTTCCGCACATGATGGATGAAATCCTCCATTTCATTTTCCGGCATCTTGTCCTGCACATAAGGCTGTATCAGCTTTTCTGCTCTTTCGCAATCCATTGCCGGCACCCCTTTCTGTCGCTGTCCCTCCGCCGCGCGGGTGAAAAGCGCCCGGCGGATCTTGGCTTATTTTTTCTGTTACTTACTATACACTATTTTCCATTATTTTAAAAGCATTTTCTTTTTTCCGAAAACTTCAGGCAAAACACAAGGACAGACAAAAACAGGCAAAGGCCGTTGGCATGTCACCGTACACGCATACCAACGGCCTTCACCTGCCTCACAATTTTCAGGCAGAAATATTTTCAGGCTCCTGAAAGAAAACCTTTCGTTACAGTTCCGCAGACCGAACCGTTACAGCCTTTACGCTTTCACAATATTCGGAGTTTCTTTTCCTGCTTCAAAGTCCAGTGCATTCTGGAGCGTCGTCTGAGCGATGGCAGCCAGCGCTTCCTGAGTGAAGAATCCCTGATGGGAGGTGATCATCACATTCGGGAAGGAGAGAAGACGCGCGGTCGTAGAGTGCTCCAGGATCTCGTCGGAGCGGTCCTCGAAGACATTCGGAGTCTCCTCCTCATATACGTCCAGCCCCACACCGAAGAACTTACGGGCACGAATCCCCTCGATCAGATCATCCGTCTTAACCAGACCGCCGCGGGACGTATTGACCAGGATCACGCCGTCTTTCATCTTTGCGATCGTATCCCGGTTAATGATATGATACGTACTGTCCATCAGCGGGCAATGCAGCGAGATCAGATCACTCTGCGCCAGCAGTTCATCCAACGTCACATACGTGACAAAATCTTTCAGCGATTCGTTTTCATACACATCATAAGCGATCACTTTCATTCCGAATCCGCGGCAGATCCGCGCCATCGCCGCACCGATCTTTCCGGTTCCGATGATGCCGGCAGTTTTCTGGTAAAAATTAAATCCCATCAGGCCGCCAAGGCTGAAGTCATTCTCCCGGACCTTCGTATAAGCCTTGTGCATTCTCCGGTTTACCGTCAGCGCCAGCGCCATCGCATGTTCCGCGACCGCCTCCGGGGAATATCCCGGCACCCGGCGCACCTCGATGCCATATTTCTGTGCCAGTTCCAGATCCACATTATTATAGCCAGCACAGCGCATCAGGATCAGACGGACGCCAGCTTTATGAAGCTCCTCCACCGTACCAGTTCCCACATCCGAATTAACAAACGCGCAAACCGCGTCATGTCCTTTCGCCAGCGCGGCAGTACGGGGCGCCAGGGAAGTCTTCAGAAACTCCATCTCCACTCCCGGAAAATTCTTCGCCTCCCGGCTGAAAGATTCCTTATCATAAGACTGTGTATCATAAAATAAAATCCGCATATACAAGTTTCCTCCTCGTCAAAAAATTCACTGATTCCGATCACCCGATCAGATTCAGTATTTCCCTGTTTCGCCCTTACTATACGCTATTGTTAATTATTTGTCAATATCTTTTTGTTAAATTTTTATCATTTTTAATTCTTTTCAACTCTCCCTGCTAACCAAACAACAAATATCATAACCTTCTGTCTATTTCCATCTTCCACCTCAAACCTCGAACTCACAGCAGCACCACGTCCCTCCCACCCCAAACAGCCAGACGCCGGCGGCATCCGCCTTTCACATCAAAATTTCTTCCAGAAATCTGGAGGGTTCTGTCTTTTTGTCAAACCGTTCCTTCACAGAACACAGCGTCAGTTTTTTTCTCGCCCTGGTCATTCCCACATAAAACATCCGGCGCTCTTCCTCAATATCCTCCTCCAGCACAGCCTTCTGGTAGGGCATCACCCCTTCGTTTACATCGAGAATGTAGACACAGTCGTACTCCAGCCCCTTGACACTGTGCAGCGTCGAGATCGTGACACCGGACTTTTCCTGCTGATTCTTCTTTGCTTCCTCCGCAAGCGTCTCTCTATACTCCTCGATATGGCGGAACCAGTCCTCCGCCGTCCGATACCCCCGGGAGAGTTCCTGCAGTTCGTCCAGCCGTTCCAGAAACTCCTCGGGCTTCATTCTGCGATAAGAGGCATACTCCTTCAGGTACTCCTCATACCCCATCGCAAACCGGATGTAATTCACTGCGCCAAACGGCGTCATCCGTCCAAGCAGCTGAAGATCCTGCTCCAGTTTTTCGATCCGGCGGCACATCCAGTCCTTTCCCTCATAATACTCGTACAGCGCCTCAAAGCTGACCTGCGCAGCCTCAAACGCGTCCCTCGCCAGATATCGGTTCGGACGGTTGCAGATCTGCAAAAAATCCGCTCTCCGGCGGCTTCCAAGGCCGATCCGCAGATAAGTAAGGATATCTCTGGATATCCAATGATCGTACAGATTCGGCAGGCGGTCCCGCATCTGGAACGGAATATTGTCCGCGATCAGCTGTTCCACCGCCATCCGGCTGCCGGCATTGGTGCGAAACAGAAGCGCAATTTCCTCATACGGTGTTCCCTCAGAGACACAGGCGCGGATCCCGTCCGTCACATCCTGAAGCTCGTCCTTGACGGTCTCATATTCCCGCAGCGCCACCGCTTCCCCCTGCCCGTGACTTGCCTTAATGGTTTTCGGGAATCTCTTTTCATTGTTGGCGATCAGCTTTCCGGCCTGACGCACGATGGCTCCGCTGCTCCGGTAATTAATGTCCAGCGTAACGGTTTCTGCATTTGGATAATCTTCTGGAAAATGGAGCATGATCTCCGGACGTGCTCCTCGAAAACGGTAGATCGACTGATCGTCGTCTCCTACTATGAACAGATTGTCCTGCGGCTTCGCCAGCATCCGGACAATGTCGTACTGAATCGGATTGATATCCTGAAATTCGTCAATGAGAATATATTGAAATTTTTTCTGCCACAAGGCCAAGATCTCCGGATGTTTCCGGAAGAGCTCATAACACCAGACCATGATATCGTCAAAATCCAGTTTCCGGCTGTCCCGTTTCCATTTTTCATAGGCTCGGTAAATGGTACGGAATACCTCTTCCGGACAGGCAGTTGAATAAAAATGTTCCAGTTCGATCCGGTTATTCTTCACCGTGCCGATCTCCCGGTTCAGATTCGCGATCAGCTCCTCCTCTTCCTCGGCGTCCCGGCAATACGTATGCACCAGTTCTCTCAGCAGCCGCAGCTTCTGCTCTTCGCTTAAAATATTCTGTCCGGACAGGCGGTAGGCATTTCTCAGAATCCCGTAGAAAACCCCATGAAACGTCCCGAAAGTCACGCGGGTCGACGGACGGTTCATCCGCTTCAGATACCGCTCCTTCATCTCCCGCGCGGCAGCTTTGGTAAAAGTCACCACAAGGATCGCTTCCGCGGGGACTCCACGCTCGACCAGGCGGCAGGTCCGCCCGGTGATCACGGCTGTTTTGCCGGAACCCGGGCCCGCCAGAACCATCATCGGCCCCGCCACATGTTCTACCGCCTGCCGCTGTGAATGATTGTACTCCATAGGCAGTCAGGCAAGTGCAGCCTGCAGTTTTTCCACTGCAGCGTTCAGGCGTCTCAAAGACTCTTCCTTTCCCAGGACTTCCAGAATCTCTGTAGCACCTGCCGGCGTCATCTGTTTTCCAGACAGAGCGGTGCGGATCGGCCACATGATGTATCCGGTCTTGTAGCCTTTTTCCTTGCCAAATGCTGATAGCATTTCAAACAAAGCATCATTGCTGTAGTCTTCCTGTGCCTCCAGAAGCGGAAGGACCTCTCTCAGAAGCGCCAGAGAATTTTCCTCGTTGGTCTTCATCTTCTTGTGTACGTACATAGAAGTGTCATACTCCGGAACCTCCTGGAAGAAATCCACCAGTTCACAGATATCAGGGAACACTTCAATCCTGGTTTTCACCATCGCGGCGATCTTCCGGAAGTCCAGGTCTCTGCTGATCGTCTTTTTCAGATACGGCAAAGCCATCTGATAAAATTTCTCATCGTCCATCGCTTTCATGTACTCGCCGTTCATCCAGCGAAGCTTCGTCATATCGAAGACCGCCGGAGATTTGCTGATATGGTGATAGTCGAACACCTGAACCAGCTCTTCCAGTGAGAAGATCTCCCGGTTTTCTTCCGGGCACCAGCCAAGCAGAGCGACGAAGTTGACGATCGCTTCCGTCAGAAATCCCTGGTCGATCAGATCTTCATAGGAAGAATGGCCGCTTCTCTTGGAGAGTTTCTGGTGATCCTCGTTTGTGATCAGCGGACAGTGGACATAGACCGGGATCTCCCATCCGAACGCCTCATAGATCCGGTTATATTTCGGGGAAGAGGACAGATATTCGTTTCCGCGGACTACGTGGGTGATTCCCATCAGATGGTCATCCACAACATTTGCAAAATTGTAAGTCGGAAAACCGTCAGACTTAATCAGAATCAGGTCTTCCAGTTCCTCATTGTTGACTGTGATATTTCCGTAAATCTCATCGTGGAATGTGGTCGTTCCCTCCGTCGGCATATTGAAACGGATGACGTACGGTTTTCCCGCCGCAAGATTTGCCTCCACTTCTTCCTTGGACAGATGCAGACAGTGCTTGTCGTAAATGGAGATTTCTTTTCCGTTTACCGTCCTCTTACACTGACTCAGGCGCTCCTGATCACAGAAGCAGTAATAAGCGTCTCCCTGATCGATCAGCTGTTTTGCATATTTCAGATAGATCCCGGAAGCATTCCGCTCACTCTGAACGTATGGGCCGCAGCCGCCATCCTTGTCCGGTCCTTCATCGTGATGCAAGCCGGTCTCCTCGAGGGTGTGGTAAATAATTTCCAGCGCTCCCTCCATAAATCGTTCCTGATCCGTATCCTCAATACGGAGCATAAAATCTCCGCCGGCATGTTTTGCGATCAGATATGCATACAGAGCCGTTCGCAGATTTCCCACATGCATACGTCCTGTCGGGCTTGGCGCAAATCTTGTTTTTACTTTTTTCATTATTTTCTCCTTCCTGACGCACTTCTGCGTTATCGAGACAGCTTTGGAAGTTTTCTTCCAAACTTACCTCCTTCTGACGCATTTACTGCGTCAATCATTGTAACTGTTTTCTAAAAAGGCACACATACCCCAGAAGCTGTATTTCATCAGCCGACCGCACGCCGTCTCCCTGTCATCCGGGGAAGACACCTTCAGCAGCCAGCTGCCAAAATACAGCTTCTGGGGTCCATAGGAATTACAAACAAAGGTTTCATCTGAAAACACTTCCGTCGGATCCACCGACAGACGAATAGATTACCTGTTATGGATAAATCTTCGGAACGATCTCCAGAAGATTTCCAATACATACCCCATCCGCCTTGACGTCGGAGTAATGTTCCGCCCAGTTGACCAGCAGGACTTTTGAGCCATTGAAATATTTGACAAAACTCTTGGTGATATACGACTGCATCGTCGAACCCAGAATCAAAAGCACATCCGCCCTGGCAACCAGTTCTGTCGCACGGGTCACTTTGTCATTGCTGACCATCTCTCCGGTCAAGACGATCTGCGGCCGCACCACCGCACGGCAGTCCTCACAGTAAGGAACCGGCGTATGTTCCAGAATATAGTGGTAATCATACTTTCTGCCGCAGCGAGGACAGATATTCTGATAAATGTTTCCGTGAATATCTACTACATTTTTGCATCCGGCACGTTCTGACAGGGCGAAGATACTCCGGGAAACGATCCCGATCAGCTTCCCGTCCTGCTCCATCCGGGCCAGCGTCTGATAGACAACATTGGGCTCGCCCCGGTGTTTCAGGACCTCTTCTCTGTAAAACTGGAAGAATTCCTTCGTCCGGTTATTGTAATAAGATTCAGAGAAAATCTCTTCCACTGAGAGGCCGTAACGGGATTCCGTCTCATACTCAAAATCCCCGTCATACAGTTGACATCCCGTTTGGAAAGTCGTGCTCCGTCCCACAAGACATACCACACTTTCAGCTTCAGCAAGTACCTTTTTTACATATTCCAAACTACTCATCTGCATTCGGCCCCCTTTTCTTTTTTATCTTATCAAAGGCAACAGATCTTTATACTTCGATCCCGTTATCCTTCAGATAGTTCATAACATCGCCAACGGTGTTGAGCTCCGACAGATCTTCCGTATTAATCTCAATGCCGTACTCATCCTCCAGCGCCATGATCACCTCGAACAGATCCAGAGAATCCGCACCCAGATCATCTTTAAAAGATGTATCCTCCGTAATCGTGTCGGCATCGCATCCCAACTGTTCAGAAAGAATCTGCTTCATCTTTTCTAACATTGTACTCTAACTCCTTTCTTCCGCCTCAAAACGTAACAGTTCAGACGTCTTCACCGTTACGAAAGACAGCTGTTTTTGTCATGAATGAGTGTATCTGTTCTTTATGTATTTGTCAATACATTTTTCTCACGTTCCTCCGATCCGGCTTTTACGCCTGTTCCGGCTTCCAGTCGGATGGAATCGGCGACAGAAAGAGCAATTCCCAGTTCCGTCATGAGAAACAGAAGGGAAGTTCCGCCGTAGCTGATAAACGGCAGAGTAATACCGGTTGCAGGCATCATATTCAGCACAACCAGCACATTCAGGATCACCTGGATAGCAATATGTCCGAACACACCGCTCACCACAAGCGTCCCGTAAAGATCCGGCGCATTCTGTGAGATCACAAAAAGCCGGTACAACAGATAGCCGAACATCACCAGCAGCAGAACCGCTCCGAATACTCCCAGTTCTTCACAGACGATCGAAAAAATCATATCATTCTGCGCTTCCGGTATCGTCCCGAGCTTCTGGACACTGTTGCCCAGTCCTTTTCCAAAAAAGCCGCCGGAACCGATCGCATAGAGCCCCTGATGGATCTGGTAGCTTCCGCCGGCCAGCCATTCATAGACACGGTTGAGCTGATATCCTCCAATCTCTTTTTCCACCATTTTTTCGAGGATCTCCAGATGCGTCTTCAGATAAAACATTCCGCCGATACCGACTGCCGCAAGGATTCCGCATGCGACGAAAAAGATCTTCGGCATTTTGGGACTGGCGACGATCATAATCACGATCGTGATCAGGAAAATGATGATTCCCGTACTCAGATTTTCTGTCAGCTTCCATGCTGCCGCTGCCTGAATCGCTCCCATCGCCAAAATCAGAGCCTGTCCCTTCCAGGACTTATACTTTTTCCCCATTTTCAAAATGACCAGCGGCAGGAACAGGATCACCGCAATCTTGGCAATCTCAGATGGCTGAAACTGGATCGGTCCGATCTTCAGCCATCTCCTGGCGCCAAACTCCTCCACTCCAAGCGGCGACTGCACAAGCGCCATCAGCACAAATGCGGCCACGTATAATCCTCCCGCGAATTTCGCCATAAAATGATACGATACCTTTGAGAGAAGCAGCATCCATATCACCGCAGCCACCGAATTTCTCAGCTGATGTGTAAAAAAATACATATTGCTTGATATATTTTTGCTCGTATACGCTTCATATGCACTGGCACTGTAAAGCATGATCAGACCGAAAGACATCAGCAAGATCAGACAAGCAAGCAGATTATAGTCATAATAACTGATCGTCCTCTTTCGTCTGTGCGCTCCCCCCGCAGTCTTTTTTTTACTCATTAAGCAACCCTTCTTCAATAACCCTTATTTTACGCGGAACAATCCGTAACAGTATCGGGGCCAAAACACCTTTTTGACCCCAATATCTTTTAACCAGTATACCATAGTTCCCCCTCTATTTCAAAGCATATTTCATCAGTTCCAGAAATCCCGGAGAGCGGTTTGTCTCTCCCAAAATCACCTGCCGCACCAGCTCCGGATCGTCTGTGATGATATTGTCCACCTCACAGTTCACCATCCGCTGAATGTCTCCCTGATAATTCAGGGTCCATGCATAAACTTCCTTTCCGAGTGCATGAACCCTTTCCACGAACGATTCCGTGATATAAGTGTACTTGACGGAAAAGAAATCTGCCCCGTCCATATTCTCCAGATTTCCATACGTCATATTCATCGTATATCCCGTCCGTATTTCCGGATTCAGTTCCTTGGCCTGTTCCAGAAACTTATAATTCATCGAAGTCAGCACACAGTTCTCGACAAAATCCTCCTCTTCAATGATCCGGACTACTTTCCGGACAATGTTTGCATTGTGCCCGTTATATTTCACTTCAATGTTCAGCTGGATCTTACCCCGGGCAGCCTCGATCGCTTCCTCAAGCGTCGGGATCTTTTCTCCCAGAAAACTCTTGTTAAAGCGGACGCCCGCATCCAGCTGCCGGATCTCTGCATAAGTCAGCGTCCAAATATTCGCATTCAATCCGGTCGTCCGTTTCAGGTTGCTGTCATGCATCAGCACCACCTCGCCGTCCTCTGTCTCCTGAACATCGATCTCCGCGAAATCCGATTTGGAGCTGATCGCATACTGTAATGCACTCAAAGTATTTTCCGGCGCTTTTCGAGCCCCTCCCCGGTGTGCCGATACGGAAATGTAACCGGCGGATGCCGTCGCGCCGGGGTGTTCCCTCTGCACAACATAAATCAGATAAACGCCCTCAGTTGCCGCCAGCAGGACCGTCAGAGAGACCGCCACAACCCGGCCCGCCAAAATTCTGCGAAGCCTGGACGGCGTCTTTTTTCTCCGCCGTTCTATACGATATCCTTCCCGACTGGTTTCCGCAAAAAAAAGATAAAAATACAGCAGTGTCGCGCTGATCCCGAGTCCTGCAGCCAGACCGCGCAGGACCGATTTTGCACCGTCTGTATAAACCAGCACCGAACTGACCAGCGCCTGGGGATCTCCGGCGATCAGCACATACAGCACGATCAGCACATGAGAAATCAGATAGATAAAGAAAAGAACCCCCAGTAAAATAAGCTGGAGCAGGAAAAATTCACCGAATAATTTTCCTAACCTCTGAAACCGCTCTTTCCAACTGCTCCCAATCCTCTCCGTCACTCTTTGGCAGGTCATTCGTTCCGATTCTTCCATCAACATGCGAAACGGAAGCGAAAAACAAAAAAGAATCGACAGCAGGATCAGCGCAACCGCGAGCAACCCCGGGACAACCAGATTGGGAAATGCTTCAAAAATCTTGATCGCCGTGATCTGTAAAAGCTTCATTCCCGTGATCAGGCCATACATTGCCTGGAGAAGCAGACAGGGAAGTGACCCGGCAACGATCAGCGGCCACGCGGCCGGTTTTCTACGGACAAAGCGGACGCTCCCCACTACGCCTGCACAGATCATCCCCGGAACACTGATCCTGCGCTTCTGCCAGGATGCTTCCATGCACCCCAGAAGTGCATGGATCTCAAAAAGAAGAAGCAGCAGCACCATCAAAATTCCCAGCACAATCAACACGATCGTCAACGGATAACTGACAAACTCTATATAATTTTCCTCGGTCATATAGCTGTAACCCTGTCTGTCCAGAGAAAAATTTACCGCCGCCCGCGCAGTCCGCGTGACCAGCTCGTGAAAAAAGATTCGGTATAAGAACTCAAATATCAGAAGACTGATCCAGTTCTTTCCCAGAAGTCTCCTGATATTTTTAAAAAAATGTTTCATGGTATCATCCTTTTCCTGTTTTCAGCAGTTTCTTTCCCTGTGTTCATAAACCTGCGGAAAAGTTCTGAAAACGTTTGAAATCCGCCCGACCGGGCTGCCTGCTCATGTTTTTATGAATCCCAAGTCATGCATTTTCATGCAGACGTAAAGAGCATGACCCTGGCATCATGACATGACATGACATGACATGACATGACATGACATGACATTATATTGTACCAAGTCGCTGGCGCGACGGCTAGCCCCAGGTACATGTTTCCACCACTTTTTTTCAAAAAAAGTAGCAGTTTTTGATTATATGTTGTATTGTTGAGATACCCCTATCACCAGCAATCAACAAA
>DXEK01000074.1 GCA_019115005.1 Candidatus Fusicatenibacter merdavium | reverse complement strand
TCGTTAAAACTTGTCGTGATCCCCGCTGAGGAAGTCTTTCCGGCAGCTGTTTTGGCCAGCAGACGGTTGTACAGCATCCTGTCCGAGACAGAACGGTCCCGCATCACAGTCTCGTCGCAGAGAAACTCAATATCGCGTTCCGCCTCCTTTTTCATCCACCACAGCGCAGGGTTAAACCAGTAAACTGCACAGAGAATATTCAGAAGAAGTTTATACCACAGATCTTTCCGCCGGAAATGACAGAGTTCATGGCGCAGGATCAGTTCCTGCTCTTCCGCCGTATATCCGGTCAACGGAACACAGATACACGGCTGGAAAAATCCCATGAGCAGGGGCGTGGTCAACATACTGTTCCGCATCAGACGCGGCGCATGCTTCAGCTCCATTTGTCTGCACAGTTTCTGATACTCCCGTTCCAGATAATGATCCCAGTTTGCCACATTCCAGCGGCGCAGCAGTCTGCCGGACAAATGCATTCCCAGAACCGTTTTGCTTCCGAGAAACAGAATACCCGCCATCCATGCAGCTGCTGCAACTCTCGCCGCCGTCTCCACTGTGATCCGATACACCAACGGAGCCGCCGTTTTTTCACGTTCCGCCGTTTGACTGTCTGTCGAAACCTGCTGCGAAATCGTCTGTGAAGTACCTGCGGCATCTGAAACCGGCACAGAGGGAGGGAGCACCCCTGCCGTTTCACCGGTTTCCGCCGCTGTCGTTCCCTTCACATCTTGCTGCAGTTCGGCAGTTTCCATCGGAGACGAACTCTCGGTCCGTATTGTGAAGGAGGACGGGATCTGAATCTTTACCACCGTCCAGCGCTCCGGCAGGTGCAGCGGAAGGAGCAGCAGAACCGCCAGAATCAGCCATATGCGGTATTTCCAGCGCACAGAATATTTCCTGGTCATACTTTCTGAGAGCGCCGCCGTCAGCAGGATCACTGCCGCCGCCAGCAGATTCATTTTCAGAATATATAACAGAAAATCAGCCATACTTCCCCTCCTCTTCAGCCGAATTCATGCCCCGGTATAGAATTATTGTTGAAGGTCAGTCCTTCCACAGGTTCATAACCGTCGATTTGCATCTCAACGGCATCCGGATATGAATTTCTCCCATCCGGGAACGTGAACGTCAGGTTATACTCCTGTCCATGATACCGGGCATACGTTCCGTCGCCCTCAAAGATCGCCGTATGCGTCCGGAAAACCACTTCTCTGTTCTCGTCGGACCCGTTCACATAGTAAATCGTAAAGTCAAAGGAATCTTCTGTGACATTCTCCACGATCACCGTGTAATATTCGGTGACAGGCTGCCATGTGCGCGCCTGCTCATCCATGTACTCCCCTTCATAGACATTAATTTTGGCGGGAACGCCGTTGACCTGCTGGTTTTCCAGACCGGCAAAATTTTCGGAGAAGTCTCCCTCCGGCCAGTTGCACAGGTACCAGCCTGTGATCGTCTGATTTTCATCCAGATCAAAATCGATGGCCAGGTCTCTGCCGTTGAAAATAACGATATATTGCCTTCCATCGTCCAATGACGTCCATCCGTTTTCCTTAAACACAGAATCAGCGGTCCCGATCCCGTCACCTACCTTTACCCCGTAAATATCAACGGAAGTACTTCCGGTATTGATCATGGTAAAGGCGCCTTCCTCATCCGGTTCGTCCTTGCTCCAGTTAATATAAAAACCATCGATCTCATAACCTTCCCCGAATTCACCGAACTGATGAGATTCCACTGACCGCATGTTCAATGCGTCCTTAATTTTTTTCCACTCACCGTTGACAATATAATTTTCCAGCGATACCGTATCTTCCTGTGCCGGATCCTGATCCGGCTCTGTCTGCTGCTGCGGATCTTCTTCTTGATCTGTCTTCTCAGAACCGGAATCCGTATGCGCTCCCTCTGTGCCCTCCACCGGCTCCGTCTCCAGAGGCGTCTGTGCCGTCTCCGCCGTACTCTGATCTTCATCGCCGGCGCTTTCCGATACGCTTTTGCTTTCCGCCGATACCTCAGACTTGCTTTCCCCGGAAGCAGTTGTTTCCTCCTCTTTTTTTCCGGAACATCCTGCCAGGCCACAGGCACATATGCTGAGAATCAGACACCACATCACCCAAACAGAAATTTTTTTTCGTTTCCCTTCTCTCATAATACCCCTCCATTCCGTCTTCCCGCACGGCAGACCGACTGTATGCTTTGCTGCACCCCAACAGGTCGATGTTTACCCGCCTGCCGCCACAGAATCTTCAGTTGTCCTTATTCAGTTCCTGCAGAAAGGATTCCAGTTCGTCAATATCACTCTGGCCGATTTGCTTGCCCTGATACAGCGTTGCGACAAAATTTTTCACGGAGTTGTCATACAGCTTTTCCAATACATGTTTTCCCTCCTGCTGCTGATACTCCTCCTGGCTGACAAGCGCGCTGTAAAGATAAGCTTTTCCAGATTTTTTTATCGAAACAAAATCTTTCTTTTCCAGACGTGAGAGAAGCGTAAGAATCGTTGTCGCAGCCAGTTTCTTTTTCTTGTTCATGAATTCTTCAATCTCGCTTCTAGTCATTTCCTGATGCCCGTTCCACAGGGCGATCATCACGTCCAGTTCTGAATCAGGTAATTTCTGGATCTTCTTTCCCATTATAATAACTTTCTCCTTTCTACTTGTGTAGTATAATTGTATATTACAGTTGTAGAGAGAGTTTGTCAAGTATCTTTTCGAAAAAACTTTGATCAGATAAAAATATGGGAAAACAATCGATTGATCTGTGTAAATTCCTGTGATATGATTCCTTTATAAAAGTCTGAAAATTTTTGTTTGCTTTAAAGACATTTATAGAAATGAGGAGATAAAAATGACAGATCAAACAGAAATCAGAATGACAGACAGAGCGGAAAACGAAATTCTTATATTGCGAAAAGTTCTCCCCTCGGATCTGGACGAAGTCGCGCAGTACCGTGCGGAATTTCTGGCATCCGGCGACAGTATGGACGGATGTTCCAATCTGCGCAAATATGATGATCTGGCGGAATGGTACCGTTGGATCAAAAAAGTAGAGCAGAAAGAAACCTGCCCTGCTCCTTGGGTTCCGGATACCCAGTACCTCTCGATCCGGCGGTCCGATGGACGGCTGATCGGAACGCCGGAAAGGCTATGCCATGATGCAGCTGAAACTGGCGAAGGTCATCTGCCGGAATATGGGTATGCAGAAGCTCCTGATCTCCTGCCACAAAGACAATCCTGCTTCGGCCAGGATCATCCGGTCGAATGGCGGCGTTCTGGAAAATGAGGTGACTGACGAGCGGAACGGCAAAATCCTCCAGCGCTACTGGATCACTCTTTAAAACATTCCACAAGGAGACTGTCTTTCTTTTCAAATGTAAAGTCCACCTGCCAGTTTGTCTCCTTCTTTTTTTCAAAGGTCAAAGACGAACTGGACCAGGATTTTGTTTTTCTGTCGTCTCCCAGATAGAAAACAGACATTGCACAGGAGCCGATCTCTTCGGACGTCTGAATGCCGGAACCCGCCGTGTCTTCACCGGCTTTCTTTTTTCTCGGGCGATCTCCGGCAGAACAGTCCGTGATCGTACACACGGAACGCAGCCACTCCGGTTCCGTGCTCCAGGAGATCACATTCTGGTACAACGGGTATTCCACGTCCACCTCCGCTCCGCGACAACCGTCTTCTGCCTTTCGCCCAGAGCGGAACGTTCCTTCAAAAAAGTCCTCTTCCAGTTTTCTTGAAAAACACTCCTGAATGATTAACACGCCTTTTTCTCCGCTCAGAGGACAGAAAAAGGGAATTCTTCTCACTTTCTCACCGTCCCTGGTCACAAAGCAGAATCCCGGGATTGTGCGCGGTTCCTCTGCGATTTCCGCCGTCATGGTACGGATCGTCTTTGGCATTTCCTGCTTTTCTCCAGCCACCCATCGAAAACAAGAGCGCATAAAGTACCAGGCATGTTCCCGGTCACACCGATAGTCATCCAGGATCTTCCGGATTTCCGGATCCTGAAACATATCGGCAGTTTCCATCTCACCGTCTCTGTCTTCAGGTATCCATGCGCCGCCGGTGGAACCTTCCGGCAAAAGCGTCTGTCCGTTGACATTCAGATTGATACATCTACTCTGGGGCCAGGGGTTCCTTGCTTCCAGAAACGCAAAACTCTCCGGGTCTTTCCATCCTTTCTCCGATAACCGTTTTCGTTCGCCGTAATACTCCCTGACGCTGCCCGGGTCGATCCGGCAGCAAAGATCCATCACCACCCCTTCCTCAAACAGATAGACTGCCGGAATTTTCCAGAGCTTTCCTTCCCTGGCAAACTCTGTTTTGATCCTTATCTTTTTTCCGGGTTTTCGCTGTGTCTCCGGTCTTTTTCTGTAACGATACTCTTTCTGGAAATATACCTCACCCATTTTCATTCCTCTCTCCGAAATTTTTCGATCATCTCCCCGGCGCCTTCACTCTCTCCCAGCACGCCGTATCTGCTGGAAAAAATGACCGCCTCGGTGCGGATCTTCCCTTCCGTGTGATGCTGCATATAAAAGACGATCCGCTTCATCACTTCTCTCATCGTATCGTCCAGACATCCGTCTTCTTTCAAAATCTCCACTGCTTCCTCTGTGGTTTCCGTCTCCAGGATTCTACGGACAGTTCCGGGATCAGCCCCGCCGCGCATCGCCTGCGCAGCCAGAAGCTCCGCGCGGCAATCCGCCTGATGAGAGTGTGTATTCATGATCCCGCCGGATACTTTGATAAACTTTCCGATATGAGCCACGAACAGGATCCCCTCGAATCCCATCTCCACAGCCATCTCAAGTACAGCTCCCACATAGTTGCTGCACTTTACCGCCTGCTCCGTGTCGACCTGCGGATACCGGGAGAGAAAATCCTCCCCGTAATTTCCCGGCACCATCAGCAGAAATCTTTTCCCGGACGCCCGCCGTACTTCCATCTCCACCCGGATCGTCGCGATCAGCGCTTCCTCGCTCATCGGCATCACAATCCCGCTGGTTCCCAGAATCGAAATTCCCCCGACAATGCCGAGACGGGGGTTAAACGTATGTTTTGCGGTCTCCTCGCCCTCCGGCACTGAGATCACAACCCGGATTCCGCCGGAATAGCCTTCCCTGCGCATGACGCTTTCTGCCTGCTCCCGGATCATCGCCCTGGGCACCCGGTTGATCGCCGCGGCTCCCGGAGGCTGATCCAGACCGGGCTTTGTGACACGGCCAACACCCGCTCCGCCGTCGATCACCACCTCCGGCTCGGGAATCCGGCTTACCGTCGCCAGAATCCACAGACCGTTCGTCGCATCCGGATCATCGCCTCCGTCTTTCTGCACGCCAAAAGTCACTTCTTCCTGCATCTGCCCAAAAAAACGGACCGGAAGGCAGAGCCTGATCCCCTTCGGCGTCATCAGTTCCGCACACTCCGGTCTTCTGCCGGTCAGAAGGCACACTGCCGCGGCCTGTGCCGCAGCAGCGGCACAGGAACCCGTCGTATATCCGAGGCGGAGTTTTTTCCCCCCTTTTACAAGATAGGCATCCTCCAGACCTGTTTTCATTCTTTCCGCTCCCTCAGATAATCTTCCACCGTATTCAGTGTCTCGTCAATGATCTCATCTGTGTGCGCCTCGGACAGGAACATCGCCTCGAACTGGGAAGAAGCCAGATGGTAGCCGTGATTGATCATCCATGCAAAGTAATCCGCAAAGGCCGCGGTATCTGAGGTCTTTGCCAGCGCGTAGTTGCTCACTTCATGGGAGGTGCAGAACATGCATCCCAGGGAATCCACATAATTTACGGTGTACGGCACCTGGTACCGGTACAGCAGTTCCTGCATTCCTCCGTACAATTTCTCGCCTTTTGCCTTCAGATCCTCATACAGCTTCGGATTGTTATACAGGTATTTCAGCTGAGTCAGACCTGCCGTCATCGCCACGGGATTTCCGCTGAGTGTGCCTGCCTGATAGACCGGGCCGCAGGGAGCAACCATCTGCATGATATCCTTTCTTCCGCCGTAAGCGCCCACCGGCATTCCGGCTCCGATGATCTTACCGTAGGTGACAAGATCCGGGCGCACCTGATATTTTCCGGCAGCGCCGGTGAATCCCAGACGGAAACCTGTGATCACCTCGTCGAAGATCAGCAGCGCCTGGTGCTTGTCACACAGACGGCGCAGTCCCTGGAGAAATCCTTCCTTCGGCGGCACAACACCCATATTCGCCGCCACCGGCTCCACGATCACAACCGCCACCTGATCCTTGTTGCTGTCCAGCAGTTCCTCCACGCTGTCCAGATCATTATATACAGCGGAAAGCGTATCCTCGGTACAACCTTTCGGCACACCGGCACTGTCCGGGATTCCTGCAGTCATGACTCCGGAGCCGGCCTTTACCAGCAGACAGTCGCTGTGTCCGTGATAGCATCCCATAAATTTGATGATCTTATTTCTTCCGGTAAAGCCCCTTGCCGCACGCACTGCGCTCATGACTGCCTCGGTTCCGGAATTCACCATACGGATCATCTCGACAGCCGGAACATTCTCACAGATAAATTTTGCCATCTCCACTTCAAGTTCCGTCGCAGCGCCGAAGCTGAGCCCGTTGTCACAGGCCCGCACCACCGCATTAAGTACTTCCTGATTGTTATGCCCGAGGATCATCGGTCCCCAGGAGCAGACGTAGTCTACATATTTGTTCCCGTCTGCGTCAAAGACATATGGTCCCGTAGCGCCCTGGATAAACCGCGGACTCATGTTTACATTTCCATAAGCGCGGACCGGCGAATTGACTCCTCCCGGGATATATTTCACTGCCTCTTTGAATAATCTTTCTGATGTCTCTGTCTTCATCTTTTCTCCTTCCCGGCGCATTTACTGCGTCACAAGGGTAGCTTTGGAAGTTTTCTTCCAAACTTATCCTCTCATGTTCTCTTCCTTCTGTTTCTCTATAACCATTCAGCGTGCTGAACAGTTACGGTTCCCGCCGCATGGACAGATAAACACGTTCCACACATGCGGCGAGGCTTTCCATCGTCGCCTTTTCAGACGTCACAGTCTTCATACCATACGCTCCTGCAGCCGCAGCGGTCTGCTGTCCGATGCAGACTGCAGTCACCCGGCGCAGATCCATCTCCGGAACCGCCGCAGCAAATCCACGGACTGTGGATGCGCTGGTAAAGACTGCCAGCGTCACAGCCCCGTCCTCAAACAGCTTCGTCTCGTCCAGGACCTCCGGCCGGATATACCTCGTCTCATAGATCGGCAGATCCTCCACCGTCAGGTCCTCCCGCACAGTCAGCGCCTCCAGGATTCCCTCGGAACCGATGGCGGCACGGGGCAGCAAAATCCTACTCTTTGGCGTACAGACCTCCGCCAGCGCTTTGCCTAAATGCACGCCGTCATAGATCTCCGGGACCAGATCGGCGCGGATCCCGTGTTCCGCCAAGGCTTTCCGGGTGCCCTCCCCGATCGCCGCGAATTTCAGTCCGGACAGCGCCCGCGCATCACGGCCGCTCTTCAGCAGTTCCGCGAAAAAAATCTTCACCCCGTATCCGCTGGTAAACGCAGCCCACTGATACGCTTCCAGCCGCCCCAGCGCCGCGTCCAGTCCGGACAGATCATCCGCCGGAACCGTCTCGATCGACGGAAGTTCTAGAACCTCTGCGCCCCTGGCCCGAAGGAGACGGCTCATTTTTCCGGAACGTCCCCGCGGCCGCGTCACGATGACAC
>DXEK01000073.1 GCA_019115005.1 Candidatus Fusicatenibacter merdavium | reverse complement strand
TAATAGATCACACTGGATTTCTTTACAAAATCGTCCACCGAGAGCGGCGAGAAGAATTTCGCCGTTCCATTCGTCGGAAGAATATGGTTCGGCCCGGCAAAGTAGTCACCCAGCGGCTCGCAGGAATTCTCTCCCAGGAAGATCGCGCCGGCATTGCGCACCTTCATCATATCCTCGAACGGATTCGCCGTCACAATCTCCAGATGCTCCGGAGCGATCTGGTTCACGGTCTCGATCGCCTCGGCCTTTGATTCCGCCACCAGCAGATAACCGAAATTGTCCAGTGATTTCTCGATGATCTCACGGCGGGAAAGTGTCTCCAGAAACTTCCGGATCTCAGCGTCGACCTGTTCCGCCAGACTGCGGGAGGTCGTGATCAGGATCGCGCTCGCCAGCTCGTCATGCTCCGCCTGACTCAGCAGATCCGCCGCCACGAAACGGGGATTTGCCGTCTCATCCGCCAGGACCAGGATCTCGCTCGGTCCGGCGATGGAATCGATGCTGACGTTTCCGTAAACGGCTTTTTTCGCCAGCGCCACGTAGATATTTCCGGGGCCGACGATCTTGTCGACTTTCGGGATGCTCTCGGTGCCGTAGGCAAGCGCCGCCACCGCCTGCGCGCCGCCGACCTTAAAGATCCTCTGGACACCGGCCTCTTTCGCCGCCGCAAGGACCACCGGATTCACCTTTCCCTCACGGTTGCAAGGAGTCGTCATACAGATCTCCCGGACGCCCGCCACCTGAGCCGGCAGTACATTCATCAATACGGACGACGGATACGCCGCTTTTCCACCCGGCACATAAACGCCGACCCGGTTCAACGGAGTCACTTTCTGTCCCAGCAGAGTTCCCTCCTCGGTGGAAGTAAACCAGCTGTTTTGCTTCTGTTTTTCATGGTAGGAGAGAATGTTCGTCCTCGCCTTCCGGATCACATCGATCAGTCCCTGATCCACCTGGCGGTAGGCCTCCTCCACTTCCTCCTGTGTGACTTCCACGGTGGACGCGTCCAGCTTTGCGCCGTCGAATTTTTCCGTGTAGGCAAACACTGCCTCATCCTTCTTCTCGCGGACTGCCGCGATGATCTCGCTGACCGCCGCCTCATACGTCCCATACTGGGTGGGACTGCGCTTCAGCATATTTTCCAGAATATTCTCTTCCGTTTCTTTCGTCAGATTTACAATCCTCATTCTTTCCTCCTCCTGGCGCATTTACTGCGTCAATAATGGTACTTCGTCTCAGGAACCTTCTCCCTCTGCAGTCAACGCTGTCTTCAACACCCCGATCAGCCGGCTGATCCTTTCGTTTTCCATCCGCATGCTCACCTGATTGACCACCATCCTGGCCGACAGCGGGCAGACCTCCTCCAGCACATCCAGGCCGTTTTCCCTCAGTGTCGTCCCGGTCTCTACGATGTCTACGATGACTTCCGAGAGTCCCACGATCGGAGCCAGCTCTATGGAACCGTTTAACTTGATGATTTCTACTGTCTGATGTTTCTTATTATAAAAATAATCTTTGGCGATGTTCGGGTATTTCGTCGCCACACGGATCAGACGGTTATGCTGCAGAAGTTCCGCCGCAGAGGCAGGGCCGCAGACACACATCCTGCATTTTCCGTACCCCAGATCCAAAACCTCATACAGCTTCCGTCCTTCCTCCAGGATCGTATCCTTGCCGACGATCCCGATATCCGCCGCACCATATTCCACATACGTCGGCACATCCGGACCCTTCGCCAGGAAAAAGCGAAAACCAAGCTCTTCGTTGGTAAAAATCAGTTTTCTGGAAGACGGATCCTCCATCTCCTGGCAGGTGATCCCCACCTGGCGGAAAAGTTCCATTGTACGCTGTGCCAGACGGCCTTTTCCAAGCGCGATCGTTAAATATCTCATGACTGTTCTCCTCCCTGTATCTGCTCAATCTCCACCGGATGAATTTCCTGAACGGTCAGGTCAATCGCAAACACAGCGGATTCTTTCTGGAGATACACGATTCCGCCGAACTGATTTCTCTTCCCATAGGCGATATAATCCTCCAGCACGCGGCCTCTCTCAAACGGAACCAGGGCCACATCCAGCCCTTCCCTGCGGTGATCCCGGGCCATCTGCACCGCTTTTTTCTCCAGAAAATCAGGGTACAAAAGCATAGTCCTCGTCCTGGGAACCGGCGCCGCGATCTTCTGCCGCTCCAGAGCATCCAGCATTGGCTGGAGTACGACACAGAAGCCTACCGCCGGCGCATTCTTTCCGAAATAACTCAGCAGACGGTCATAACGCCCGCCCTTGACCACAGGCTCTCCGTTTCCGTAAGTATATGCCTGGAAGATCAGGCCGGTATAATACTGAAATCTGCTGAGCATACCGAAGTCAAAACAGATATATTTTTCATAACCGTAATCTTTCAGGATTTCATAGATAGACTCCAGTCGGGACACGGCTTCCAGCGCTTCTTTGTTCCGGGTCAGCGATCTCGCCTTCTGCAGGATCTCCGGCCCGCCGAACATCTGTGTCATCTCAGCCAGCCCTCTGCTCTGTTCCGAGCGGAGATGGAACTTTTCCAAAAGTTCCTCCACGCCGAAATAATTCTTGATGGAGATCAATTCCCGAAGCTGGCGGAATCCGTCCTCGGAAAGACGCGCCTCTCTGGTCAGCGCCCGGAAATATCCAATGTGTCCGACACTGACCTGAAATTCACGGAATCCGGCATCCAGCATCAAGCGTACCGTCATCGCAAGAAGTTCCGCGTCAGCCATCGGAGAATCCTCGTTCATCAGTTCCACGCCCATCTGCGTGGATTCCTTGAGTCTCCCCTGATAGCTGGAATTGTTGACAAAACTGCTGCCCTGGTACCAGAGCCGGATCGGAAACTGTTCCTCTGTATAATACATGGAAACCGCCCGTGCAATGGACGGCGTAAAATCCGGACGGAGCACCAAAGTATTTCCTTCCCGGTCGAAAAACTTGTACAGTTCTCTGGAGGGCGTCGTTCCAACCTCTCTGCCGAATACATCGAAAAATTCAAACGTCGGCGTCTCGATCTCCTGATATCCATACGCCTGAAATACCTTTTCTATTTTTTCCTGAAGCGTCCGCTTCTTCTTACATTCTTCACTGAATACATCTCTCACACCCTCGGGCGTATGAATGATCTTATCCATCTGAAACATCCTCCTTCTCTTTTGCCCGTATCCGATCTCTTTCTCACTTTACTTCACTACCATGATAGTGTCGGAAACTACTGGTATTATACCGAAAGCCTCCATTCCTGTCAATCCCGAAGTTCCAGATCCTTCTGCAATCCTTTCAGATAAGGAAGAAGGATCCCGTCTCTTCCCTTCCCAAGGATCCACTCCTGATCCAACTCCTCAAAACGGAAATGCTTTTTCCCGCCCGACGCGCCCCTCTCCCAGAAACGCATCATGTCCTCAAACCGTAAATAATAAAAAGCATCCCGTCCGGCAAAATAGAGGATCAGAAAGGCAACGCCTCCCTGAGACTCAAAATCCTGCATGAAACGGATCTGATGCTTATGAATGTTAGCCAGTGGAAACGCATCACTGTGACATTCCTTTGCATCAAAGCAGACAGGAACGCCCTGTACCACACCGATATAATCCACCGTACTTTTTTTGTCAAAATATGCCAGCGTGATATGCCGGCTCTCCTTGTCGATCCGGATCGGAGTGATCGGAGTCGGCACCTTCTGGATCAACGCCAGCCTTTTTTCCCGATACTGATCGTTGGTCCGGTTGATCACTTCCTCCAGAAGCGATCCGCGAAGTCCTCTCGAATTCCATGTCGCCATTTTTCTGTCCTTTCTGCCCGTTTATTTCAGCCATGCCATTCTGGAAACCGGCCAATACCGGAACACCGCCTGTCCGATGATCTCGTCTTTGCTCACGTAGGGATTCTCCCAGTACCTGGAATCTTTTGAGATCTCCCGGTTATCTCCCAGCACGAAATAAGAATCCTCCGGCACTTGATAAGGTCCAAAATTCCCGGTCGGCGTTTCCGGGCAGAAATCGTCCCTCAGCGGCTGATCCGAGCCGTTGATGTACACTTTCCCGTCCCGGATCTCCACCGTCTCTCCCGGCAGACCGATCACGCGCTTGATAAAGCGCTGGCTCTCATCATCCGGGAAATAGAAGATGATAATATCGTACCGCTCGGGTCCGCCGTGCCAGTATGCCAGGCGGTTTCCGAACAGTTGATCACCTGTCATAATTGTATTTTCCATGGACGGAGAAGGGATTCTGGCATTGATGACTACCGCCTGGGTCAGGAAAAGTATGACCGCAGTCACTGCAAGCGTCATCCCGACGTATTCCGCCAGAACCCGTCCGCCGCTGTTTTTTCTTTGGCGTCTCTTTCTTCTGCTCTCTTTCATTTCTGTCCTGCCATAAGCTCCTGCAACTGTTCGGTATCTTCCCAGTCACATGAAAATCCAAGGAAAAGGTAACTGTTCATCTGGCTGAACTGTTACATGAAAAGTTTCTCTGTCACATCGTCACTCTTTGACTTCCAGCCCCTCCGCCTGCAGAATCTTCCGAAAGAGCTCCGGAGGTCTGGCGATGACCGTTCGCTTCGAAAGGGCCTCAAACGGCACGGACATCTCCGGAAATTTCAGTTTCCAGCTGTGAAGGAACTGGGAGGATAAGCCATACCGTTCCCGGAAATACCGGTTAAACGCGCTGTCTCCGTACTTGCCATCACCTGCCAGCGGATGGCCGATTCCGGCCAGATGGCTGCGGATCTGATGAGTCTTACCCGTGATCAGTTCCACTTTCAGCAGCGTCATCTTTTCACTCACAGCCAATGGCTCATAAGCGGTTTCAATGAACGCTCCCTCCTCCCGCGGTTCGCGGCTTACCATGACTTTGTTCTTTTTTCTGTCTCTGACCAGCCATCCCCGGATCCTGTCCTTCCGGGTGATCTGTCCGCGAACCAGCGCCAGATAATATTTTCCGGCTCTCCGCTCTTTGAAAAGCCGCCCCATTTCCTGTGCCGCTCCCAGCGTCTTTGCCCCGACCACGAGCCCGCTGGTATTCCGGTCCAGCCGATTGCATACGGACGGAGTAAATCCCTCCAGCGTTTCCCTCGTCACCTGTCCACTCTCCAGCAGATACCCCACCAGATACTCGTTCAGGGAAATATCCCCCGGAGCTGCCTTCTGTGACAGCATTCCCGCCGGTTTATTCACCAGCAGGACCTGCCGGTCTTCGTAAACGATCTCCAGATCCGGCCACACCGGATAGGTCCTTTGTTCCTCCCGGAATTTGTCCACAGTCGCGTCCGAGAGGTACAGGCGGATCACATCTCCCTGTTTCAGTCTTTCGCTGCCGTCCGCCTTTTTTCCGTTCAGAACGATATTTTTTTTCCGGAGCATCCGGTACAGAAAGCTCTTTGGCGCAAGCTTCAGATACTTCTGCAGATATTTGTCCAGTCTCTGGCCTGCGTCCTCCTGAAAAATCAATTCTCTCATAGGCTCTGCACTCTATAGGACGAGCGCCAGCAGGTTGTGTTTGACCAGTTCATCCCTGGACAGATCCGGATACCTCTCATCCGGCACAAACTTTTCGTTGGCGTCCGCCTCCAGTTCCTCATAATTTTTATTCAGACTGTCCAGACGTTCCAGAAACGGTTTCATCTGGTCAAAAATCTTCACATGACTCTTATAGCCGTTGGCTCTGAGCAGCTTGGCGATATGCTTCTCGCAGTCCACGATCTGCTGCTTACTCTTCGCCCGGGTCGTATACCCGACCACCTCATAGCCGCAGACAGCGACTGCATCCACCATCAGACTGTCCTGCTCTTTTGTGAAAAACATTTCATAAAGCACCAGCAGTTTCCCCGCGTGGGCCTGTACCTGCTCCACAGTACTTTTTTCCGCCGGTTTCTGCATCATCATCATGATCAGGCCGACCGTCGATTTGCAGCCCGGCAGACAGCCGACCACGGCGATCACCGTGAAAATATTGTTCTTGTCACCGTTACAGATAATCAGCCCGGCGATCAGGATCGCCAGAGGCGCCAAAAACATCGCGATCGTGACCAGCAGACGTTTTTTCTTTTCATAGCTGACATATCCGTAAGTTCCTTTTCTGACTTTCATCCTCTTATCCTTTCTGTCTCAGTTTCTTCCGCCATGCTTTGCTCTTCTTCCGTTTCTCTTCCCTGTACCCCTGCCGGAAGTTC
>DXEK01000072.1 GCA_019115005.1 Candidatus Fusicatenibacter merdavium | reverse complement strand
TTGATAAATTCACGGCTCAGCGCTCCTCAGGTTCGGTGCATGAGGCACCTCACCTGCCCAGACCGTCGGGTCTTCCGGCCGCTAAGTGTTTCCAACCGCATCGGTCAAATGCCCGCCGCCAGCGCAAGGTCCGGCGCCTCTGCGGTTTCTGAGAGTGTAGGCGGGAGGTGAAGGGCGGCGGGTTGTAGAACATTGCGGGCGGACACAAGTCCGCCGTATCAGGCTGATGCCCGCGTACACGAACGGCTCCGCCTCGGGACGGTTTCTGTCAGTGTCGACGGGAGAGGAAGGGCAGCGGGTTGGTTGAACTATTATGCCGATTACCTGTGTTTCCGTGGACCGATTGGCGGTTTCGGGTTATCCGTTGTCTATGGGGATGAATTTGGCGCGGTTCATCAGGGGGTGTTCCAGGCGGATGGCGCCTTTTACGGGGCAGGCCATGACGCAGGCGCCGCAGTAGTAACATTCTCCCGGGTACATGACGACGGGATGCCGGCCTCGGACCGGCGAGGGAAGAAGGATGTCGCAGGGACAGACCTGGGCGCAGCGTCCGCAGCCGGTGCAGAGGGTTTCGTCGTAGTGGATCGGATGTGCGCTGCAGGGCGATGGCTCTGCTGTGAATTTATATTTCTCCATGGTTGCCCTCCTGTCGGATGTATTCCTGGTTTCTCTTTTCGTATTCTTCCCGAAGATCTCCGAAAAAGTCGAGCGGTACTCTCCGGGATTTTACCTGGCCGTCTTCCTGATAAACGGTGATATGTACCCGGTCTTTTTCCGGATCTTTTTCCGGGTGATCGCTCCTCTCAAAGCAGAGGGGAACCGAGCTGGATGTCCTCAGCAGGCAGGCGTGAAGAACGATCTGTGCAACGGTGAGAATGTCCAGAACTTCATGGGTGCGCATCAGTTCGTGGGGATTGCAGGCGTACAGACGGGGAACAATCTCCCGCTCGAAACTCTGAAGAAGATCCAGTCCCTCCCGAAGCAGCGCCTCGCATTTGACGCCGCCGCAGTAGTTCTGCATCGCCTTGGAGACCGCGCGGTTCAGTTCTTTCCAGTCGGTTCCCTCTTCGGGACTGACAGACAACGGCGCCAGAAGCCGTTTTTTCTCCGCCGCGGCCTGTTCCGGATCGTAAGGCAGAAGTTCTGTCCCGGCGCTGTAGGCGGCGGCTTTTCTTCCGGCATAGTAGCCGGTCGCGCAGGCAAATCCCGCACAGTCCGATGCATACAGCTGGTCGCCCGCCGCATAGATGCCGTCAATGTTTGTCTTCAGATCCCAGTCGTTCAAGATCCCGCCGGGCGCGCCGAAGAACTGGCGCTCCTGTTCCAGGAAATTCGCGGACTGCCAGCCGGTCCCGTAGCTTTGCAGCCGGTGTTTTTCCGGATCAAATCCGCGCTCGGTATAGTTCTGCAGGATCGGTATCTTCGTCTTCGCTTCCTCGCCGATCATCATTCCCCAGATCACCTTCCGCTCCATCCTGGGCATCCGGCTCAGGTCTGCGTAAAACGGCAACTGATATCCTCTCCGCATCAGTTCGTCAAAATCCAGAGTCTCCGGTCCGCGGTATTCATACTTTGGATTGTCGATGACGCCGCCTTTCAGGAAAAATTTCTGTCCCGGCGCCGGGCGATACCGCTCGGAAACTGTGGACAGTTCCCGTCCGTCTCTGTCCACATAGGGAATCTCCACACCTCTGGCGTCCACCATCGTAGCCGCATACCATGTGTTGTGATTGTTTCCGGTCCCGTAAGGCGGAAAACTTCTGCCGGCAGCGGAAAACTCTGCCCGGACCGATTTTTCCATCATGGTGAATTCCACACCGGCTTTCCAGCCCATCGCATGGCCGCTTCCGATGCTGGGCATCGGGCGGAACTCGCAAAGTCCGGTGAGATCTGCGTCAAAGAGCCAGACTCTCGCCGGGCGGGACATGCAGAGGATCGTCGCCCTGGACCGGAAAACATAAAACTTTCCGGTATGCACATCCATGCCGAGAGCGCCCACTCCGACCTTTTTCCCATCGCGGACAGCCGTGAGCAGCGCGGTTGCCTCGGTCCTCTCATACATCCTGACGCCGAGACGTTTCAGTTCCCGGTACAGCGCAGGTTTGAACGTGCTGCCCCATACGCGCAGCGTAAACCGGTTCTCATAATCGTAGGCAAACATCAGCCCTGTCTTCTCATCCCGGAACTCCGCCCCGCGGAATTCTCCCTCCGTATCCCGGATCTTCCCGCCGAAACGTTCCAGATCCAGCAGCCGGTCGTACCCTTCCCGGCATTCAATATAGTGAGCGATCCCATTGCTGTACCAGTCCTGCTCCCGCACATATGCCCCGGCGATCTCTTCCGGCGTCACTTTGGAGCATGGGTTGGTACAGGCAGATTCCCAGTGGTCAAATCCTGTTCCCGCGGCGCCGCTGCGCTCCACGGCGCCTTTTTCCACCAGCACGACTTTCTGTCCCCGCCGGGCCGCCGCAATGGCGGCAAAACATCCCGACAGTCCGCCTCCCAGCACCAGCACATCGCAGAGTACTGTTTCCTCCTGCCCGGCTTCATTGGCGTAGGGCCATGTATGATCCATCATTTCCATCACGTTCTGTTCCTCCTCATCGCTGCTCTTCTTCTATCACAATTCAGCTGGATGAATGGTTCCCTTCTTCCGGCTTACCAGACAAATTCATACTGTGCAAATGCCGCGCAGAGTTTCGCCCCGGCCTCAATGTCTTTCAGGGAAGCCACGCAGCTCTGGCAGTGGGGATAGCGCGTCGCAACCGCGATACCGCCCACCCGGACGCCGTAATGGGACAGGTTCATGCTGGACGCGTCTGTTCCGCCCTGGTCGATCACTTCCAGCTGATAGGGAATCTCTCTCTGCCGGCAGCAGTCTTCCATCGCACGTACGATCCGCTCATCGCAGACCACCGACGGATCGCAGACCTTGACGGCGATTCCCTTGCCGATCTCATTGCTTCCCTCCAGATCACAGGGGTAATCATGTGCCGGAGTGATGTCCACCGCCACGCCGATGTCCGGACGGACCGCCTCCGCGGCCGGACCGGAACCGCGGCAACCCAGTTCTTCCTGTACCGTAAATACATAGTAGACGTCGTTCGGGCCGCTGCCGTCATTGTCCCGCAGCGCCTCCAGCAGCTGCCAGCATCCGATCCGGTTGTCGAGAGACTTGGAGCAGATCAGGTCATTCTGCATGTGAAGATACGGTCCCATATAACCGCAGGGATCGCCGAGACGCACATAGTTCCCGGCGTCCTCTGCGTCCTTCGCTCCGATATCCACAAACAGTTTTTTCACATCGTTCTTCGCATCCTCAATAGAACCGCGGCAGCCGATCACACCCGTCACGCCATTGCGGAAACGCACCCGCTCATTGTAAGCGGATCCCGCCCAGTTCCAGCCGAGATTGCAGATCAGCAGCAGCCCGTCAGGCAGAATCTTTTTTACCATAAAGCCGATTTCGTCCATATGCGCCGCGAACATGATCCGCTTCTTGTTCGGGCCGTCCATTCCCTTTTTCAGAACAATCAGATTTCCCATTGCATCCTCGCGGATCTCATCTGCGTAAGACTGCGCTTCCCGCCGGATGATCTCGCGCACCTCGCTCTCAAACCCCGCTACTCCAAACGCCTGTGTCAGTTCTTCCAATAATGCTTCATTTCTCATAGGTGTCTTTCCTTCTTTCTTTTTTACCCTGTAATCACCATACACTCTTTTTCACAGAATGCGATTCCGTATTTTATGATCTTCTTTATTCCCCGGCGCTGAAGTCCAACTGCATATTTTCTCTCCTCAATCTGCTTCAAAGCCTCTGCGCAGGCAGTCTCCAATTTCCCGTCCTCCGCATATTTCAATTCAATCACAATACCTGTGCGTTCCGGTGTGCAGACAGTGATATCACTGTAACCCTCCCCTGTTTCCGCATTGGACTGAATCAGCCAGTTTCCCTGGCTGCGAAGCAACCCCAACACCATACCGTGATAGAAATTCTCCTTCATGTTTCTGCGCACTGCCGTATCCCGTACGCTGATCGAATCCCACAGATAATCCTGCAGCATCTCCTGAATCGTCGCTGCATCTCCGTCCGGAAATGCTCTGCAAAATCTGTTAATTCTCGAAACATCCGCAAGAGCCGTCTCCCGGAACCAGTCTTTCACCAGGTCCATGAACAGTTCTCTTACCTCCCGGTTGGGAATCATCAGCCTCATCTGTTTGCCGGGCAGGCGCTCCTGGTGTGTCAGATAACCGGTGGAATACAACACACTCCACAGGTTGTCTATGGACGCGTCAATCTCACGATAAGTCAGTTCCTGCCTGATACTTTTCACGATCGATCCACCGCTTATCAGTTGTTCCACTTCATCACGCGTAGTCTGGTCCGCTTTTTCCAGCAGACGGCGGATAATATCATTTCCGCTTGTGTTTGCCCAGTAATTTTCCGGCTCCGCTTTCCTGTCCCTCAGCAAAATCTGTGCATATTTAATAACATCCCAAGGGCAATAAATGGACACATTTCCAAACAGATAGCCGTCATACCACTCCCGGACAATCTTCTGATAATTTTCCAGGCCATAATATTGAAGGAGTTTCCCAACCTCACTTTCCGTAAATCCAAAGCTGTCGCAATAGTAAGGATCCGATACCGTCATCACATTCAGATTGTTCAATCCCGTGAAAATACTTTCTTTGGAAATACGCAGGCATCCTGTCAGAACGGCCAGAAACAAATCGTCGTTCGTCTTCAGTGCATTTCCGAACAGATTCCGGATGAGCATTACCATTTCATCGTAATAACCAGCCTGAAACGCCTTGTCTAATGGAACATCATACTCATCGATCAGCAGAATGACTTTCCTGCCATAGTGTCTGGCCAAAAGCCGGGAGAGAGTCCTCAGGCTTGCCGTCATCGCTTCATCCGTCATGGTAAAGATACCGCCCTGCACAGTTCCCACTTCTGTCAGCTGTGCATAGAGCGCTTTTTCTTCTTTGGTTAACTGATCACTGCTTTTCAGAAACTGAAACCGCATGGCCTCATTTCCTATCACAGTGCGCATGGCTGCGGCCGCCGTTTCAAATGTCCTGCCATCCACACTCTTCAGACTGATGGAAATCACCGGAAAACGTCCCATATATTCTTCGCACAGTTCTTTTTCCCGGGCGATTTTCAAACCATCAAACAATGTCTTGTCACAGCCGATTTCGAAAAAACACTTCAACATACTCATGTTAAGTGACTTTCCAAATCTTCTGGGACGAGTAAACAGATTTACTTTGCCCCAATTCTGCAAAAGTTCCGCTATGAACATGGTCTTGTCAACATAATAAAAATCCTCAGTCCGAAATTCCGCAAAATTTTCAATTCCGACCGGAAGTTTTTTTTTCACGTTTTCTACACTCCTCTCTGATACCGTAACAATTCCGCTGGATTTTCTATAAAACATGCTTTATCCCGCATTTTCCGGATTCTTTCTATACCTGTCCGTCCATTTTTGCGAGATAACATTAAGCTTCATGATCCCATCCATTTAAGACAGCTTTCTTTTTGTCAAACTGAGAAGCCGGAATCATATGATACAGGATCATCACCATGATCAACACTTCTTTTTTCTTTATCAAGTATAAGCGAAATTCTGCTAAACCGCAACAGAATGGCGAAAATCTGATGATATATCGTTACAGTTCAGCCAGGTCTGCGCATTCACTGCACAGACCGTATGAAAACATAGTGCCCGTGGGCATCCAGCCCATCGCGAAGCGATTCTCAATGGCTGGATGCCGGTTACAGTTCCGCTGGCTGAACTGTAACGATATATCGGTAACAGTTCAGCCAGCGGAACTGTTACGATCTCCGGTACCACTGTTCCTGCGCCAGATACAGACTGCGGTAAACGCCGCCCTTTTTCAGCAGTTCCTCATGACTGCCCTGTTCGGCGATTTTCCCGTGGTCCAGCACGACGACGCGGTCCACCAGCCTGCAGATGCCGATACGATGTGAGATGATCAGCGCAGTCTTTTCACCGATCATTCCGAGAAAGCGTTCCAGGATCTCATTTTCCATCTGCGGATACAGCGCGCTGGTCGGCTCATCCAGGATATAGAACGGACTGCCGCGGAACGCCGCGCGGGCGATCGCAAGCTTCTGCCACTGTCCGCCGGAAAGTTCTGTCTGTCCGAATTCTTTGCCGAGATATTCGTCCAGGGAATGGTGTTCCATGGGAAGTCCCGCTTCGGCCAGCGCCTGATAAATCTGACGGTCCTCCCCGCGGCGGGACAGATCTGAAACCGCAACGTTTTCTCTTAGTGTAAACTCATAGCGCATAAAATCCTGCTCCACGATGGAAAACAGCTTCCGGTATCCGGAAACTTCCCCGATCCTTTTTCCGTCCAGCAGAATCTCTCCCTCCTGTGGCGGATAAAGTCCCAGCAGAAGTTTGATCAGCGTCGACTTTCCGCTTCCGTTCACTCCCACCAGGGCGATCTTTTCTCCCCGGCGGATCTCCAGATTCAGACGGTCCAGGATCCTGCCGCTGTTCCCATAGGAAAAAGAGAGATCCTTCAATGTCAAACGCCGGAAAGCCACATCCGCCGCATCTTCCGAAACCGCTCCTGCCCTATCTTCCGGAACCGCTTCCGGCAGTTCCTGCAGGGCTGCTTCCGACCTATCTGTCTTAATTCTGTCATCCGTTCCCAGTTCCCGGTACCGGAAATAATCGGCGATCACTGACATTTTCTCCCCCAGATCCCCAAAATCGATCAGGAAATATTCCATGGAATCCTGCGCCGATTTCAGCGCGGTAAAACAGGCGGCCACCAGGCCGACCGAGATCATCGACTGCCGGTACAGCAGAATGGTCAGAAGTACCGCGAGCACATAACCGGCAAGCTTGATCAGGCCGCATCCGGCGAGCGCGCAGCTCTCCTTTTGCTTACATCTCCATGTTTCCTGATCCAGCGCTTTCTGCTGATCCTCCCATTTTCCCATAAGATACCCGCCGGAACCCATGACCTGAAGTTCTTTCAGCGAATTCTTCCCGAAGAAAAGTTCCCATAGATACTTATTTTTCCGCCGGAGCCCTGTCTGCCGGCGGGAAATCCGGTAAACTGTCCTGCTGCTGATCCACTTGACAAGAAAAAAAGGGAGTACACTGACCGGAACGATCACGCAGAACATCACATGATAAGAAGCAAGAATTCCGATCACCGAGCCAATGCTGACCACCGCCGTGATCAGATTGATCAGACGCACATACACCTGGCTGAGATATTCCTGCTCAATACACTCGTTGGCTCTCTGCTGCAGTTCCAGAATTCTGGAGTCCTCATAGGCGAGCAGCGGGAGTCCGGCGGATATTTTTCCGAATTCCTGTCTGCACCAACTGGTACAGACGTCATAGATACTCGTATTTCTGATGATATTCGAACCTGCCTGCACGGCATGGTAAAGCACAAGGAGAACCAGATAAAAAACTCCCCAGCGCCAAACCTCCGCCCGCGCCGCCGCAAAGGCATTGGTAATGTTCGCCAACAGCCACGCGCTGCATGCGGGATAGACCGCCAGGAACAGGGCGCACAGCAGATAGGCCGCCGAGGACTTTCCCGCGCATCTGCCCATCAGTGAGAAAAGACCGGCAAAGATCCGGATTCCGCGTATCAATTTCTGTTTCACTGTCTCTCCTCCTCTCATTGATACCATTTGCTCTGTTCCCGGAACATCCGGCGGTACAGACCTTCCTGCTCCATCAGCCGCTCATGAGTTCCCTGCTGGATCAAACGTCCGCCGTCCAGCACCAAGATCTGATCACAGATCTTCACGCTTCCAAGCCGGTGGGTAATCAGAATGCTGCTCTTCCCCTGTCCCAGCTTTGCGAAATTTTCATACAGCCGGCTCTCCGCGATGGGATCCAGCGCCGCCGTCGGCTCGTCCAGGAGCATAAACGGCGCGTCCGCCAGCATCGCCCGCGCGACGGCCAGACGCTGCCACTGGCCCTTCGACAGGTTCACCGCGTCCTCCTCAATATTCCCCAGATTCTGATCCAGCTTCAGATCCGCAAGTGTTCCGCCGCCGCAGGCTTCCAGCACACGGGAGACTTCCTCCTGCTCCACATGTCCCACTCTGGGACAGAGTTCCATGTTCTCGCCGAGAGAAAGCTGATATTCCAGAAAATCCTGGAAGATCACCGCAAATATATCCTGCAGTTCCCGGCGGGAATATCCGTTCAGCGGCCGGCCATACAAAAAGATTTCTCCGGATTCCGGACGATACAGCCGGCAGACAAGCTTGGCAAGCGTGGACTTTCCGGAACCGTTGGCGCCCACGAGAGCGATCCTCTGACCGGCGTACATGGTAAACGACACGTCCTGCAGCGCATATCGCCCGCTCCCGGGATAGCGGAAGGAGACATGACAAAATTCCAGAACGGGAAGCTGCTTCTTCTCCTCCGCTCTGTCTTCCGGCAGTTCAGAAGGGGAATCATTTTGTAACCGTTCAGCCAGGTCTGCGCATCTACTGCGCAGACCGTGTGAAAACATAGTGCCTGTGGGCATCCAGCCCATCGCGAAGCGATTTTTAATGGCTGGATGCCGTAACAGTTCAGATGGCTGAACTGTTACATCCTTTTCCCGCTGCCGCTTGGGATCTCCCGGACTGGCAGGCTTCTCCTCCGGAAGTTCCAGAAACTGCTGATAATACCGGATATCGCGGAATTTTCGTGACATCTCCGACAGTTCAAAACTCATTGCCGTTGACTGATTGATCAGGGCGGCAAGACCGCTGAGCACAGAGGTAAACATACCGATCGTCACCCGCTCCGCAAGAACCGACGCTGTCAGCCAGAGGAACACGCACACAAACAGAACGATGGTCGTCACCGTGCTGCAGACATAATACTTCTGCGTCCGAAGCGTCGCCCGCAGCCGGTCCCGCAGAACCGCGCCGGAGATCTCTTTGCTCCGTTTCAGGAAATACGGAATACAGCCAAAAATCTTCCATTCATACAATGCGTTTTTGTCGGTGAAAAGACTCTGGAGATAGGACAGCCGGTGCTCGTCCCTGGTCTGCCCGGAAAACATCTGGTTCATTTTGCTGATCGACAGAAAATCCAGGCGGACACGGAGCAGACAGAGAAGCAGAAACAAAACCGCCAGCGCAGGATGCACCCTCCCCATAATACAGGCGGAAAATATCATCATCAGAAAAGAACTTGCAGCCCTGACCACATACCGGCCCAGCGAAAACACCTTCTTCGCCGGCTGATCCTTCATGCGGTAAAAAATTTCCTGATTTTCCTTCTGTTCCGTCTGCTCATACTCCAGCGCCAGCACTTTCCGAAGCAGTTCCGCAGAAACCGACGCGCAGAAACGCTGTTCCATCCGAAGCGTCAGAGCATCGATCCCGGCGCTGCTCACCGTTTCCGCCGCCAGGATCAGCAAAAGCAGCACGAAAAAAAGCGGCCACCGGGACACGCCTCCGATCACAGCGTCAATGAAGACCTGTAAGATCAGAAGGTATCCGGCCGCTGCCGCCGCATGGAGCGCTTCCAGCGCTGCTTCTGAAAAAAACAGAACCGGAACACGCGATGCTGTCAGACGCACCGCGCGGAAACAATATTGTATCATCGGAAAACTTCTCCTGCGGCGTTCGTTTGATCGATCTTGTGTTTCTGAATATAATTGTTTTTTCTAGTGCATAGGTAATCCCCCTGGTTGTCGCTGCTTTTTTGTATGATTCATTTCCGTCTGCGAATAATGACAAAATTCCGGCAATAAAAAATATGCACTCAGTATATCATGCAGGGTTGTTTAAATGCAATAAACGATCCGACAGCACAGCTGTTTGGTCGTAACCGTTCGGTCTGCTGAACGGTTACGGCCATTGCTCTTTTTTTAATCGCTGATATAAATTTTTTAATGTCCTGAGATTCTTCTTTTCCGCATGTCCGTTATACCGGGCATCAAGATATATTTCCCGTATCTGAAAGATTTCCTCGTGTTCCTTCATAATCTGTTCGCTTTTTCTGGCAATGTCGTAAGACGTTTCATAGGGATGAATTTCCCCCGCCAGTTTCATATATAATTTTAAATACCGCTTATATAGTTCTCTCACCTGCTGAACATGGTGAGAAGAAATCGTTCTGCGTGTATTGGCAGATTTGGGAGTGTCCAGAGGAATGATTGTCTGTTCTCTGCCATCCGAAACATCATTTTCCTGCCAGCGTCCGGAGGAAATCCAACGGAAAAAGAGAACCGCACAGCCTGCAATAGCCAAAATGGCAATAATGAAGAAAATCGCGCTCCACATATGGTTAGATGTATAAGCCATCTGTTCCGTCTCTGCAAAAGAATCTCCCTGCGCCATTTCTCCCAGAATTTTGCGAGCAGTGTCTGAGATTGTCCCCTGATCTGGCAAGAGCATCACAATCGCAGAAAAAATCCAATAACACACCTGGACAAAAGCCGTCATAACCGCCTGCAGTACAGGCAGGAAAATTATCTCATAAACGGAACGCAGTCCTGTCCCAAGCAGCCGCAGCACAAAGCGCCGGCTGAGCAGCCATGCTGCCAGCCACAAAATGCCGACAGACAGAAAACTGCATATCTGATAATTTTTCTGTAGATATATCTCCTCCTCATGGCGTAATGCACGCATGAAAAGGACAGATGAAAACACCATCAGACAAGCGGCGGGCAATGAATCTCCGGAAACAATCCATTGTCTTCCATAAATCAGCAGCGCTGCAAAAAACACTATATACAATTTCCAGAAAAGTGAAAACAAATCTTTTGCCCTGTACCATGACAGGGTAAAATCTTGCTTTACTACAGTATAAATAACGTAAGCCAGGGCCGGAAGATAACATAATACATCCGCCAGGGCAAGTCCCGGAAGCAGAAAAAAAACGAGCGAAACCAACAGTCCTGCAAACCGGACTAGTCCTTTCTGACCGTTCACCGCACAAATCCCGAAAGCGATCACAAGTATGGCAGCGCCCACCAGCGGCATGTTTCCGTTGCAGGCATTAGAGATAACACCTGCAAACGCATAATAAAAAGAAAGATCAGCAAGCATTCTTAACATATACATGATCAGCATTTCAGCGCCCTCCAGGTTCAAAGAAATTGTTTCGCACACAGTACTAAAATATTCTGTCCCAGTACCGCACGGTAATGCAGGAACACCTGGCTTTCCTCAAGTTCATTGCCAGGCGTAATGACAATCAGTCCTCTTTCATTTTCATTTTCTGCAAATATCTGTTTGAGCAGACAGTCACACGACATTCTCACTGTACTCATCCCGCGTCCAAGGCACTCCAGCACACGCAGGAAATGATATTGTCCCAATCCGTCTCCCACAGAACCTGCTGTCTGTATTTTCCCTGCCTGCTCCGCATTTGTACAGAATTCATATTTTATCCGGCTTTTCTCCAAAACAGAGCAGACACTACGGGCAATGGAAAAACTTAATTCTTTTTCCTCTTCTCCCTCCGGAGAATCCATATTCAGCAGTACCGCAACGGCCGGTTCCACCGTATGATCGTATTCTTTCACCATCCAGCATCCACTTTTTGCACTTTGCTTCCAGTCAATCTGTCTCATCGGCTCACATCCCGTGTATTCATGATATCCAATCGTCAAAATGGGATCTTCAAACAAAAATCTGCGCACGGAATAATCTCCCAGAAAGCTCCCAAGAATCCTCGTAAGCTCTGATATGCGGCATTCCGGCGGAGCCACAACAACTTCCCGATATTGAGAAAACTCTCTTCGCGTTTCCGTTATTCCCAAAAAATCCCCGCCAAAAAGTATCGGATGCGGCAACACATATCTTCCTCTGTCCGGGAATGAAACCGGAATACGAAACCTCAGCTCACTTCTCCGCCGAATGCTGGCAGTGTGCGCAATTTTCCGGCCGCCGAGTTCTATGTCCCGGGTAACTTTCAATTCTTGTGTTTCCACTTGAATCTGCCGCGGAAAATATATTTCTGTTTTTACAAAGGAAAGATCCTTTTTTCCAAAATTGCTGATCGACAATATGATATCCGTCCGTTCTTCCGGATTTACAACCTTTTCTTCCGGCCAGTAATTTTCTTTTATATCATTTAAACTATTCTGTACCACTCTTCGCTGCACCGCCAAGATCAGCACAATAAGGATCAATACAAAAAAAATCATCATAACTCTTCCAAAGGCACTTTTACCTGTTCAATGATCTGGTTCAGATGTTTCGCGGCTGATGCGGAAGTCAGTCCGTTTCCATTCGAAATCCGGTGCAGCAGTACATGCGGCGCCATATCTTTGATATCTTCCGGAATGACATATTCTCTCCCGCGAAAAGCAGCGGTAACCTGTGCAGCTTTATAAAGCGCGATTGCCCCACGGGTAGAAACGCCGCTGGCAAAGTTACTTTCCTGTCTGGTTCCTTCAATAATATTCAGCAGATAATCCAGAACTTCGTCTGACATTTTCACTTCGACATATGCCCTTCTGACATACTCAGTATCTTCCGGACTGACTACCTGCTCCAGACGATCAATCAACACCTGCGAGGAATCTGGCCGCTTTAATACACGTTTCTCCTGTTCCCGGGTCATATATCCCAGAGATATTTTCATGAAAAACCTGTCAATCTGCGCATCGGGCAGCGGAAACGTTCCATAGGATTCCAGAGGATTCTGCGTTGCCATTACAAGAAACGGTTCTTCCAGACGGCTGGTTTTTCCGTCCACTGTAATCTGACGCTCTTCCATTGCCTCCAGCAGACTGGACTGTGTTCTGGGAGTTGCGCGGTTGATCTCATCTGCAAGTACAACATTCGAAAATAATGGACCGGGACGGAACTCAAATTCTCCGGATTTCTGATTATAGAAATTAATTCCTGTCAGATCAGACGGAAGCAGATCCGGTGTAATTTGAATTCTCCGAAACTTCCCTCCAATCGTTTTTGCAAACGCACGCAGCAGCATTGTTTTTCCTGTTCCCGGAATATCTTCCAAAAGTATATGGCCCGAACAGACAAAACAGGTGAGCATTAGTGAAATCTGCTTTCCTTTTCCTACGATTACCTGGCTGCAGCTGCTTACAACTTTGTCATGATATTCTTTGTATTTTGATAATTGCATATTGTGGCCTCCATGGTATAACAGAAAAAATTATTTTATCCCTCATAATTCTATCAATAGAAGGCAAAAAGAAAATGACGTCTCCGGAAAACTTTTTTTCCAAAAACGTCATGGACTTTTCACTTTTCTCATAAACGACTACACGGGAATTCTGCCATACCTGGTTTCAAAATGTTTTTTTATATGTTTTTTCCCCCGATCATCTCCGACAAACTCCGCCACATAATACGCCTGTACAAGCTTCTCCCGACTGATTTCGGGAGATTCTTTCAATACTTCCAGATCATAAGCATAATTATATAATGTGCCAGAAAGTCTTCCGGCCTGATGATGCTTCAGATATTTTCTGATTTCTTCTGTCTCAATTTCCAAAGCCTCCCGATTCTTATTCGCTCTCCCCAGACAATCTGACAAATTTGACATCAGCAAACCTTCGCTCACTCTTTTCTCATTTTCGTCCATTCTGGTATTTTCAAAATAAATCTGCATTTGTCTCAAAATTCCCAGAGCAGTATCCAGATTTTCTTCATACATGTATGATACAGCAATATTACAAAACAAAAAGCATTCCGTCCTTGTAAAAACTCCCGCCGGGAGATGCTCGCCATCCCAGTCCGGCCTTGTAATTTTTAAGGACTGCGTCAGCCGTTCGCGGTATTCCGGCACATCAATTTTTCCCAAGTGATACTCACACAAAGCCCGAAGCCGCATGACTGCCTGCCGATTCACCCGGTCATCCAGATCAATCTTCTCTTCGAATTCATCCAGTTCCATCAGTGCATCTTTGAACCTGTGCGCCTGGTCAAGCCGAAGAATCCTCTCCCACTCTTCCATTCTCTCATAACTCTCCGCATGGATATGCGGGCAATATTTTTCCCCGCACTTCCCCATCCGCTCCATCAGCGCCCGGAAATTCGCCCGGTTGGGAGTCCTTTTTCCGGTTTCGATCCTGGACAGTGTCTCCGGAGTGCAGATCCCCTCTGACAGCTCTTCCTGGGTCATTCCCAGGCTTTCCCTCGTTCTTTTTATCACTTCGCCTAAATAATACACTCCCATTGATATTCCTCCTCAAGGTAGCTGTGTATCTCCTCCGCCTTTTTCCATTTTTCAAAGAGACGGAAAATATAGTAGGCTTTCCGCCATGCGCCCAGCACCGTTTCCTTTTCTTCTGTTCCTTCCCGGTACAGCTGTTCCAGGCACCTGGCTCTCAGTTCCAGAAGTTCCGGCCAGCGGTAGATGGTTTTCTCCTCACTCATCAGTTCCAGTATTTCATCGACGCTTCTAAGTGTCCGTCCGGCTCCCTTTTCTTCCAGCAGCTGATCCGCATATTTGCACAGAATACCTGCGTACGGTCTGAGATATGTCTTCATTCTCTGTCTGGACGTACTGATGTTGCGCGTCAGAAATTCCCGGACCCGGCTACCTGCGGCTAACGCTCCCATCTGCTCATAAGCGTCTCCAAGCCTGTCCAGGATCTCGATCTCCATGCCGCCGATGACCACCTGACCGCCTTCCTTTTCCCAATCCGGAACGGTATACGAAACAGATTCCTCCAGCAGCTTCGCCGCTTCCGAAAATCGTTTCTCATCCAGCAGAAGAATTCCCTGAATATAATCTGTAAACTGTCTCTGAATCGGATTCTGTTCGATCTGCTTCGCCCATTTCTTCCGGTACCTGTCCAGTTCCCGGACAAGGTATTCCGTTTCACCGGCCAGCGAAAGCCGCTGCATGTTCTGGCGCTGGTCCCACTGCTCCAGTTCCTCTGCACCCGCATAAAACTCGTATTTATCAATGGAATACCCCAGTCTCTGAAAAATCCTGGCGGCAAGAAGAAGATCCATCTCCCTCTCCCCGGCTTCGATCCGGCTCAGCGTCGCTGCCGAGCAAAGTCCCCGGGCCAGCTGCTCCAGTCCGATTCCCTGCTCTTCCCTCATCCGGCGGACAATATCGCCCACCGTCCATGTCTGTTGTTCCGACAGAAAAATCATATCTTTTACGCTCCTCTTCTGTTTTTTGCGACTGCCGGCTGCAGCTTCCGCAGCGCCCGTCTGTCCCGCCTCAGTAACACGGTCCCGGAATCCTTTCCAGAGAAACATCCGGGAAGCGGATCATGTCTTACAGAGAATCGTCAGCCTGCCGCATTTCCTCCATTTCCACGACTCTCCCGCCTTCCAGCCGCGATCTCTCAGCGGCGAGCGCGATGTAATGGCTTTCCAGGGACCGCTCCAGCGTCGTCATGGATTTCTCCGGTTCCCGTCCTTCGATCAGCATATCCAGGAATTCTTCCACCATCCGGTTGTCTCCGCCGGCATGGCCGGAGAAGTCGTCGGAAAGTTTTGATACGTCGATCATCTCCGCCGCTTTCCCGAACTCCTGCACTTCGATGGTATTCTCATGGAGATCCGCGGTGATCTCTCCCTTCGTCCCCATAAACTTCGTATATCTGGAATTTTTCTCCGTAAAGCCGCTCATCGTGAAGCTGATCGTGCTTCCGTCCGTCATACAGATATTCACCACCTGGTGATCCACTACGTTGTTGTCACAATGGTATACACATCTTCCGTAAGGACCCTTCCGGATCGCTTCCCTCACACTTTCCGGCGTCGGATGAAGTGTCAGGACATTGCAGGGCCATCCGGTATGTCCGTGCTCCACTCCTGTTTTCTCGTTGGTCAGATAAATCTTTTCTGCGTCAAACGGACAGTCCGCCTTCGCCGCACATCCATCCATACAGCGCAGAGCCGCTCCCTCCGGGGCCATCTCCGGCTTGAACAGATACGTGCTTCCAAACGAATGCACCGATTTCGCCGTCTTTCCGGTCAGCCAGAGAAGAAGATCCATGTCATGGCAGCATTTCTGAAGGATCATCGGACTGGTCGTATCGGAGTTTCTCCAGTTTCCGCGCACAAAGCTGTGCGCCTGATGCCAGTATCCTACATTTTCAATTCCCATCACGGTTACAACCTCGCCGATCCGGCCTGCGTCCAGAATCTCCTTCAGTTTCGTGTAAAACGGCGTGTAGCGCAGCACATGACAGACCACCACCTTCCGGCCGCATTCCCGGGCGGTCTTTAACAGTTCCCGGCATTCGTCCAGATCCGGGGACACCGGTTTTTCCAGCAGCAGGTCATACCCCTTTTTCAGCGCCGGGATCGCATGCCCCACATGCTGCTGATCCTGGGTCGTGATAAACATCACGTCCGCCAGCTTTTCCTGCGCCAGCAATTCCTCCGCGCTGGAAAAACAGTTCTCCGCCGGTATCTCATATTCCTCGGCCACCTCCGCGACCTTTGCCGGATCGATGTCCGCGATCGCCGTGATCTTCATTTTTTCAGGAAAAAGCTTTGCCGTCTTCGCGTATGTATCCTTTCCTCTGCTTCCCAGTCCGGCAAGCGCTACTCTCAACTGTCTCATATTCATTTCCTCCCTGTTGTATGTCTGCAGCAGCCGTTCCGTCCGCTGAACAGCTGCCGGTCATTCTCCTATTATAATTCACCGGACAATGACCGGCAAGAGATATCTTTCCCCGTCATTACGGCATGTCTTTTCCCGCAATCACGGCGTAGCAGCGGATCAGCGATCTGAACGGTCACCGCGCCGTGCACATCCCGCCGAAGGATTGCTGACTTTTTGGACGGTCCAAAGAACTTTTTTCAATAGCGTATGCGCCCGGCTCGTTGCCCGCAGGAATAAAAAAATCCCTCCCGGACAGACAGTTTTTGCGTTTCACTGTCTGCCCGGGAGGGAAATTCGTCATTCCTCTGCGTCGCTGATATTTCCCGCTGCGAAGTCCGCCGCGGAAAAGCCGTAATAAGTCACACCGTTCTGCAGTTCTACACCGTTGGCTGCCGCCAGTGTCTCCAGCGTCACCAGTTCATAACCACGGTTGATCAGTTCCGGAATGATCGTCTTACATGCCTCCACCGTCGACTGATATATATCGTGCATTAATATGATCTGCCCCGGCTCTACACCGTCAAGAACAGCCTGTATGTTGGACTGCACATTTTTGCTCTCCCAGTCCAGTGTATCAACATCCCACATAAAACACGGCCGCGCCGCGATCTGTTCCAGTTCCTTGCTTTTATTTCCATAAGGGAAGCGCACCACCGCGGCCCCGACTCCATTGTTATACTGGGCGATCAGATTGTCGGTCCTCTGAAACTGTGCCGCCGCATCTTCCGCAGACAGCTTCAGCATATTGGGATGATCATAGGAATGATTTCCGATCAGATGGCCTTCCGCCGACATTCTGGAGACGGCTTCTCCTCCATACTGTTCAATATTAACGCCCTGCAGGAAAAATGTCGCTTTCGCGCCGTACTGCTTCAAAACGTCCAGCAAATCACAGGTATAATTTCCCGGACCATCATCAAAGGTCATCGCAATCATCATCGATGCGTTTCTCTCCGGATCATAAACCCCGTTTTCATCAAAATAATATCCCTTCCCGCCGATCGGCGTCCAACCTGTAGAGATATATCCGGACTGGTCAAAATGATACGTCTTGTCATCGATGACCGCAAATCCGTTCTGATAATATGTAGAATTGCTGAGCGCGTACCACCATCCGGTATTATCATACTGCCACCCGGGAACTTCATATGGAACAGTGGTCGTCTCCGCCAGCTGCGCAATTCCCGCCGTTCCGGAACCGTCCTCCGTCTCGGCAGCCTGCACCTCCACGATCGGTCCATCCTGTTTCTGCGTCCCGGCCTGCTCCGCCCGGTTTCCCAGATGCGGCGCCACAAGATTCCAGCCAAGCGCGATCAATCCAAGCGCCGCAATCACGCAGACTGCAATCCTGGTACAATTCCGTATCAGCTTTTCTCTGCGCAGACGTCGTCTTCTGTGTTTCAGTGTCTCCCTTTTCATCTATCTGTATGCTCCCCGTTTTTGGTTTTTTCACAGCAGTCAGCCTGCTGAGCTGTCACATTTTTTACATATATAATCATAGCCGGATTGCCACAGATATGCAATTACAAATTCTTTAAATTTCCTGAAGCCTTTCCAGAAAATTTGGTCATTTTTTATATTTTTCTGTTATGACGCCAGGGTCAGAAAGCCACGCTGTTTAAAAAATCCCAAGATGCTCCAGAAGAATTCTGAGCCCGATCAGGATCAGAATGATACCGCCGGCCAGCTCTGCCTTTGCCTTATACTTCGCGCCGAAAATATGACCGATATAAACACCGATCGCTGAAATGATCAGCGTGACCACTCCGATTGTCGATACCGCCATCACAATATTTACCCGCAGAAAAGCAAACGTAATACCTACCGCCAGCGCATCGATACTGGTCGCCACCGCCAGCAGAAGCATACTTTTCACATCCAGACTGTCATCCGCGTCTTCCTCCTCCCCGGAACAGGCCTCGCGGATCATATTCACTCCGATCAGGCCGAGAAGGATAAAAGCGATCCAGTGATCGATGGCGGTGATCTTGTCTTCAAAACCGGTTCCCAACAGATATCCGACAAATGGCATCAGCGCCTGAAACCCTCCAAACCAGACACCTACCAGCAATGCTTTCCCCGCGCTGATCTTTTTCAGCGCGAGGCCCTTACAGACGGCCACCGCGAACGCGTCCATCGCCAGTCCCACAGCCAGAACCAATATTGCACCAAAACTCATGTGTTTCCTCCTTTTTCCCTCTTCCCGCTGCAACAGCCGTTCCCTTCCGGGAACGACAGCCGGGAGTGTGCTGTCCGCACATTCTGTCAGCGCATCTTCATTCCTTTTCATTATGCCTTTTTCCCTGCAGACATAAAAAAAGACCTGGAAAAGGCAGAGCGCTTCTTCGCCCTTTGCCTTCCAAGTCTCGTCATTTCAGATAATACCAGATGTTTCCATCATTGTGTTGATACTATCACAGCGTTACTGCTGACTACTCCCTCAGGAATTTTTTCTGATGTTCCTTCCCATTCTATTACACCTTTTTCCTCATGTCAATATTTTTTTGGGACGGAAAAGGGACGGGAGCAGGGCGGGGGCGAAAGATTCAGAATCCGTGCTCACTCCGGCGTTCGGACAGGACAGGGAAAGTGTTCGCCTTCGGATGGCGCCTTTGGTCTTCTTTTCGTTTCGTCTCTGAGCCATCCGCCGTCGGACACTTTCCCTGTCCTGTCCGCCCGCAGTCGCAAGCACTGGATTTCTGAATCTTCCGCCCCCGCCCCGCTCCCGTCCCCTTTCCTGTTCCCTGGCGGCGCCGGGTGTCTCTGGCGATTGGCTTGTGGCTTTCCGCCTTGTTCTTTCGCCCTCCACATACAGAAAAACGTGCCTGCCCGCGGCAGACGCTGGCACCCGTTTCTGTTCCCTGCAGCACGGAATAACTCCGGCGATTGTCTATGGCTTTCCGCCTTTGTCCTTTCGCCCTCCACGCACAGAAAAGCGCGCCTGCCCGCGGCCGGCAGTGTACCCGGCGGGGCGGCAGGAGGGGGTGTGGTTTCAGGAATCCAGGGCTTGCGACTGCGGGCGGACAGAGAGGGAAAACTGTCCGGCGGCAGACGGCATACATACTGATCGGTGAGACCAGATAACACACCGTCTGCCGACGAACCGTTTTCCCTCTCTGCTCCGAACGCCGGAGTGAGCACGGATCCTGAAATCACACGCCCCTCCTGCCGCCCCGCCGGGTACGCTGCCGGCCGCGGGCAGGCGTGTTTTTCGTCCACCCCACCCTTGACATTTTGGTGGAAATCGTTTATACTTAAAGTCCGTGCAGCCGGGGAGATAGCGGTGCCCTGTACCTGCAATCCGCTATAGCAGGGGTGATGCCAATCCGAGGGCCTTTCATTGCAGAGCTGCCTTCTATAAGTGACGTTGACGTCTGGGTCTTACGCAACAGGAATCTGTGAATCGTGTCAGGGCAGGAATGCAGCAGCACTAAGCAGAACCTTCTGTGTGCCGTGAGGGTGCCTGGGCCGAGTAGGCTGTAGGAGTAACGTCTGTGGTGGGGGTTCGACGTGCGGCGCACGTTAAAAAAAAGATTCAGGGATGTTTCGATTTTCGAAACATCCCTTTTTGCGCTGGGTGACAGTTCAGCCATCTGAACTGTCACATTTTTTGTTCTTTTTTATTTACTTCTCTTTTCAGACTGCGGCGCATGAAACGCAGAGCAACCCTTTTTCTTTCTATTATGCATTCAGCGATTTTACGATCGCATCCGTCAGTTCCTTGATGGAATTCAGGGAGTCTTCTTTCAGGGAAGATTTCACCGTCACAACAGGCTCGAGAACTTCCATTCCCTTCATTTCTTCCAGCAGCGCACGCACCTGCTTCGCACTGGTCGGAGCCCAGGAGCCGTTCTCCAGAAGCGCTACGGTACGGTTCTGTACATTCAGCGCCTTCATGTCATGAAGGAAGTTCAGCATCGCCGGATAAATTCCGTTGTTGTAAGTCGGTGCCGCCAGCACCAGGTGGCTGCAGCGGAAAACCTCGGCGATCAGTTCAGACACATGGGTACTGGAGACGTCGTACATCGCAATATTTTTCACACCCGCCTCAGCCAGTTCCGCCGCCAGAACATTGGCCGCATTCTCGGTATTTCCATACATGGACGCGTACATGATCACCACCGCCTTGTCTTCCGGCTCGTAACGGCTCCACTTGTCGTACTTGTCCAGCAGATATCCCAGATCATTGCGCCAGATCGGTCCGTGCAGCGGGCAGATCATCTGGATTTCCAGCGCAGACAGCTTCTTCAGTGCGTTCTGTACCTGCGGGCCGTATTTTCCGACGATGTTGGTATAATAGCGGCGCGCGTCCGCCAGCCAGTCTCTGTCGAAATTCACTTCATCGTTAAATATATTTCCATTCAGCGCTCCGAAGCTTCCGAAAGCATCTGCAGAGAACAGGATCTTATCTGTCTCCTCCCAGGCAACCATAACTTCCGGCCAGTGTACCATCGGTGCAAAGAAGAAATGCAGCGTACGTTTTCCCAGGGACAGGGTATCTCCTTCCTTCACAGTGATCGTCTTTCCTTCCAGATCCGCATCGTAGAACTGACGGATCATGTTGTGGGTCTTCACATTGCCCACGATCTTCATCTCCGGATAACGCACCAGGAGTTCCTCGATATTTGCACAGTGATCCGGCTCCATGTGATTGACCACCAGGTAATCCAGCGGGCGTCCATTCAGCACATGGGCGATATTCTCGATAAACTGGCGGGTGATAGACGCATCCGCGGTATCCATCACAACCGTCTTTTCATCCATGATCAGGTAAGAATTGTACGCCACTCCGCGGGGGATCGGAAAAAGATTCTCAAACAGTGCCAGACGACGGTCTGAGCCACCGATCCAGTAAATGTCCTCTGCTACTTTTCTTGTACAGTACATATTTATCGCTCCTTCTTCTGAATAAAGTTTCTATTTATAAACACTGCTTTGAATATATCATATAACCCACCTTTTGCGCAAGTAGCCACGTCCTATTTCTTTTTGTTTCGTGTTACAGTTCAGCCATCTGAATTGTAACTGTTTCGTAACAGTTCAGCCATCTGAACGGTTACCCGCTGTTTTCTGTTCCGGACAGCCGATCCGTCTTCCCGTTATCCGGAGATTCTGGGTTGGCGCTTCCATTCTCCCAGCAGTTTTTTCACCAGCTGTCTCTGGGCTTTTTCCGCATAATAGATCACGTCGTACTCGTCCCCGTACTGGCTGAAAACCTTTTCCGAGAAGATACCGGCCACGATCCCCTTTGCAGTGATCGTTCTGCGCTTCTTCCCGTCCTCTCCGCCCGGCTCCTCGGTCAGGTATCCATCCCCGACCAGTCGGCTCATAACCTCCGAAAATGCCAGGCACTTGACATGCGTTTCGTCTCTCAGACTGTTGATCTGGCGGAGAAACTCGGTGAGTGTCACTTTGCTGCTGTATTGAATCTGACCGGCGATCTCCTCTGTCATGACGAATTCCTGCTTGCGGACGCCTGAAGTTTTGCGTTCCTTTTCCTGCTCCTCCTTACGGCTCCGGGTGTTCGGCGCCCGTAGGATCGGCGGAGCGGCCAGATCTTCGGAATCCGCCAGTTTCTCCAGCGCCTGATCTTCTTCCTCATCCGGATCCAGATCCTCCGGAACCGTCTCCCCGGCGGTCAGTTCACGGATCTTCTGCAGAAAACGCTCCCCGTATTTCTCGTATTTGAATTCTCCGATCCCGGATACCTCCAGCATCTGCGCTCTGGTCCGCGGTTTCAGGACACACATCTGCGCCAGCGTCTTGTCGGAGAATACAATATAGGGCGGAACTTTCTCTTTTTTGGCGATCTCCAGGCGCAGTTCCCGAAGCTGCGCGAACATTTCCGGATCCACATCCGCTTCCAGCTTCGGCAGCTTCCGGCCTTTCTCTTTCTCCGGCTTCGCCTTTTCCTTCGGCTGCTCCTTCGCCACCTTCATCGTCACAGTCCCGCCATTCAGAAGTTCCTCCGACTGTTCTGTCAGACGGACCACCGGATAATTGTCATCGGTCAGAAGAAGAAAACCGTTCAGGATCAGATGGTTCATCACCTGGCGAAGGTGATACAGCGGCACTTCCTCACAGGAACCGTAGTAAGGATTTTCATCCATCCTGCTGCGGAGAACTTTCGCGTTTTTGCTGCCATGTACCGTGTCGATGATCATCGTCATCCCGTAGGTCCACCGGCTTTCCTTCACACAGCCGACCAGCTTTCTCGCCGTCTCCGTCACATCCCGCTCCTCAAACTGGGTCAGACAGTTGGAACAGTTCCCGCAATAGTTGGAGCCATATTCGCCGAAATACCGCAGGATATATTCCCGCAGGCACTCGTTGGTCGTGCAGTAAAAGGTCATTTTTCTCAGCCGTTCCCTCTCCCGCTCTCTGACCTGGCGCGCTGTCTCGTCGTCCATCGCCTCGGACCCTTCCATCTTGTCGATAAAAAACTGGTTCGTGATGACATCCTGCCCCGCGTAGAGCAGAATACATTCCGACGGAAGACCGTCCCGTCCCGCTCTTCCTGCCTCCTGATAATAGCTTTCGATGTTCTTCGGCATATTATAGTGGATCACGTAGCGGACGTTGGACTTGTCAATTCCCATGCCGAACGCATTGGTCGCCACCATGATCTGCCTCCGGTCATAAATAAAATCATCCTGATTCTGCTGACGTTCCCGGTCGCTGAGGCCCGCGTGATAGCGGGTCGCGCTGTATCCTTCCCGCTGGAGACGTTCGCATACCTCCTCCACAGTCTTTCTGGTCAGACAGTAAATAATACCGCAGTCCTGTTCATGATCCTTCAGATAATCCAGAACCGTCCTCATTTTGTCTCTCGGATGCTGGACGACAAACTTCAGATTTTTCCGGTCAAACCCGGTCGTCAGCGTCACCGGATCCCGGAGATCCAACAGCGCAAGAATATCCTCCCGCACTTCCCTGGTCGCAGTCGCCGTGAACGCACTGATCACCGGACGGTAACCCAGCTGATCCACAAACTCCCGGATTCTCAGATAGCTGGGCCGGAAATCCTGTCCCCACTGGGAGATACAGTGGGCCTCATCCACACTCACCATCGAAAGCGTAATTCCACGCACTGCCTCCTGAAAACTTTCCGTCAGAAGACGCTCCGGCGCCACATAGACGATCTTATACTGGCCCCTCTGCATGTTGCGCAGAGCGGTCAGATACTGGCCCTGGGTCAGTGAACTGTTCAGATATGCTGCATGGATTCCCGCCTGATTCAGCGTTGTGACCTGATCCTTCATCAGAGAGATCAGCGGTGAGATGACAAGAGTGATGCCCGGCATCAGAAGGGCCGGCACCTGATAGCACAGAGATTTTCCCGCGCCGGTCGGCATGATCCCCAGCGTGTCCCGCCCCTCCAGGATCGCGTCCACGAGCACCTCCTGTCCGGGCCGGAAGGAATCATAGCCGAAATATTTTTTCAGTATTTCGTATTTATCCATATCATACTTCCTGTCTTCGTTTCTTCTGTATTTGTTCCTCTTCTGCTTGTTAATGCTCTCCTAGGCTGTCATGATCTCGCTCTGTCATGCTGACATGAGATTACCAGGATATCTGTCATGGAATGTTTCCTTTGATGGGGCGGATCTATCCGCCCCATCACGGAAGGAATTAGTTCAT
>DXEK01000005.1 GCA_019115005.1 Candidatus Fusicatenibacter merdavium | reverse complement strand
GAACACCAGCCTTCCAAGCTGGATACGTGGGTTCGATTCCCATCACCCGCTTATGCGCGAGTGGCTCAGGGGTGGAGTACAACCTTGCCAAGGTTGGGGTCGCGGGTTCGAATCCCGTCTCGCGCTTTTTTATTGCTAACATATTTGGAAACACAAAGATAAAACGCACATGCCAGTGATGGCCGGTGCGTTTTTTGTTCCCGCAAAAAGCAAAATAAATATCCATCGCGGGATCTTTGCCCCTATGGAGGTTCTTATGGATTACCTGGAAATTTTACAGACTGCTCCTCTCTTTTACCAGATCACCGGGGAAGAAATCCCCGCGATCCTCTCCTGCCTGTCCTCCCGGCGCGTCTCCTGCCGGAAAAACGAATTTATCTGCAATCACGGCGATCTTCTCTCTTCCGTGGGACTGGTCCTTTCCGGAGAAGTTCACATCCTCAAGGAGGATTTCTGGGGCAGCCGGACGATCCTCGGGAAAGCCGGGCCGGGACAACTGTTCGCGGAGTCCTATGCCTGCGCCGGCAGACCGCTGGAAGTCAGCGTGACCGCCGCACGGGACAGCGAGATCCTTTTCCTGGATATCCGGAACCTGCTGCATGCCTGCGACCGCTCCTGTCCCTTCCATCAGCGCCTGATCCAGAATTTCGTCACGATCCTGTCACGAAAGAATCTGATGCTCACAAAAAAGATCGAGCACATGTCCCGCCGTTCTCTCCGTGATAAACTTTTATCCTACCTCTCCGACGAATCCGTCCGGCAGCACAGCACTTCTTTTTCCATTCCGTTTAACCGCCAGCAGCTGGCAGACTATCTCTGCGTCGACCGGAGCGCCCTTTCCAGGGAACTCTCCCTGCTGCAGAAGGAAGGCGTCCTTCAATTTCACAGACAGCACTTTGAACTGTCCAGACCTTTCGAAACTATCTGAATACAATGAGTTACCGTTCAACCAGGTCTGCGCATTCACTGCGCAGACCGTATGAAAACATAGTGCCTGTGGGCATCCGGTCCATCGCGAAGCGATTCTCAATGGCTGGATGCCGGTTACAGTTCAGCTGGCTGAACTGTAACTACAATGATACTGCGGATCGCCCCGCATTTCCTGTACCCGCAATCCTCATATGATTTTATTAAGGGTAGATTTCCGCCGCATCCCGCGGAAGGCTGCGCACATGATGCAGATAGCTTTGGCAGTTGTCCGCTTCTTCCCGGTTGTAGTTCATACCCAGCGTCCGGGCATTTTCTTTGGCCGTGTCGTCGAACAGCCGGCATATAATTTCCACCGCGTCCCAGAGTTCTTCGATCCCGCTGCCGGCATAGGTGGCAAGAAACCGGTCCCATTCCTCCGGTTTCAGCCAACGGTACAGATACTTTCCGCTTTTCCCGACACTGATCTGAAAATTTTCTTTTGCCCCTGCCTTCCAGGACAGCTGGCAGACCAACTGTGGGCGCACATGAAAATTCAGCATATCCTGGACGTAGGGAACTTCCCGCCGCCACAGTCCTTTTGCCACATTGTCCAGGCACCACCAGAACTCATTGCAGACCGCCTCGAATTCTTCCTGTCCCGGCCGCTTTACCCAGTGGTCTTCATCCGTCGCCTCCGGAATCTGCGGGAGCACATTCTTTTTGTCCAGAAGGATCCTGCACAGACGGTCCGAGCAGATATCCTGCAGGGCGTACTCTACAGTATTCACATGGAGATCCAGTCGGTTCCCGTCTGCGAACTGGATCAACCAGCCGTAGCACTTCTCTTTCTCGCCATTTCCGAAAAAGCCATCCTCCGGATACTGCATAAACAGCCGCTCTCCGAAGCGATCGATCCACGACTGATCCGCCTGAAAGCTCTCTGTCTCCGTGACCACATAGACGATATCATAATCCTGAAAAATATCCCTCGGGACATTTGGATTCGTCCTGGAACCGTTCATGTATACCGCAAGGATCCTGTCGTCCTCCCCGGCTGTGTCCAAAATCAGCCGCATCATCTGTTCTTCTGTTCTCATCCTGTTTTCCCCTCACTCTGTTTCCAAATCCATCCGATCACTTTTAACGAACCGATCAATCCTGCCGGTCAATCCAACAGAGAGATCTTATTGAGCGGCCAGTAACGCAGCACTGCCTTGCCGATGATCTCAGACCGATCCACGTAAGTATTGACCCAGTAACGGGAATCGGCGGAATTCTCTCTGTTGTCGCCAAGCATAAAGTAACAGTTCTCCGGCACTTCATAAGGTCCGAAATCTCCTGTGGGCTCTTCCGGGCAGAAGCTGTCGTCCAGCGGTTCCGAGGATCCGTTAATGTAAACCTTTCCGTCACGGATCTCAACGGTCTCTCCCGGAAGACCGATGACACGTTTGATATAAGTCTTTGTCTCATCGTCCGGGTACTTGAAAATCACGATATCAAACCGCTCCGGATCACTGTTCAGATAAGCGAGCCGGTTTCCGAAAATCCGGTCCCCTTCCATGATTGTATTCTCCATAGAACCGGAAGGGATCACTGCATTGATGAGCAGGAACTGGTTGACCAGAGTCACCACCACAACCACTACGATGACGATCCGCACATACTCCCAGATTTCCCGTACGATGCTGTTCTGCTGCTTCTTCGGAGTTTCCTTTTCATTTTTCATTCTCTGTCTTCTCCTGTCTTCGATTCTGTCTGAAGTTTACTGCTGTCCGCAATGCTCTTCGGATCATCCGGACATCTACCTATTATACACTTTTTCTCCCGGGATTTCCATAAAAGTCTTGCATTGGCCTTATCTGCATGATACCATCGTTGTATAAGGAGGACTTATTATGGATATTAACTATGAATTATATAAAGTATTTTACCACGTGGCGACCACGCTGAGTTTTTCCGAAGCGTCCAAACAGCTTTTCATCTCCCAGTCGGCTGTCAGCCAGTCCATCAAGGTACTGGAGAAAAAACTTGGCATCAGTCTGTTTATCCGGAGTACCAAACGGGTACAGCTCACGCCGGAGGGAGAGACGCTGCTGCGCCATGTAGAACCTGCAGTCAACCTGATCGCCCGTGGAGAGGCCCAGATACTGGAAGCCGGTCCGCTGGGCGGAGGCCAGCTGAGGATCGGCGCCAGCGATACAATCTGCCGCTACTTTCTCGTCCCCTACCTGAACCGGTTTCACAAGACATGGCCGAACGTTCATATCAAAGTCACCAATCAGACCTCCATACAGTGCGTCGATCTGCTGGAATCCGGACAGGTCGATCTGATCGTCACCAACTTTCCGAACGCCCGGCTTTCCAGCCAGCTGAACATTCTTCCGATCCACTCCTTCCGGGATGTATTTATCGCAAGCCGGGAATATTATCCGGAACTGGCAGAGGACACGATCCCGTTGAAGAAGCTCCTCGATTATCCGATCCTGATGTTGGACCGGAAGAGCACCACCAGCGAATTTCTGCACAACCTGTTTCAGCAGTATCAGCTAGACCTGGTGCCAGAGATTGAACTGGGAAGCAACGACCTTCTCCTGGATCTGGCAAACATCGGCCTGGGGATCGCCTTCGTCCCTGATTACTGTATCGCCCATCAGAACACTCTGTTCCGGGTAAAGATCCAGCAGGAGCTTCCGCCCCGCCAGCTTGTGATCGCCCACAATGCACATCTTCCCGTGTCCCAGGCTTCCAAGGAGTTTATGGCACTCTTCTCCGAGGAGAATCCTAACAGCGCCGGCTGACTTCCTTCCGGCTCTCCCAAAAGGCGCGGACCGCTTCCCCGGTCTGCGCCACTGTGCACACCCGGCAGCTTCTCCACTCCCGCGGAAACAGCGCCTGGTAATCGCGCTGCAGAAACCGTTCGTCCAACAGCAGGATCACACCCTTATCACCGGTCGTCCGTATGACTCTGCCTGCCGCCTGAAGTACTTTGTTCATGCCGGGAAAACGGTACGCATAGTCAAATCCGCTTTCCTGTCTCTCATCATAAAACCGTTTCAGGATCTCCCTCTCCGTTCCCACCTGCGGGATCCCGGTCCCGACCACCGCGGCGCCGATCAGTTTTTCCCCGTCCAGATCGATCCCCTCCGAGAAAATCCCGCCCATCACGCAGAATCCCACCAGTGTATGATCCGGCTCACCGGCAAATGCCTGAAGAAAGCTTTCCCGCTCGGATTCTCCCATAGAAGGAGTCTGCAGCAGCACTTCCGTATCTGTCTCCGAGATCTGCTCCTGAAAAAATTCGTAGACGTCCTTCATCAGCCGGTAGGAGGGAAAGAATACCATATAATTTCCCTTTCGCGGAAGGATCATCTGATAAATATAAGAAGCGATCTTCTGATATTCTTCCGGTCCGCGGCGCGTATACCTGCTGCTGACCTGGGCGCCGATCAGAAGGCAGCGGTTTTCCTCCGGAAACGGAGAATCCACATACACCGCGTAATCGTCCGTGTTGGTGCTGAACAGCTTCTTATAATACTGGATCGGCAGCAGTGTCGCCGAGAAAAACACTGCGGAGCGCCCTTTGTTCAGACACTGCTGAAGATTGGCGGCAGGATTGACGCACAGCAGACGGATCTGAAACCGTCCGTCTTCCAGATAGCTGGTATAGATCCGGTAATTCTCATCCACCAGTTCGCTGATCCCGATAAAACTCCGCACACGGAAATAGAACTCCAGCACCTTGTCGGCCAGCTGGCCTTTCCGGCTGGATTCCATAAATTTTTCCAGTTCGCTCATAAGATTCATCAGCGCGAACAGAAACCCGGAGATACTCTCCAGGATCTCCACTTTATCGCACTCCCGTTTGTAGACCAGAAGCTGACGGTTGCACCTGTCCAACGCTTTCTCCAGCTGCCGGTCCACCGAGTACGCCCGGAGTTCGCGCTTCATCTCGAGAAACTCTTCCTTGACCAGTGACGCGCTGAACATCTCTCTCCCCCGGTCCACCAGGTTATGAGCCTCGTCGATCAGGAACAGATAATCTCCCTTATTTCCCTCCCCGAAAAAACGTTTCAGACGCACATTGGGATCGAAGACATAATTATAATCGCAGATCACCGCGTCTGTCCAGGAAGCCACATCCAGCTGCATCTCATGGGGACACACCTGCCATTTTTCCGCCTGTGCCATCAGCGCCTCTCTGCCGTAATCTTCGCCCTCGGTCAGCATCTCAAAAACCGCAGCGTTGACACGATCGAAATGGCCCTTAGCTCTGGGACACTCCTCCGGATTACAGTGCATCTCCTCGCAGGCGCACATTTTTTCCTTCGCAGTCAGTGTGACCACCTTCATCCGGAGGCCTTTCGCCTTCAGGATCGCAAACGCTTCCTGGGCGACGGTCCTGGTGATCGTCTTCGCCGTGAGGTAGAACATCTTATCGCCATGCCCTTCCCCCACAGCGCGGACCGCCGGGAATACCGTGGACATGGTCTTGCCGATCCCCGTAGGCGCCTGTACAAACAGCTCCTTTCGTCTCAGGATCGTGCGATAGACACCGCTGACAAGTTCTCTCTGGCCCGGACGGTAAGGAAAAGGAAATTCCAACCCTTGCATGGAAGCGTCCCGCTCCTTCTGCCAACGATACTGAAAATCCGCCCACTTATAATACTCGTCCAGAAGATCGTCAAACCACAGCTCCAACTCGTCCAGCGAATAAGAAAAGAGAAAATGGCGGATTTTCCGGTTGGAGGTTTCCGGTCTCACATCCTCCTTCGTCAGGGAGTCCATCGGACGCCCCTCCTCCGTCTCCAGCCGGCAGTAAGTCATCAAGACCCGCATGGTTTTCTGATGTTTTTCCAGCCCGTAGAGAAACGCATAGCACTTTGCCTGT
>DXEK01000071.1 GCA_019115005.1 Candidatus Fusicatenibacter merdavium | reverse complement strand
ACGGGATTCGAACCCGCGACCCCAACCTTGGCAAGGTTGTACTCCACCCCTGAGCCACTCGCGCACATTTTTAATTTTCTACAAACAGCATCGCTTTCGCTTACAGGTAATACTATACAACAGAAACCAGTTTTTGTCAACAGGTTTTTTAAAATTTTCGAATTTTCCTGAAAAACTGATTTCTCGGAATCTTATTCACAGCTTCTCCGCTCCGGTCGGTGCTAAACGTGTGCCACCGGCACACAGCACCGTTCGATTCTGGAGGGCTGTGTGCCGGCGAAATTTTCGAAACCGGCCTGTCCATGATTCTCGTTCCGGAGCTTTTGTCTGAAGATCTGACAGCAGACAGATCTCAGGCTTTCAGGATCGCACTGAGCACATACTGATTGTTCGGAAAGTTTTTCTGGGAAATATCCCCGAGCCGGATCAGGTCCACATCCAGCCAGATTTCCTCCGCAACCACCATCATATTCGCAAACATGATCCCGAAATTGACCTCATCCCACTTTTTCAGTTTCTCCACACTGTATTTCTTTGAAAAAATGTGGATACGGTTATCATATACAACAAAACGCCACGGCTGACTGTTCAGTGTGGACGGAGCAAGACGCGCAGCCTCGAGAAGCTGATTCATCCACTGGCGCGGCACCTCTTTGAAAACACACAGTTCCTCCAGCGGCAGTCTCTTAGCCTCCGACTGTTTCCTCGTATGGGGGCCTTTGCTTTTGCCAAAGGCGATCAATCCTACCAGACGCTTCCCGTTTTTCTCATTTTCCCCTTTTTTTACTTTATTACTGCCGATAAAACAGGTTCCAAGGCCGATGCTGCACATATAAAGCACCATCTGCTCCATCAGATATCCCGCGTTCATCAGATAACGTTCCGATTCTTCCGAATAAAAAGCAAGATAATACGGCGCCTTCACACTGAAAATGCTGAGCATCTTCTCCTGTCCCTTTCGATTATCAAGGATCGCCATATCTGTAGAAATCCCGGAAAAGAGTCCCGGAGTTTCCTGGTAATGCTCCCAGATCTTATCCAATGTCTGGGGCGGCAATGTCTCCATCAAATAGCTTCTTACCGACTTTCTTACAAAAATAGCCTCATATAAATTCATACTCTCACCCTAAATTAATGCTTTGTAACATTATTGTAACATATATCTGCGCATTTTCAAGGAAAACTTTCGATAATTTAGAAATGTTTCACAGATAACCCCATACTTTTTTGTGTACCTTGCCGGAGCGTCTGAACCGTTCGTCAGACCCGCCGGCTCGGCCCTCCAAACCGAGAAAATCCTTCGTACCAGGGCGGAACGCAACGGACCGCCCGACGCAGAGTACACCCCCCTTACAGCTCTCTCACGTACTCTTCAAAGACCTCCAGCGCGCTGGCCACCGGTTCCGGACTCGTCATATCAACGCCGCAGATTTTCAGCAGATCGATCGGATCCTTCGAACAGCCTCCGCTCAAAAATTTCTTGTATTTTTCAAGGATCCCCGGCTCGCCGTTCAGAATCTTCCGACTGATAGCGATCGCCGCGGAAAATCCTGTCGCATACTGGTACACATAAAACGGTGTGTAAAAATGCGGGATCCTGGACCATTCCATCGCGATCTCCCGGTCTACATACACATCCGGTCCAAAATACTTCCGATTCAACTCATAATACATTTCGCAGAGCCCTTCCGCGCTCAGACTGCCCTTCTGCGCCAGCTCCTCATGCGCCATTTTTTCAAACTCCGCGAACATCGTCTGACGGTAAAGCGTAGACTTAAACTGGTCGAGGAAATAATTAATCAGATAAGTTTTCTCTTTTTCATCTTTCGCGTGTTCCATCAGATAATGAATCAGCAAAGCCTCGTTGCAGGTGGAAGCCACCTCGGCCACGAAGATCCGGTAGCCTGCGTAAGTATACGGTTGAGCAGCATCGGAATAGTAGCTGTGGATCGCATGCCCCATTTCGTGGGCGAGCGTAAACACGGAATTCAGATTTCCGCTGTAATTCAGAAGAACATAGGGGTGTGTTCCGTATGCACCCCAGGAATACGCCCCGCTACGTTTTCCCTGATTTTCATAGACGTCGATCCATCCTTCCGTAAATCCTTTTTCCAGCAGCGCCGCATAATCCTCCCCGAGCACGGCGAGTCCTTCCTTTACGATCTTTTTCGCCTCCTCAAAAGGAATCTCCTGCTCCGGCCGCTCCACCAGCGGGACATAAACGTCATAGAGATGAAGCTCCTCCAAATTCAGCAGCTTTTTCCGGAGCTTCATATATTCATACATCGCCGGAAGCTTCTCATGGACAGCCGCGATCAGATTGTCATAGACAGAAACCGGAATATTCCCCGGATCCAGCGCCGCTTCCAGAGAGGAAGAATACTTGCGCATTCCCGCATAAAACTGCGCCTGTCTGAGATTTGCAGAGAACGTGGCTGCAAGCATATTTTTATGAGACTCATATTCGCGATACAGCTTCCGAAACGCCTGCTCCCGGATATTTCTGTCCCTGTTTTCCATAAACACACTGTAGGACGAAGCAGTCAGAGGAAGCTCATTTCCTTCCGCATCCGTCACCGTTCCGAACTGAATATCAGCGTTATTAAATGCCATAAAAATCTGCTGGGGACTGTCGGCCATTTCCTGCGCTTTTGCCAGCACAGTCTCAAGCTCTGGCGACAGTACATGATCCCGGAAGCGCAGTTCCTCCTCCAGCAGGCGGCGATACTTCTCCAGTTCCGGCATTTGTCTCAGAAAAGTTTCCAGTTTTTCTTTTCCGACCGCAAGGATCTCCGGACTGACGAACGACATCGCGTCAGAGACCTGCGCCGACGCCGCCTGTGCCCTTCCGGACATTTCCTGGTAATGGCGGTTTCCCATATCCTGATGGTATCTCTGGCTGGCATACACAACCACCCGCTCCATCATCAGCTGCAGTTCATCCTGCGCCGTCAGAACCTCCCAAAGCGCCTGCGGACTCTGCGCCATCGTCCCCTTTTTTGCCCGAAACGCTTCCGCTTTGGCCTTCATCTTCTCAAACGTCTGCTCCCACGCCTTGTCATCGGGGAACATATCTTCCATCCTCCAGCAATATTTTGGATCTGCCTCTTCCCTTTTCTTTATGTTCTGCATATATATACTATTCCTTCCTTCTTTCATTCCAGCGAGCAATGGGCCAGGCAAACCTGCTTGCATGTCCATCTGACTCATTGTTCCACGAATAGTGTACCACACTTTTCCATCAACATTCAAAAATTTTTCATTTAGATATCTTGACAATTCTGTTACATGGCTGTATCATTGTATTAGTTAGTTAATACAGCGACACAGCCGAAAGGAGGTTTTATATGGCATGGACACTTGACTCAGGCAGACCGATTTACGCACAGATTATAGAACGGGTACAGTTAGATATCATCACAGGACGCTACAAACCGGGAGAGAAACTTCCATCTGTACGGGAACTGGCCTCCGAGGCGGCGGTCAATCCCAACACGATGCAGAAAGCACTCTCCGAACTGGAACAAAGCGGCCTTCTGTATACCCAGAGGACCAGCGGCCGCTTTATCACAGAGGATACAGAGCTGATCCACCGGATCAAAAACGATCTCGCCACCATGCAGGTGCGGGAATTTATCCGGAAAATGAGACAGATAGGCCTTGGTGACAATGAGATACTTCAGTTAATCAACACAATCATGAAGGAGGAGACTATCGATGAGTGAATTACTGACCTGCCGGGAACTGACGAAGTATTTCGGAAACAAACCGGCGCTTGACCACCTGAACCTGACGCTGGAACGCGGCAGGATCGTCGGGCTGCTCGGCCCGAACGGCAGCGGAAAGACCACGCTGCTCAAACTGATCAACGGCCTTCTGGTTCCCTCCGAAGGCGAAGTTCTGATCGACGGACATAAACCTGGCGTCGAGACAAAAAGCATCGTTTCCTATCTGCCGGACCGCATGTACCTCGGCAACTGGATGAGGGTCTGCGATCTTCTGGAATATTACGCAGACTTTTATGCGGATTTCGATCGCTCCCGCGCCAATGGAATGCTGGAATCTCTGCAGATCCGTCCTTCGGACCGTCTGCGCACAATGTCAAAAGGCACCAAGGAGAAGGTCCAGCTGATCCTCACGATGAGCCGGCGGGCGCAGCTTTACTGTCTGGATGAGCCGATCGCAGGTGTGGACCCGGCTGCCAGAGACTACATCCTTTCAACGATTTTGAACAACTATGACGAGAACGCAACCATCCTGATCTCCACACATCTGATCGCTGATATCGAAAACATACTGGATGAGGTTCTTTTCCTGAAAGACGGCCGGCTGAAGCTTCAGTCTACCGTCGATGAGATCCGTCTCACAGAGGGGACCAGCGTCGACGCACTGTTCAGGGAGGTATTCAAATGCTGAAAAAATGTCTGAAACATGAATGGAAAGCTACCTGGAAAAGCATGGCCGGGATCAACGGCGCCGCGCTGATCCTCGGACTGTTCGGAGGCCTGGGGATCATCGGATTACTGAACAATATGAGGATCCCCGATGTGATCGTGGTTCTCTACACGTTCGCCTATGTGGTCATTCTGATCGCTTCCGCCATCGTGACCTATCTTTTAATGGCGTCACGGTATTATAAAAGTATTTTCACGGACGAAGGATACCTGACCAACACACTGCCTCTGACCAGCGGCCAGAAAATTCTTTCAAAATTCCTGATTTTCTTTTTCTGGTCAATCATCAATATCATCTGTATTTTTGGCTCCATCGCTCTTCTGATCGCTCCAATGCTTTCCGAAGCGCTGGAACAGACCAACGGAACGGCAGACATCCTGATGCGGGAACTGGAATTTGCATTTACATCCATCGCCCATGAACTGGGATTTGCCAACCTTCCGATGATGGTGATCTTCCTGATCGCGATCAGCCTGATCAGTCTGATGTATACGATCATGATGATCTATACATGCATCAGCCTTGGAAACTTGTTCTCTTCTCACAAGATTCTTGCAACTGTTTTAATATATTTTGGTCTGAATATGATACTTCAGGCAGCGATATCCGGTATCAACGTGATCGGCGTACTGCTCCGGGCCGAATCTTCAGCGGTCTTCTCGCTGACTATGCTGATCTGCGCACTGATTGAGCTGGCTCTGAGCGTTGTATTTTACTTCATCAACCGTTTTATCATCGACAAAAAACTGAATCTGCAGTAGAAAATCAGGGCAAAACAGTTCGTCCGGATCTGCGCACTTACCGCGCAGACCGTATAAAACGTAGCGCCTGTGAGCATCCAGCCCACCGCGAAGCAATTTTAAATAACCGGATGCCAGAACGGTTCAGCCATCCGAAAAAGGGATCGGGGACAAACCCCCGGTCCCTGTTTGGTTGATTTTTGCCGTAATCTTTTTTATACTGGAACTGCTGCATCGAAAAGCCGAAAAACCGCGTTACAGTTCAGCCAGCTGAACTGTAACCGGCATCCAGCCATTGAGAATCGCTTCGCGATGGGCTGGATGCTCACGGGCACTATGTTTTCATACGGTCTGCGCAGTAAATGCGCAGACCTGGCTGAACTGTAACAAAACCGCAGCAAACTGCGGAGCATCCGATTGACTGCGCTGCAGAGCTGCAGGGTATTTATTTCTCGATGCACTGCTATACAAAGGCAACGCACATCAGATACGATGTTCGGAAAAATATATCATCAGGAAGGAATTATAATCATGGAAAAAGAGCCGGCAAAAGAACAGTTTCTCGAGGCCGTCGGGAATTTTCAGTTCAGAGGGATCCTGCGGGGCACACAGCCTTATGGAAACGGTCATATCAACGACACCTATCTCCTGACCTTTGAGATAGATCCGGGAGCCACGGAAAAGATCATCCTTCAGCGAATGAACCGCCAGGTTTTCACCCGGCCGGCGGAGTTGATGGAAAACATTATGAATGTGACTTCCTTTCTACGGAAGAAAATCGCGGAACAGGGCGGCGATCCGGAGCGGGAAACTCTGAATGTGCTCCCCGCCCGGAACGGGCTGCCCTATTTTGTGGATTCCGCAGGCGAATACTGGAGAGCTTATCGTTACATCACCGGCACCACCAGCTTTGACCGGGTGGAACGGCCGGAAGACTTTTACGAAAGCGCCGTGGCTTTCGGAAACTTTCAGCGGCTTCTCTCCGACTACCCGGCAGCCACACTCCACGAGACCATTCCGGGATTTCACGACACGGAAGCCCGGTTCCGCACGTTTCAGGAAGCGGTAAAAAAAGATGTCCGCAGCCGCGCCGGCAGCGTTCAGAAGGAAATTGAATTTGTGCTCGCCCGTGAAGAGCTTGCAGGCGTTTTCAACCGGCTCCAGGCAGCGGATGAGATCCCCCTGCGTGTAACCCACAACGACACCAAACTGAACAATCTCCTGATCGACAACAAAACCCGGAAAGCCATCTGTGTCATCGATCTGGATACTGTCATGCCGGGTCTGGCCATGAATGATTTCGGCGATTCCATCCGCTTTGGCGCAAGTACAGCAGCGGAAGACGAGCAGGATCTCTCGAAGGTATCCTGTGATCTGACGCTCTACGAAATGTATGTCAAAGGCTTTCTGGAAGGATGCGCCGGCCAGCTGACACATCAGGAAATCCTTCTGCTCCCGATGGGCGCCAAACTCATGACTTTCGAGTGCGGGATCCGTTTCCTGACCGATTATCTGGAAGGCGATCATTATTACAAAATCCGCCGGGAACACCACAACCTGGACCGGTGCCGGACACAGTTTCGTCTGGTTGAAGATATGGAGAAAAAGTGGGACGCCATGAATCTGATCATCCGGAAATACCAATAACTCACTGTATAAATACCACTCGCTGTACCTGCCGATTTTACCGCAAAGATTCGTAACAGTTCAGCCATCTGAACTGTTACAAAGATTCTCTTTACTTTACGATACTTTCTTTCGCGCGGTCTGTAACACGTATCCCCAGGACAGGATGATCACGATCAGTCCCAGTCCCAGAAAAGCCGCCGGGACAGAAAACACGTCGGCAGCCGCGCCGCTCACAGGACTGAGGACCGCCATCCATAAGCTGTAACTCATGCTTCCCACGGAAATTTGAAAAGAGCAAAACGTGTGTTTCAATTATCTGCTCAGGGCAAAACCGCAGCAGAAATTGCTGATATCTGCCAGATGACAGAGCGGGAAGTCAGGGACCTTCTGAACTGATCTTTCCCGAATCGCAATCATTCGGCCTGCGGAATGTTACACTGAATCTTCTGTTTGCGGGCAGAAAACCCCCGGAAGATTTCCGCGGACTTTCTGTCCGCATTCTCCTCCGAGGGTGTTCTGTCATTCAATGCATTCGCTGTCCGTTTATTCGCCGTTTTTGAGCAGCAGTCACATCTTCCGGAATCTCTGGTATCTCCGTTCCGTTAATTTTTCCGTCTCATATTTTGTATATTTGTCCAGGAATCCTTCGATATCCTGTTCCAATTTTTCACACACGATCGGGAAGTTCTCCCGTGTCAGATGATCGGGTTCATCGATGATCTTCTCAATGATTCCCAGTTTCTTCAGATCCTGCGCGGTCAGCTTCATAACCTGAGCCGCTTCTTTTGCCCGTTTACTGTCTTTCCACAGAATCGAGGCAAATCCTTCCGGAGACAGAACGGAATAGATCGCGTTCTCCATCATCCACACTTCGTCTGCGACTGCCAGTGCCAGTGCGCCGCCGCTGCCGCCTTCCCCGATCACCATGGATAAAATCGGCGTTTTCAGATCTGACATTTCAAAAAGATTCTTCGCGATCGCTTCGCCCTGGCCGCGTTCTTCCGCCTCCATGCCGCAAAATGCGCCTGGCGTATCTACAAAGCAGATCACCGGGCGGTGGAATTTTTCCGCCTGCTTCATCAGCCGCAGCGCTTTCCGGTACCCTTCCGGAGAAGGCATCCCGAAGTTTCTCCGCACATTCTCCTTTGTCGTCGTTCCTTTTGCCTCAGCGATCACTGTCACAGGGCGCCCATGGAACCAGGCAATGCCTCCGACGACTGCCGGGTCGTCCCGGAAGCCCCTGTCTCCATGAAATTCCTGAAATCCTTCAAACAGCGCGTCAATGTAATCCGTTCCCACCGGACGATCTTTTTTCCGCGCTTTTTCCACACGATCCCATGCGCTCATTTCGGCACTGCCTGCTGCAGATCTTCCGCCGGCGCGGCCTGAACGCAGACCGTCAAGGCGTTCCAGATCTGCCAAAGCGTCCAGATCCTCGGAATCTTCTTCCGAATATCCTTTTTCTGCAGCTTTTATGTCAGCGGTCTGACCGGAAAACGCGGATGTCAGCGGCACTTCTCCGCCGCCGAGACGATCCGTCTGCTCTTCTTTGTTTCCATCGGAAACGCCCGCAGTATCCGATTTCTCCCCGCCGTGAAGTCTCAGAAGTTCCGCCAGCGTATCACGGGAAGTCTCTCGTTCCAGGATCGCGTCGATAAACCCATGCTCCAGCAGGAACTCCGCCCTCTGGAAACCTTTGGGCAGTTTCTGGCCAATCGTCTGCTCGATGACACGCGGACCTGCGAATCCGATCAGTGCATTAGGCTCCGCAAGAATGATATCGCCCAGCATCGCCCAGCTGGCGGTCACGCCGCCGGTCGTCGGCTCTGTCAGAACGGTGATATACAGCAGGCCTGCCTCACTGTGGCATTTCAGAGCCGCAGAAGTCTTTGCCATCTGCATCAGAGAGACGATCCCCTCCTGCATTCTGGCGCCGCCGGAACATGCATAGAGGATCACCGGAAGTTTCTCCCGGGTCGCCCGTTCCACTGCGCGGGTGATCTTCTCTCCGACCACTTCGCCCATACTTGCCATCATGAAACGGCCGTCGCAGATTCCGAGCACCACATCCATGCCGTGAATTTTCGCTTTTCCGGTGAGGACTGCCTCGGCCAGATTCGTTTTTTCCTGAAGCGCCCGGACCTTCTCTTCATATCCCTTGAAATTCAACGGATTTGAGGATTTCATATCATGATCCCATTCCTCAAAGCTGCCCTCGTCAGCGATCATCTCTACCCGCCGCCACGCATGTACCCGGAAGTAGTTATGGCATTTTGGACAGATATAATAATTTCTCTTCACGTCCTCCGTAAAGATAGCAGACTTACAGGCGTTGCATTTTTTCAGGATCCCCAGCGGCGCTTCCGGCCGGTTTTCATCGTTTGCCCCGTCGTTATCGAAAAGAACAGCAGCCTTTGATCGTGTCTTTTTAAAATATCTTTCCAGCTTCATGCCTTAACCCAGCCTTTCTATAAATTCAATATCAATGTTTCCGGCGATATAATCCGGATCATTGAGGATCTCATATTGGTAATCCACGTTGGTGTCGATCCCTTCGATCACCACTTCCCCGAGGGCCGTCTGCATTTTCGCGATGGCTTCCTCCCTGGTATTTCCGTGTACGATCAGTTTTGCCAGCATAGAGTCATAATATGCCGGCACCGTATATCCATTGTAGATCGCCGTGTCCACGCGTACGCCGAAGCCGCCCGGAAGATAAACGTCTGTGATCGTTCCCGGACAGGGGCGAAAATTCTTCTCCGGATTTTCCGCATTAATCCGGCACTCGATCGCATGGCCCCTCAGTACAATGTCCTCCTGCTTTACAGAAAGAGGAAGTCCTGACGCCACACGGATCTGCTCCTTGATCAGGTCGATCCCCGTCACCCACTCTGTCACCGGATGCTCCACCTGGATCCTGGTGTTCATCTCCATAAAATAGAAGTTTCCATCCGGCTCAAGCAGGAACTCGATCGTTCCGGCATTCTCGTAATGAGCCGCCTTGGCCGCACGCACCGCCGCGTCTCCCATTTTCTTTCTCAGTTTATCGTTCAGCGCGATGCACGGAGACTCCTCGATCATCTTCTGGTGATTTCTCTGGATCGAACAGTCACGCTCGCCCAGATGCACCACATTGCCGAAGCTGTCCGCCATGATCTGAAACTCTACGTGACGCGGATGCCGGATAAAGCGCTCCACATACATGGTTCCGTCTCCGAAAGCCATCTGGGCTTCCTTCTGAGCGGTTGCAAAGGATGACGCAAACTCTTCCCGGTTTTCCGCGGTTCTCATTCCTTTTCCGCCGCCGCCGAGCGCCGCTTTGATCATCACCGGATATCCGATCTGATCTGCAATCGCCAGTCCGTCTTCCACTTCATAGATCGGCTCCTTGCTTCCCGGCACCACCGGCACGTTGGCCGCCATCATCGTGTTCCTGGCCTCCGATTTATTGCCAAGCTTTTCGATGACCTCCGGCGCCGGACCGATATAAGTAATATTACATTTTCTGCAGAGCTCCGCAAATCTGCTGTTCTCGGACAGAAAGCCGAACCCCGGATGGATCGCATCAGCGCCGGATACCAGTGTAGCACTGATGATCCGTTCCATATTCAGGTAACTGTCCTTGGAAGGCGCAGGACCAATGCAGATCGCCTCGTCCGCAAGCTGCGTGTGCAGCGCTTCCCGGTCTGCTTCCGAATAGACAGCGACCGTCTCGATCCCCATCTCCCGGCAGGCACGGATGATCCGAACCGCAATCTCGCCGCGGTTGGCAATCAATACTTTCTTAATCATTCCGCATCACCTACCATAAATGTCAGTTCGCCGCTGGCTACCACTTTTCCATCAACAGTTGCAGTAGCTTCTCCAACCCCCAGAGGTCCCTTGCGGCGGATGATCTTCGTCTCAAGACGCAGTTTATCTCCAGGTTTCACTTTTCCTTTGAAACGGCATTTATTGATTCCGCCAAAGAACGCGATCTTGCCCTTGTTCTCCTCCAGAGAAAGGATCGCTACCGCTCCGGTCTGTGCCAGCGCCTCGACAATCAGCACTCCCGGCATGACCGGTTCCTGCGGAAAATGTCCGGCGAAAAAGTCTTCCCGGTAAGTTACACATTTATATCCCACAGCATATTCTCCGGGGACGAAATCTTCAATCTCGTCCACCAGGAGAAACGGATGGCGGTGGGGAAGGATCTCCATGATCTGTTTCGTATTCAGGCTATTCATACTGCACCTCCTCAGGCGATGCAGAACAGAGGCATTCCGTATTCCACTGTATCTCCGTTCTGTACCAGGATCGCGGTCACAACTCCGTCATAATCGCTCTCAATCTCATTCATCAGTTTCATCGCTTCCACGATACCCAGGGTCTGCCCTTTCTTCACATGGTCGCCTACCTTGACGTACGGTTCTGCATCTTCCGCCGGCGCCGCATAGAAAGTTCCGACCAGAGGAGACTTCACCATATTTCCCTCTTTCAGGTTGTCCGCCAGGTCAGCTTCCCCTGCCGCAGGTGTCACTGCAGCAGATGCGGCTGCTCCGGTTTCTGCGTTGGCAGCTCCTGCAGCGGATACTGCAGACACCACAGCAGGCGCACCTGCAGATACAACTGTTGCTGCAGACGTTCCTGCTGCCGCGCTGACAGCAGCTGCCGAAGTTTCTGTTCCGGCAGAAACAGCCGGAACTGCTGCCGGAGCAGCGCCTGCCGCACGATCGATATCAATCTTCTCACCGTTTGCCGCCTCGTAATGGAACGAAGTCAGAGAAGAGTTTGAAACGGTTTCTATGATTTTGATAATCTGCTCAAATTCCATATTCTTTACTCCTCGTATTTTTTGATCAGCAGGCTCGCATTATGTCCGCCGAAGCCAAGAGAATTGCTCATCGCGTATTCCACCGGTTTCTCTACCGGAGCGCCGATCGCATAATTCAGATCACATTCCTCCTCGGATTCTACAGAACCGATGGTCTGATGGATAAATCCGTCCTGAATGGATTTCACACAGGTAACAAATTCCACGCCGCCGGCTGCTCCCAGCAGATGACCGATCATGGATTTCGTTGAGTTGATGACAACGTCTTTCGCCGCATCGCCGAACGCCGCCTTGACGGCTCTTGTCTCCACCAGGTCGTTCAGGTGTGTACTGGTTCCGTGAGCATTGATATAGGTCACGTCGGAAGGCTGGATACCCGCTTCTTTCATCGCCAGCTCCATCGCCTTCGCAGCTCCACTTCCGTCATCGATCGGTGCGGTGATGTGATATGCGTCACAGGTCGCGCCATATCCGACAACTTCCGCATAGATCTTCGCGTTTCTGGCCTTTGCATGCTCCAATTCTTCCAGCACAACGATTCCGGCGCCCTCGCCCATGACAAATCCGTTGCGGTCCTTGTCAAACGGGATAGATGCTCTCGTCGGGTCCTCAGTCTGGGACAACGCAGTCAGGCTGGTAAAGCTCGCCACGCCCAGAGGACAGATGCTGCTCTCTGCTCCGCCGGTGATGCAGACGTCCGCGTCTCCATACTGGATCGCACGGAACGCATCTCCGATGGAATGGGTACTGCTGGCACATGCAGTCACGACACAAGTACATTTTCCTCTCGCACCCAGATCGATGGCCACGTTGCCGGCCGCCATGTTTGCGATCATCATCGGAACCGTGAACGGATTGACTCTGGACGGTTTGCCTTCCAGGATCTTTGCCTCCGCTGCCTCGCTGGCCTCCAGATCTCCGACACCGGAGCCGATCATAACGCCCACACGATAGACATCCTCTTTCGCCATATCCAGCCCTGCGTCCGCAACCGCCTCACGGGAAGCTACGATCGCATAATGAGAGAAACGTCCCATTCTCTTTGCCGTCTTGAAATCAATAAAGTCTTTGACATTAAAATCTTTGACTTCCGCCGCAAGATGTACTTTATAATCTGTGGTGTCAAAACGGGTGATCGGCGCGATGCCACATTTTCCTTCTCTGACACTCTTCCAAAAATCATCTACATTATTACCGATCGGGGTCACAGCTCCCAATCCGGTCACAACAACTCTTCTTTTCATCACTTTACCTCCTGCCATATCACCGCCGTCCGCCTTTTTCGTCCGCGAAACGGCCGTCCCGGTTATATTTGATCACATTGCCATGCCGCCGTCTACATGGATCACCTGTCCGGTAATATATTTTGCTTCATCAGAAGCCAGAAATGCTGCGAGATCCGCCACATCCTCCGCGCTGCCGAAATGTCCCATGGGGATCTGCGCCGCCGTCGCTTCCCGTACCTTTTCGGAGAGCACAGCTGTCATGTCTGTCTCGATAAATCCCGGGGCGATCGCATTCACTGTGATTCCACGGGATGCCAGTTCCTTCGCTGCAGCCTTGGTCAGACCGATGACTCCCGCTTTAGACGCTGCATAGTTGGCCTGTCCTGCGTTTCCCGCAACACCGACTACGGAAGACATATTGACGATCCGCCCGCTTTTCTGGCGGAGCATCGTTCTGGACACAAAACGGATGCAGTTGAAGGTCCCTTTCAGATTTGTATTCACTACCTTGTCAAAATCTTCCTCTGACATTTTCATCAGAAGACCGTCTCTTGTCACACCTGCATTATTGACCAGGATATCCACTCTTCCGAAACGGCCCGTGACTTCCTGGAAAAAGGCTTCGCACGCCGCGAAATCAGAGACATCGCACTGGATCGCACAGGCAGTCCCGCCCGCCTCTTCGATCTCACGGACTACTTCGTCCGCTTTTTCTTTTGAACCGTTATAATTTATCACAACCGACGCTTTTTCCTTTGCGAGCCGCAGAGCGATCGCTCTTCCGATCCCGCGGGACGCGCCGGTAACTACTGCTACTTTTCCCTCTAACATGTCATAATCCCTTTCTTTTCAGGCCTGTTACTTCGCCAGTTCCTCACATACCTTCTGCATCTCATCCCAGGTACGGATGTTATATCCTTTCACCTGGCGGTCAATCTTACGCAGGAATCCTGTCAACGTACGGCCAGGGCCGATTTCCACAAACGTATCGACTCCTGCGGCGATCATCGCCTCAACGCTCTGCTGCCAGCGGACAGAAGAGGACACCTGACGGATCAGGAGATCTTCGGTCTGCCCGATATCATTGACATATTCCGCAGTAACGTTTGTCACGTACGGAAGTTCCAGGGATGACAGCTTCATTCCGGCAAAGACTTCTTTCAGTCCTTCTCCCGCCGGATTCATCAGCGGAGAATGGAACGGTCCGCTGACCTTCAGCGGAAGAACCCGTTTTGCCCCCGCTTCCTGAAGCGCTTTGGACGCCTCCTCCACCGGAGCTTTATATCCAGTGATAACGATCTGTCCCGGACAGTTGTAATTGGCGATCCACACGCCGTCACGGCCTTCCAGAACCTTTTCAATGGAAGGGCCATCCATGCCGAGCACCGCAGCCATGCTGCCTTCTCCGGCCGGAACCGCTTCCTGCATCAGGATTCCTCTCTTTCTGACAAGACGCATTGCATCAGAAAGTTCCATACCTCCGGCAGACACAATCGCGCAGTATTCACCGAGACTCAGACCTGCCGTCACCTGCGGAGCCAGACCCTGCTCGCGCACTACCCGCTCCATCGCCATACATGTAGTCAGCAGAGCGATCTGTGTATACTCCGTTATGTTCAGTTCCTCGTTTTCCTCAAAACAGAGTTTTTTCATATCCAGTCCCAGCAGGCTCTCAGCCTGATCGAACACTTCTCTGGCGCTGGCGGAATTCTCATAAAAATCTTTTGCCATTCCCGGCTCCTGGGCGCCCTGTCCCGGGAAAATAAATGCTGTTTGACTCATGACTCCTACTCCTTTTTTCTTATAAATCCCGAAGAAAGAGGGGACAAACCTCTCTTTCTCCGGGATTCCTGTACCGCTGCTCTATATAGATTTACTGATGATC
>DXEK01000004.1 GCA_019115005.1 Candidatus Fusicatenibacter merdavium | reverse complement strand
CAAGCCAATGCCATGAACATCCGAAGAAAAACGACTGCGGTAAAACCGTTTGAAAATGTTGTACAGATCTTCCGGGTGTATTCCTTTTCCATCATCAGAAATCTCAATCTGTGTCATTAAAGGGGATTGGCGCCATTTTACTTCAATATGGCCGCCTTTTTCTGTATGCTCCAGGGCATTTTTTACAATATTGCCGATGGCTTCCGATATCCATAGAGCGTCGCAGGATAAAACAACATCTTCTTTACCGGAAAGCGTAATTGTTTTATGCTCCCGTTCCGACCAGGTTTCAAAGCGTTCCAGAACATCCTGCATAAGAACAGAAAGATTTTCCGGGGCCTTTTCCATCTGGATCATTCCTGCGTCCAGCTGCGCCAGTTTCAACAAGGTGTAAATCACATCTTCCATCCGCTTGATCTCTCTTTGAGATTTTTCGGTAAAACTGCTCACGGTTGCGGCATCCTCTTTATGGAATTGACAAGCTTTTTCCGAAATGTTACTATAATGGAAAACAGGCGGCTGCCCGAAGATTCGCGGAAAAATCTCCGGGCAGTTTTTCAAGCGGAGGGACCGCCGTCGTGCGGGCCTGTTTTTGTGTACGATCAACCCAAGATAAAAAGGAGAATTTTCTTATGGAAATGCAAAATACCGCCATTCGCCTGGAAAACGTCAGCGTGGTCGATTCCGATGGAACAACCCTGCTGAAAAATCTGGATTTGGAACTGCGCAAAGGCCGCAAAGCTGTGCTGATGGGCGCAAACGGATCCGGCAAATCTCTTCTGCTTCGTTGTCTCGCCGGTCTCGAAAGACCGTCAGAGGGAACCATTTTCCGGGACGGACTTCCGTACGATTACAGTGCAGCAGGCTTACAGTTATTGCAGCAGAATACCGCATATTTTCTGAAGCTTTCTGACGGAACTGTCTGTTCTCATGCAGTTCCTGCCGGCGTATGCGGCTGTGACAGTGATCCTTCCGATCGCCCGTCTTCCGCGGCGCTTTCCGACGGACAGAAAAGTTTTCAACAGATCTGCCGTGTTCTTCAGGGGAAGCCTGAGTTGCTTCTGCTGGATCTGCCCGGGACACTGGACGTCCGAAATCAGGAGAGGATCCTGAAACGTCTTGAGGAACTCTCTGCTGCGGGAACCACGATCCTGGCCGTTTCCCATGACACAGACTTTGCCCTTCGCTGGGCGGACGATGTGATCCTGCTGGAAAACGGCGAACTTCTCATACAAGGCGCGCCCAAAGACGTTCTCGTCAATCAGAGGGCGCTCTCCGCAGCAGGGCTCCACATGCCTGTGGTTCTTCAGATTTTTGAAGATCTCTGCAAAAAAGCTGTGCTGAATCCGGGACTTTCCCTTCCCCGCACAGTCGAGGAGTTAAAACAGGATATCGCCTCTGTGCCGACCGCTTCCTACCGCCGTCACAGGGATACAGGATCCGGGGAGAAAAAGACAGCAGTGCTTGTCGTCAGCTTCGGCACCAGTTTCCACGAAACGCGCGAGAAGACCATCGATCAGATCGAAGCTGAGATCGGAAATGCGTTTCCCGAGGCACATCTCTACCGCGCATGGACCAGCAAAATGATCCTCAGAAAACTGGAAAGACGGGACGGCATACACATCGACAATGTAAAAGAAGCGATGGAACGAATGATCACCGACGGCGTAACCGACCTGATCGTCCAGCCCACCCACGTGATCAACGGGATTGAAAACGACCTGATGAAAGAAGACATCATGGGCTACGCCTCCGAACTGAATTCCATCTCTTTCGGAACTCCGCTGCTCACCAGTGTGGAAGACAACGAAGCCGCGATCCGCGCCGTCATGGACGAGTGGCATCTTCCGGAAGACGAAGTTCTTGTCTTCATGGGACACGGAACGACCCACTACGCCAACGCCATCTACGCAGCGCTGGACTACACCTTCAAAGATATGGGATACAGCAACGTCTTCCTGGGCACCGTGGAAGCCTACCCTTCCATGCATTCCCTGCTGCGCCAGGTACACAGCTATCATCCCCAAAAGGTCCACCTGGCGCCCTTTATGATCGTAGCCGGTGACCACGCAAGCAACGACATGTCCGGCGATGATCCCGATTCCTGGAAATGCCAGTTCGAGGCCGAAGGCTTTACCGTCGAATGCCACATGAAAGGTCTCGGCGAATACTCCGGGATCCGCGCCCTCCTAGTCCGCCACGCCCGGGAAGCCGCTCATCAGAATTCCTGAAAAAGCACAGCCGCCTGCTCCCGCGGCGGCCGTCCCGCTTATAAATGATACAGCAGCGCATTACAGATACACGCCGCAATATTGCTTCCTCCCTTGCGTCCTCTCGCCACGATCGACGGTACGTTCAGCGAAAGGATTAGTTCTTTTGACGGAACCACATTGACAAATCCCACCGGAACGCCAATAATCAGTTCCGGATGAAGCTTTCCTTCCTGCACCAGTTCATAGATGCGCACCAGCGCAGTCGGTGCATTACCGATCGCGAAGATCACCGGCCCTTCCAGGGAAGCCGCCTTGTCCATCGAAGCGACCGCCCGGGTCGTGCCGTTTTTCTTCGCGATCTCAGCCACATCCTCATCCGCCATAAAGCATTTCACTTCACCACCGAAGCGGGCCAGGGATTTTTTGTTGATCCCCGCCTTTGCCATCTGCGTGTCCGTGACGATCGTCGCGCCACGGCGGATCGCATCCAGCGCTTTTTCCACCGCATGCTCGGAGTACACAAGATTCCTGGCATAATCAAAATCAGCGCTGGTATGGATACACCGCTTTGTGATCCATTCTGTCTCTTCCGGCAGGACGATCCCCTGTTCCTTCAGTTCTTCTGTGATGATCTCAAAGCTTCGTTTCTCAATGTCCATCGGTTTTACGTTTTCCAGTTCTACTTTCATCACATCTCCACTCCTTCTTCCAGAATCCGGTAAATTTTCTCCATATCCAAATGTTCTCTCAGCGCATCCGCCAGAAGATCGTACTGTGTCTCCTTAAACGCCCTGAAATCCACGGCGTCTGCCTCGCTCATATCGACGCCCTTCGCAGCGCCGAGAGACGTCACCAGCGCCTTCGCAGCCTCCTCGCGGTCAAAGATCCCGTGCACGTAAGAACCGTAAATCTGCTCCCTCCAGGCGCCGTCCTCCTTGGATGCCCCAGCGACTGTATCACAGATCTCCGTCAGTGCCTGCAGCCCATCTTTTCTCACCGTCTGCCCCATATGGATCTCGTAACCCTCCAGAGGCATCCCGGACAGGCCGGAAAGCTTTCCTCCCACCTGACAGAAAGTTCCGTCAACTCTCGTACGCGTCTTCTGTTTCGTGAACACGGTCTCCATCGGCAGCAGACTCATTCCCGGAATTGTTCCGCCCGCCTCGACGCCGTCAGGGTCGCTGAGTGTCTCCCCGAGCATCTGGTAACCGCCGCAGATCCCGAAGATCACCGTACCGGCCGCTGCCGCCTTTTTGACCGCCGCTTCCATACCTGACGAGCGCATCCACAGAAGATCTTCCATCGTATTTTTCGTGCCGGGCAGGAAAATCAGATCCGGATGTTTCAGTTCAGACACATGAGAGACATACCGCAGGGAAACGCCGGGAATCATCTCAAACGGATTGAAATCCGTAAAATTGGAGATCCGCGGAAGGCGGAGCACCGCCAGGTCGAGAAGTTTCACCTCCTGGCTGCCGGAAAAGCGCTCCGTCAGGCTGTCCTCATCCTCCACCTGAATGTTCAGGTATGGGGCGACGCCGACCACGTCGATGCCGGTTCTCTCTTCCAGCATTTCCACACCGGGATCGAGAATGGTCTTGTCTCCGCGGAATTTATTGATGATCAGCCCCTTGACCAATTCCCGCTCCTCCTGCTCCAGCAGTTCGATGGTTCCCACAAGCTGCGCGAACACACCGCCGCGGTCGATATCGCCCACGAGCAGCACCGGCGCATGCACCAGCTTCGCCAGTCCCATATTTACGATATCGTCCGCTTTCAGATTGATCTCTGCCGGCGATCCGGCCCCTTCGATCACAATAATGTCGTTCTGCTCTGCCAGACGGTCATAGGCACTTTTCACCTTTGGGATTAGTGTTTTCTTAAATGCAAAGTAATCGCGTGCGTTCATATTTCCCAGAACTTCGCCCTCCACGATCACCTGGCTCCCGGTGTCGTTGGTAGGCTTCAGCAGGATCGGATTCATCAGAACCGACGGCTCGATGCCGGCGGCCTCCGCCTGCATGACCTGCGCTCTTCCCATCTCCAGTCCCTCCCGGGTAATGAAGGAATTGAGCGCCATATTCTGAGATTTAAACGGCGCGACTCTGTAACCGTCCTGATGAAAGATCCGGCAAAGCCCCGCCGCCAGCAGACTCTTCCCGGCATTCGACATTGTTCCCTGTATCATTATCACTTTTGCCATCTTCTGTCTTCCCTCCCGGTAATTCAATTTGTAAGGATTTCCTCCAGCGTCCGGATCAACACGGTATTTTCCTCGTGAAGCTTTACAGCGATCCGGAACCATCCCGCGGACAGTCCCCGGTAATTCCGGCAGTCCCGGATCAGGACTTTCTTCTCCCGGCACCGTTCCTTCAGGTTTTCCGGTCCCTGAAACAGCAGAAAATTTGCCTGAGACAGATATACGGTAAGTCCCAGCCGTCTCATTTCCCGTCTCAGGTATTCCCGCTCCGCAGCGACCGCGCCGGCCGTTCGCTTTACATATTCCGTTTCTTCCAGCGCTGCGGTTCCCGCCAGCTGCGCCGGTATGGAAACATTCCACGCCTGCGTTTGCCGCTCCATGTCCCTCAGCAGCCCGTCATTGGCGGTCACGCCGTAACCCAGCCGCAGTCCCGGCATCGCGAAAGTTTTCGTGAACGCATGGAGCAGAAACAGAGAAGGATGCTCCTCCACCGCATCCAGCAGTGTCACACGGTTCTCTTCTGTCACAAACTGCCAGAAACATTCATCCACCGCAAGGACCGCTCCGCACCGTTCTGCCCGCAGGGCCGCTTCCAGAAGAAAGTCCCGGGACAGCACAGTTCCCGACGGATTGTGGGGACTGCATAAAAAGATCAGATCTGTCTCCGGCGCGATCCGGTCCAGGTAATCTTCCTGCGGCAGAAAGCCGTTTTCCGGCTTCAGCGGATAAAACTGAATCTCACAGTCCACAGCGTTCAGCGCCGCCTCATATTCCGCGAACCCCGGCGCCGTGACCAGCGCTTTTTTCGGGCGCACCGCCTGTACCAGCGCATAGATCAGCTCCGCCGCTCCGTTTCCGAAGATCAGACGGTCCTGCCGGACAGAAAGCTTCCGGGACAGCGCCGCACGGAGCTCCCTGCAGCAGGTGTCCGGATAATGGTCCAGCAGATCCGCGGAAGTCCGCACCGCCCGGCGCACCGACTCCGGCGGTCCGAACGGGTTGACATTTACGGAAAAATCAAAACTATAGTCTCCGGAGTAGATATCTCCTCCGTGGGGATTTTCTTTCATGTATCGTACCTTTCTTTCCGAAACATATCTGTACTGCACATCGGCAGAATACTGCTATGGTTTCTGCTTTTATCTCATGATAATGCTGCATTGTTCCGCACTTTGTGACCCCGGCATCATAGCACCAGGCAGACTGCCGCCCGCAGAATACCGAATACCGCCAGTGCGAAAAATGAAGTCAGATACATCAGCCGGTTTGCGCGGACGATGTCCTCCGGCTCCACAGACCGGAACGGATCGCCGATGGTCGGCTTTTCATACCGCTTGCCGAAATACCATGCGTCTCCGGCCAGCTGCACCCGAAGCGCTCCGGCCATCACCGCCTCTGTCTGTGCGGAATTCGGACTTGCGTGATTATGTCTGTCTCTCAGGTAGATCCTTTTCGCGTTCCTTCCATCCATTCCGAGAACCGCTGCAGCCGCGATCATCAGCCAGGCGCTGATCCTGGCCGGAAAAAAATTCAGCAAGTCGTCCAGCCGCGCCGCAGCACGTCCGAAATAAAGATATTTGTCATTCTTGTATCCGACCATGGAATCCATCGTATTGACAGATTTATACAGAAAACCGAGCGCCGGGCCGCCGATCGCCAGAAAGATCAGAGGCGCGACGATCCCGTCAGACGTGTTCTCCGCAACCGTCTCCACCGCGGCCTTTGCGACGCCTTCTTCACTCAGCCGCTCTGTATCTCTTCCGACGATCATTGAGACTGCATACCGGGCCGCCGGAAGGTCTCCGGCTTTCAACGGCGCGTAAACTTTCATGCTCTCCGTCTTCAGAGACTTTGTCGCCAGGATCTGCCAGGACCAGAAGGACGCCAGCGCCCAGTAAACAGCCGGATGGATCCACGCAGCTATGGCCAGCAAAACAGCCGGGACCACGGTGCTGATCCCGACGGTCAGAAGAACCAGTACCACACCTCCTGCCAGTTCTCCGCCGGGAGTTTTCGGGAACACTTTCCGGATTCCTTTTTCCAGGACCGAGATCAGATTTCCGATGATCCGGATCGGATGATAAATCTGCCGGGGATCTCCAAACAGAAGATCCAGTATATAGCCGGTCAACAGCGCCGCCAATGTCAGCCACATCATTTCGTTCCTCCATATTCACAGCATTTTTTCAGAAATTCCACGGCCAGATCCGGGCAGGCATAATAATACAGATGGGGAAATCCTGCCATCATGGTCTCTGTTCCATGGATGCAGTCCCAGCCCCGTTTCCGGTTCGGTTTCTGTGCGTGAAACGCAGAACCGCAGTCAGTGCTGTCGAAATAGTGGAATTCATGGCCGCGCAGCGGACCGCAGCCGCTGCCCAGCACACCTCCCTGCACCGCTTCCAGACGGACATATCCGAACCTGCCCAGCTTTTCCGTTCGGAAAACTTTACCCGGAACCGCTCCGGTCATTGGCCAGACACGCCCTTCCATATCTTCCATCTCGTCAGACAGATACATATATCCCCCGCATTCCGCCATACAGGGCATTCCACGCTCCAGCGCTTCCCGCAGTTCCTTCTTCATACTGTTGTTTCCAGACAGTTCCTCAGCGTAAAGTTCCGGATATCCGCCGTAGAGCAGAACCCCCCGACTCTCTGCGGGCAGGCGGCTGTCCCGCATCGGGGAAAACCAGCGGATCCTGGCTCCCAGTTCTTCCAGCAATCGGAGATTGTCCTCGTAAATAAACTGAAACGCCTCATCCCTCGCAACGGCGAGTACCGGCGCTGTCTTGCGGATGTTCTCTGCCTGTTCACCGGTCAGGATCTGCTGCAGCTTCGGCGGCATTTCCGTGGACAGTTCCTCCGCCCCGGACGCCAGTTCCAGGATTCCGTCCAGGTCCACCGTCTCCTCCATCACTCCTGCCAGGCGGTCCAGACGTTCCGAAAGATCCTTGACCTCCTGGGGCAGCACCAGTCCCAGATGGCGGCTCTCCAGACGACAGTCCAGACACTCCGGCACGTAACCCAGCGGGCGGATGCCAAGTTTCTCTTCCACCATCGGGGCCAGAAGCTGATACATACTTTTCGACATCCGGTTAAAAATCACACCGCAGATCCCGCTGTCCTTCCGGAAATCCAGAAACCCTTTCAGTTCCGCCAGGACGGACAGGCTCATCCCCCGGGCGTCCGTCACAAGGATCACCGGCGTCCTGGTGATCCGCGCCAGATCGTAGGCGCTGGCTTCCTCGGAAGTCCCGCCAAGACCGTCATAGAATCCCATCACACCCTCGATCACCGAGAGATCCGCCGTTTCCGCATGGCGTCCGAACAGATACCGCGTCGTCGGCCCGTCGGTAAAGAACGGATCGAGATTGCGGGAAGGAGCGCCGACCACGGTCTCATGAAAGCGGGGATCGATATAATCCGGCCCGCACTTAAAGGCGGCGGTCTTCTTCCCCCGCAGGAGAAACGCCCGGAGCAGTCCGCAGGTGACCATGGTCTTTCCGCTTCCGCTTTTCGGAGCCGCGATCATAACTCTATTGCTTCTCATCACATCCGCCTCCCGTCGCTGCAAAAATGTAGATGGGATTCATCCCCATCATCAGATGGCTTTTTCCCAGTGTTTTTGACCGGTCCGCCCGCAGACAGACGATTTCCGGTTCCCCAAACGGCAGCTGCTTCAGGCAGCGTGCAGCCTCGGCGATCGTCTCCAGAGAAATGGCGTTGATCACCACCCGGACTTTTGGATTCTTTTCCAAGGCCGTTTCCAGGATTTCTTCCAGCGCGCCTCCGGAACCGCCGACAAACACATGGGTCGGCGCGGGGAGTTCCCCGAGAGCCTCCGGAGCCTTTCCGGGCACCGGTATGATATTGGCACACCCGTTCTTTTCCGCGTTTGCCCGGATCAGCGCGATGCCTTCCTCTTTCTGCTCAACGGCGTACACCGTCCCATTCCATGCGTGCAGCGCCATCTCCACCGACACAGAACCGGTACCTGCGCCCACATCCCAGGCCACAGAATCCTCTGAGAGATCCAGATAGGACAGGGACACCGCCCGTACCTCACGCTTGGTCATCGGCACTTTTCCCCGGACAAACGCATCATCCGGCAGTCCCGCCGTCTCTCTGGAAACAGGTACGAGATTCTCCACAAGGATCACGCACAGCGTCTCAAAAGACTGTTTCGCAAGTTCCTCCGCCGCCCCTGTAACGATCCGCTCCTCCGGATAGGAGAGCTGTTCTCCGATCGTAACTGTCACCTGTCCCAGGCCATAGCGGCACAATTCCTGACAGAATGCGGCGGCGCCGCCTTTCGTCCCTGACAGCAGAAAGGTCCGTCTGTGATGGCGGACCGCATCCACACCGTTTGCCTTTCGTCCATGGATACTGAGCAGGCAGACATCTTCCCAGGAAATCCGGAGTTTCGCGCAGAGATACACCACGGAAGAAATCCCCGGGAGTACCCGGATCTCCCTGCCGTCCAGCACCTGGAACAGGCGCTTCGCCCCGCTGAAAAATCCCGTATCTCCCGACTGGAGCAAAACCGCCCGCTCATACTCCGGATGGGCGTCCAGGAAGTCCCGAATCGCCTCTGGCTGATAGGCGTCGAAGGACGGCGTTCTGCTCTCTGCCCCGAGAAACTCCCGGGCGGCTTCCAGCATTCTCCCCGCACCGATCAGCACGTCCGCCTCGCGGATCGCTTTCTGCACTTCCGCCGTCATATTGTCCGGCATGCCCATGCCGATACCGGCGATGGTTACTTTCTGATGCACGGCAAGTCCGTACCGTTTCGCCAACAGCGCACAGACTTCCCCTTCTGACAGTACACGGATCTTTTTTTCGCTTTTTCCGGTGGTCTCCGAAGGCCGCCTGATCACAAGAAGACGGGCTCCCGCTTCCCGCGCGGCCTCTTCCTTCTCTCCGAAACCTCCATTCTTTCCGGACTCCTTTGTCACAAGGATCTTCGCCCCGGTCTGGCGCAGCATCGCCACATTCATTTCCAGAGAAAACGGCCCCTGCATCGCGATCAGATGTCCGGCGTCAAACCCCAGTTCCGCGCAGCGGGCTACCACCGACGGTGTCGGAAGTACCCGCGCAAAGATCCGTTCCCGGTAACCCGGAACCGCAGTGAACGTTGCCAGTTCCTTGCTTCCCGTTGTCACCAGCACACGGTCTGTCGACTGTTTCAGCCATTCCACAGCTTCTTCCACGGAATCCACCACGATACTTTCCTCCCCGACCTTCTCCGCCGGTCGGAGAAGACGCAGATATTCTGTGGCTGTCTGCTCACAGGCAGACTGTATATTTTCCGAAACCAGCACAGCGTACGGGTGCGTCGCGTCGATGACGAGAGTGATCTCCTCCGTCCGCATCAGCTGTGCCATCTCTTCCGAGGACAGCCGCTCACTGCGCACGTCCAGCGTCCCTTTGGCGGGAATCTGGCATTTTCCATACTCTGTGGCTGTGCAGACTACTGCTGCGAGGCTGTAACGGTTCAGAAATTCCGCCACATGACGCCCCTCCGTCGTACCGGCGAACAATAAGATCTTACTCATACCGATATCCCCTCGGCGTCACCATTCTGCCATCGATTTCGACGGTCTGACTGTTTCCGATGAAAACCGTCGTGAACATATCCACCGGTGTTTTCATCAGTTCTTCCAGAGAGAGGACACGCATCGCCTCTCCTTCTCTGCCGATCTGGCTAACGATGCCGCAGACCGTATCCTTACTCTTGCTCTCCATCATGATCCGGCAGGCTTTTTCCAGATAATCCGCCCGCTTTTTGCTGCCGGGATTATAGAGACAGATCACAAAATCCGCCTCCGCCGCCAGACGCAGACGTTTCTCAATTTTCTCCCACGGAGTCAGCAGATCACTCAGACTGATCAGCGCGAAATCATGGATCAGGGGGGCGCCGAGCACAGCCGCGCCTCCGGTGGCCGCCGTAACGCCCGGAATCACCTTGACTTCACAGTCCGGATACTCTCTGCCCAGTTCCAGCATCAGCCCCGCCATGCCGTAGACGCCGGCATCGCCGCTGCAGATCATCGCCACTTTTTTCCCTTTTTCCGCCTTCTCAAAAGCCATCCGGCAGCGGTCCACTTCTTTTCTCATGGGAGTCGTCAAAAACTCCTTGCCGGGAAAATGTTCCCGCACCAGATCCACATAGACCGTATAACCGATGATCGCATCACAGTCCCGCAGAGCCTCTGCCGCCTCAATGGTCATTTTTTCGTAGGCGCCCGGTCCGATGCCCACTACATATATGCTATTCAAAATTCTGCCCTCCATTCTCCGGCGGCAAGCGCGATGGTCACACCGCCCCCGGCCTGTTTTTTCTCGATCAGTCTGCCGCCCGCAAGAACTGCGCTCCGCTCACAGACATTGTCCACTCCCGTCGTATTCTTCACAAATGCCGAGGATGTAAAGTCGCCCGGCACCTCTCTCAGCTCCTCCGCGGAGAAAGTCAGAAAAGGAATCCCGTACTCCTGACAGAGTTCCTGAATCCCCCGTTCCTCCGCCTTTAAATCAATACTCGCGGCCCGGCAAAGCGCATGCCGTGAGACATCCGCCCGTTCCAGCGCCTGTTCCAGCCGGAGCCGGAGCGTATCCTTGGACGTCCCCTTTCTGCAGCCGATCCCGACCGTCACGATCCGCGGGATCAGATGCAGGGTTTCCGGAAACGGCTGTATCCGATCGGAAAGAGCGATACAGATCCCGACCTCCGGGGGCGCTCCCGCCTTTTCTTTTTTTGCTTCCAATGGGTCATCCGGATCACCTTTCAGAACTTCAAGTTCTTCCGGAACCGTTCCCCGCCAGGGAAATTCCGAATAGAATCCGACGTTCTTTCCGTCAACGATCCGGGCGGACACTTCCTTCGCCACCGTCATATCGTCAAGATACAGGTGGTTCTTCTTTGCGAACACATCCACCGCAAATTTTTCCTGCCGGTCCGTCGCCGTCGTGATCACCGGCTCTGCGCCGAGGATTCCGGCCGCTCTCTGCGCCAGTTCGTTGGCGCCTCCCAGATGCCCTGACAGAAGGGAAATGGCGTATCTTCCCTGTTCATCGATCACAAGCACCGCGGGATCTGTCTTTTTGTCCCTGACAAACGGTGCGATACTCCGCACTGCGATTCCGCAGGCCCCGATAAAGATCAGCGCATCTGCCTCCCGGAACATCCGCCCGGTCCATTCCTTCAACGGCCCGGACAGCGGCTGCAGCTCCGGCTGCAGAACATATTTTTCAATGGAATAGCCGCTGACCCGGAACTCCTGACTGGAAAGCTCCCGGCATAACATCCGGTTCAGCTTCGCGCCGTTTCTTGTAAAACTTATCACTGCACATTTCATGTTCTTTTCTCTTGCTCAGTCTGACACGTTTTCATGCGTATCGCTCACCTGCTGTTATTTAAGCAGATCTTTACGTTTCCGCTTTCCGGTATTCCGTGGAAAAAGCCGGATGATAAAGGTCGCTTCTCCGGTAATTTCCCTGTGTCACCACGTTTCCGATGATCATCAGCGCCGTCTTGGTAATTCCGTTTTCCTTCGCCGTCTGCGCCAGAGTGCCCACCGTACAGCGGAACGTCTTTTCCTCCGGCCAGCTGGCTTTATAAACGATTGCCGCCGGCGTATCCTCCGTGTAGCCGCCTGCGATCAACTCTCTGGACAGTTCCTCCAGAAATCCCGTGCTCAGGAAAACCACCATCGTCGCCTGATGGGCCGCGAAGGAGGCGATGCTCTCCCGTTCCGGCACCGGCGTACGCCCCGCCATACGGGTGATGATCACACTCTGGGAGACGTCCGGCAAGGTGTATTCCATATTTAAGGCAGCCGCCGCTCCCGAGAAAGAGCTGACGCCCGGGCAATCGTCATAAGCGATCCCCAGTTCGTCCAGCGCATCCATCTGCTCACGGATCGCACCGTACAGACTGGGATCCCCGGTGTGGAGCCTTACCACATCCTTTTCCTGTTCTTCCGCCTGTTTCATCACATCGATTACCTGCTCCAGCGTCATCATCGCACTGTTGTAAACCTGACATCCTTCTTTCCGGTCTTCCAGCAGCGCCGGATTTACCAGCGAACCTGCATAAATGATCACATCCGCCTGCTCCAGCAGTTTTTTTCCGCGCACAGTCATAAGATCCGGCGCTCCCGGACCTGCTCCGACAAAATGTACCATTGTTTATTTCTCCTTTACTACGATCAGGGAATAGTAACCGGCAGACTCCGGAATCTCTTCCGCGCCGCGGCAGATCCGCTGCCCCTCCATTCCGCAGTTTTCCACCATCAGGACTTCCGCATCCATCTGTCCCAGAAGTTTCTTGACCTGTTTCATCTTTCGCCCTGCCTTCATCAGGACTTTCGTTCCCGGAAGCTTCAGCGCATCCTCAATCTGATACGACGCGGGGATCACATGAAGCTGCTGGGAATTCTCCACCAGTCCGATCTCAAGCTCCGCCGACGCCGCGCAAAAAGAAGTGACGCCGCTGACGATCCTGGTCGGATATCCGTCTGCCTGCACGCGCTTGTGGACATACAGATATGTAGAGTAGACCGTCGGGTCTCCCAGCGTCAAAAAAGCAACGTCCTTGCCCTGCTCCAGTTCCCGCTCCACTGCTTCCGCGGCCTTCCTGTGATTTTCTTCCAGTTCTTTTTTATCTTTTGTCATCGGCATGGCGACCGCCAGAAGATGTTTATTCTCCAGTTCCGGCACCGCCTGCACGGCGATCTGATAAGCGACCGTCTCCTTCGCTTCCTTCCCCGGCAACGCGATCACCTGCGCCTCCCGGATCAGGCGGACCGCCTTTAACGTCAGCAGTTCCGGATCCCCCGGCCCGATTCCGACGCCATATAAGGTTCCTTTTTCCATGTTGCCCTCCTTCTGACGCACTTGCTGCGTCATAGAGATAGATTTGAAAGTTTCCTTCCAAACTGCCTCCCTTTGGGCGGATCCAAATGAATCCGCATCCTGTTTATCATTTTATTTTTCATTTTCCGCTTTTTTCTCTTTCCGGCAAATATCTGCATTTTTCTCCGCAGCGCAGACATTCAAAACGCCGGCAGCGTTTCAATGCGTCCTTTCGGCACACGCAATCCGCATTGCTTTTCATTATAATATACGGAAAAAAGAAATGCAACTTATGTTTCCGCTTACGTATCATTGACGGCAACTATACGACATCATCGGTTGTACGCTAAACGATATTGTCGAGTTCAAAAAATAGGCTGCTGAGATAAGGGCAGGATCTCAGCAGCCTATTGTATTAGAGGTACAAATAATTAACGGGATTCACACGCTCCCTGTTTTCTTCAGCATTCTGTGGTAAACCGGCAGATCCTCCGGCGCTTCCGTCAGGATCTGCAGTTTCCCGTCTTCGATCATTTTTTCCACGCGAAGGAAGACCCACTTGTCACTGATCCGCAGCTGATGTTTGCCGATGACATCGCCGATCAGACGGCTTTCCAGAAATTCATCCTCCTGCTCATCGGCTGCCTTTCGGATCCATGGATCGTAGAAATCCTCCGGGACGCTGCAGAGCCGGCCGTCGACTACGGCGCGCAGGACAGCATGCTCTCCCTGAAGTTCTTTCCATCGCCGGGAGATGCCAGTGAGAAAGGCCTGGCTGACTGTTTTCCGGGAAGAAAGATGTTTTCCCCACTCACCCGGTTCCACTTCTCCCCATTCTCTGTGGCCGGCCACCCGGTCCTCCTGCAATACCCACGGCTCAAGCTTTACAAGAACTACTCTGTCCGCAGGTACCTCCCAGCATTCCAGCTGTGCGGCAAACCAGTACAGTCCGCTCATTTCATCCGGCTGAGCGCTGTACCAGATCCGGACTGTCTCTCCCGCCGCCAGGCGTGCTTTTACTTTCTGATAATTTTCCACTGCCTCGCGGTAAATCTCGTCTGCCGCCGGACGCCAGACATTTTCAGGATAAGGGGCAAATAACCGTCTCAAAACCTCCAGACGTTTCGAACCGACCCCGGCTTCCGCGATGTCGCCTGTGCCGAGAGCAAGCGGAAACGAAAATACGTCCGCCGGATTTCCGCCCAGCGGAATTGCCTGCTCCCAGGCTTCCCTTTCCTTTTGTTCCGCCTCCTGCAGCGCTTTCCTGAGTTCTGTTTCGCCGGCGGGATCCATCTCAGTTCCGATCATGCCGATGGACGAGGCGCTCCATTCTCCTTTACCGTAAGTCTGCGCCGCTTTCAGGCTGCCGCCTGCACTTTCACTGAATACAATTTCTATCATTTTTCTGTCTCCCTTTTGTCAGACTTCCTTATTCCAGATCCCCTTCCGGCCAGTTACACCAGTACCACTCTGTAATCGTTGTTCCGTTTGTTTCAAATTGAAGGTATTCTCTGTTGTATCCGGAATTCCCTGCCCGCAGGAATACATTCTGATCCAGACCATGGACACTCCATCCGTCATCCCTCAGCGTACTTCTCACCTCGTCCAGATCCATTCCGCAGGTGACCCCGTATACACTGAGATCTGTATTTTCTTCACACCACACGGATCCGATAAAATCATGTTTTCTCTCAGGGTAGTCCCAGTCATAAAAAGATTCATCTACATACGTCCATTCGATTCCCGCATAAGAGTTTTCGTATCTGCCTCCGTTTTCATCCCCAAACATCTGTCCGGGAACCTTTTCCATTCCAAGATCTTCCGCAAATTCCTGAACCATATTGCTGTGCATGTAATCGATCAGTTCGACCTCCGGCGCAGAAGGCGTGGATTCCTGCGGTGTCTCCGCAGGCGGCGGAGTCGTTTCCGGAGCTGCCGACGGCAGCGGATCTGTTCCGGCCCCGGGCATACCAGGATTTCCTTCCGGGTCCGCCGGCTGCTGCGGAATCTGTTCCGGCTGTGCAGGATCTGGCGTACCCGAAGAAGCTGCTACACTGTCCGGATCTTCATCCGTTTCATTCTGTCCGGAAAGATCCATAGAAGAACCGATGCCGCCGGAAGATGGTTCCGCCCCTCCCCGGTCCCCAGCCGGAGCATTCTGCTGCTGATCCTGCAAAGACGGATCTTCCAAAGGTACGGTGTCCAACCGTTCGCCTTCCCTTTCCTGCTCTGTAACAGGGGCATCCTTCCTCTGTATATCGGATCCTGTCTCCCCTCCGGGATCCTGTGAACTCTGTCCGGAATCGGCAGTCTCTGTTCCTCCGCTGTCATCAGTCAGAGGAGAACGCGTCTGGATGGAACACCCTGTCAGTGCATTGCAGAGAACAAAAAATGCAAGAAGGAAGGCTGTGATCGCAGTTCCTTTTTTCAGCTTTCCGGCGCGCATGA
>DXEK01000070.1 GCA_019115005.1 Candidatus Fusicatenibacter merdavium | reverse complement strand
AGTTCATTGTGCTTCATTTGGCATGTAAATGCTTAAGTTGTGCGATTACACGCTCCGGGAATGGTTTTTGGTAAAATATTGTATTTGTCCATTATAGTCAGGCCCTAGAGTTTTGGGGGGCGAGGGCGTGGAGGGATTCCACGACTTGTTTGGTGCGGTCCAGGATGTTGATTTTTTCTTTTGCGTTTCGTTTTCTCGGACGGAAGAGGAAGTAGGCGGGGCGGTCGGGTTTGAAGGTCAGTTCTTCGGGATAGGCGGCCAGGACGCCGGGGATTCCGGTTACGTCGAGGCGGGCGCGGTCGTGCATGGTGATCCGGATGGTGTCTTCTTGTTGTTTGATCTCGGTGATCCAGGCTTCGTGGGCGAGGGCTTTCAGGCTGGCTACGGCGAGTAGGCTCTGTACGGTCTTTGGCGGCTCTCCGAAGCGGTCCATCAGTTCTTCCAGCATGTCTTCGTACTCTTCGTCGTTTTCGATGGCTGCGATCCGTTTGTAGGTGTCCAGTTTCAGTGATTCGTTGCTGATGTAGCTGTCGGGAATGTAGGCGTTGATGCTCATGTCTATGGTTGTCTCATAGTCTTCGGCTACCTCGATGCCTTTGGCTTCCTGGACGGCTTCGCTGAGCATTTTGCAGTAGAGGTCGTATCCTACGGATTCCATGTGGCCGGACTGTTCGGCGCCCAGAAGGTTTCCGGCGCCGCGGATCTCCAGGTCGCGCATCGCGATCTTGAAGCCGCTTCCCAATTCCGTGAATTCGCGGATCGCATGGAGCCGTTTTTCCGCGACTTCCCGCAGCATTTTGTTTCTCCGGTACATGAGGAATGCGTAGGAAGTACGGTTGGACCGGCCGACGCGTCCCCGCAGCTGGTATAGCTGTGACAGACCCATCTGGTCGGCGTCGTGAATGATCATAGTGTTGACATTGGAAATATCCATGCCGGTCTCGATGATGGTCGTGGACACAAGAACATCGATCTCTCCGTTGATGAAGCCGTACATGATTTTTTCCAGTTCCCGTTCTTTCATCTGGCCGTGGGCGAACGCTACGTTCGCGTCCGGCACCAGCTTGGCGATCATGTTCGTCATCTCAACGATCGTCTGAACCCGGTTGTAGACATAGTATACCTGTCCACCGCGGGCCAGTTCGCGGTTGATGGCTTCGCGGACCATCTCTTCGTTGTATTCGCAGACGAAGGTCTGGATCGGGAGTCTCTCTCCGGGCGCTTCCTCGAGAACGCTCATATCCCGGATCCCGATCAGACTCATGTGCATGGTCCGCGGAATCGGCGTCGCGGTCAGCGTCAGGACGTCCACATTCTTTTTCATCTGTTTGATCTTTTCTTTGTGAGTGACGCCGAAGCGCTGTTCCTCGTCAATGATCAGAAGTCCGAGATCTTTGAATTCCACATCCTTGGACAGAACCCGGTGGGTTCCGATGACGATGTCCACCAGCCCTTTTTTCAGATCCGTCAGGGTCTTTTTCTGCTGAGCGGAAGTGCGGAAACGGCACAGAAGATCCACCCGCACCGGGAAGTCCTTCATCCGCTCCACAAAGGTATTGTAATGCTGCTGGGCGAGGATCGTCGTCGGCACAAGGTATACCACCTGCTTGTTTTCCTGCACTGCCTTGAAAGCGGCACGGATCGCCACCTCAGTCTTTCCGAATCCCACATCCCCGCAGATCAGGCGGTCCATGATCTTGTGGCTTTCCATATCCTTTTTCGTCGCTTCGATAGCGGCCAGCTGGTCCTCCGTCTCCTCGAAGGGGAACATTTCCTCGAATTCCTTCTGCCAGACGGTGTCCGGTCCGTACTGGTATCCTTCCGTTGACTGTCGCGCCGCGTAGAGCTTCACCAGGTCTTTCGCAATATTCTTGACGGCTCCACGCACCCTGGTCTTCGTCTTGGTCCACTCCTGCCCGCCCAGGCGGTTCAGCTTCGGCTGCTTCGCCGCGTCCGCAGACGCATACTTCTGGAGTACGTCCAGCTGAGTCGCCAGCACATACAGGTTACTTCCGCCGGCGTACTCGATCTTTACGTAATCCTTCATCACATGGTCCACTTCGATCTTCTCGATCCCTTTGTAGATTCCGAGACCATGGTTTTCGTGTACTACGTAATCTCCGACAGACAGCTCGGAAAAATTCTGGATCTTCTGTCCGGAATACTGGGATTTTTTCCGTGCTTTTCTCCGCTCTTTCCCGAAAATATCCGACTCGGTGATCAGGACAAACTTCTGCATCGGATACTCAAACCCCCGGCGGACGTTTCCGTGGATCAACATGATCTCGCCGGGACGGAGGATCCGCTCCGGATCTTCGCTGTAAAACGCCGGAAGATCTTCCTCCTGCAGATCCTGGGCCATGCGCTGCGCCCTGGTACGGGACGGACACACGAGGACCATCTGATACCCGGCATGTTTCCAGTATTTCAGATCCTTGACCAGCACAGGAAACTGGTTGTTATAGGGATTGACTGATTTCACGGTGACGGAATATTCTCCTGTGATTTTCCACTCATTTTTCCGCACATCCATCAGGCACAAAGCCACACAGTTTCTCCTGTTCAGCCTTGCGCACAAGACGCCTGTCTCATCCATCAGATCGGTCTGGCCCGGAAGCAGGTAGCCTTTCTCCAGACGATGGGACATGCTCTGCCGGAATTCCTCCGCGAGAGTGTTGGCACATTCCAGAATGCGGTTCGGCTCGTCGAGAAAAATCCTGGCGTTCTCAGGGAAATAATCCAGGAAGGACACAGTGTCCGGATAAAAATACGTCAGATACTGCTCCGCTCCGGTAAAGTCCAGGCCGCTGTCCAGCAGGGAACAGATATCCCTGGCATTCTGCGCCACCCGTGCTCCTTCCTCGGTCAACATCTGATCCCGAAAATATTTTGTCTGGCGTTTGGCTTCCTTCTCGATCGCTTTTTTTCCGCGCTCGATCGCTTTCTCGGTCAGCAGCATCTCGGTCGCCGGATAAATAGTGATCTCATCCAGATTTTCAATGGAACGCTGGCTCTCCACATCAAAACTGCGGATGGAATCGATCTCGTCTCCCCACAGTTCGATGCGCCACGGATTCTCTTCCGTCAGCGGAAAGACATCGAGAATTCCTCCGCGGATCGAAAACTGGCCGCAGCTTTCTACCTGCGCTTCCCTCTCGTAGCCCAGGCGCACCAGTTCTCTTTTCATTTTTTCCAGATCCAGCTCACTGTCATTTTTCAGGTGAATACAGTGTTCCTGAAAAACCTCCAACGGCAGCAGTTTATCCATACAGCCGCCGACACTCGTGACCACAGTGAGATTTTTCCGTTCAAGTATCGCCTGGATCACACGGATGCGTTCCCTGGTCAGCAGGTTTCCGCTGATGTCCGCCTGATAAAAGATCAGGTCCTTGGCCGGATAATACAGGACTTCCGGGTCATATAACCGGAAATCTTCGTACAGTTCCTTGGCTTTTAATTCGTTCTCCGCGATCAGCAGACGAAACGGCGCATCCTCGGAAAGTCCCGCAGCGAGATGCGCTTTCTGGGAATCCAGGGCGCCGGTCACAGTCACAATGCCCCGGTTCATTTTCAGCTGACGGATCAGGTCATCAAAGCGGCCGATCCGCTCCAATGGTTCCAATAACGCCTTCATCAAAATTACCTTTCTACCTTCCGGTTGTATTCATTCATCGCCGCATCCGTCTCGTCATTGAGCATCAGTTCCAGCGCCTTCGCCGCATGGGAGATGGCTTCGTCCACCTCTGCACGCTCCTCCTTGGAAAACGGGCTGAGCACATAATCCGCCAGATCCCATTCTTTCGGCTTCTCTCCGACGCCGATCTTGATCCTCTGAAACTTGTCCGTTCCGAGATTTGCGATGATATTCTTGATGCCATTATGCCCGCCGGCGCTTCCTTTTTTACGGATACGGATCTGCCCCGGCTCCAGGCTGATATCGTCATAGATAACGATCAGCTCCTGTTCCGGATCGATCTTATAATAATTTACCAGTTCCCGCACGGACTCGCCGCTCAGATTCATATAGGTCATCGGTTTCGCCAGGATCACCTTCTGTCCTGCGATCATTCCCTTGCCATACATTGCCTTGTGCCCCAGCCCCGAGGACGGGATCCTGTATTCATCCACAAGATAATCGATCGTGTCAAAGCCCACATTGTGCTTTGTCCCCTCATATTTTCTCGTGGGATTTCCCAAACCTACTATAATATACATCTTTTCCTCCTGAAATATGATGGGAAACAAAGCGGGCAAACCCGCTTCCGCTCCCCTGCCCTCAAACCTGAGGGCTTGAACACTTCGCACGCCGCAGCAGCGCCGTGAGGCGTGCAAATAGCTGCGCGGTCGAGAAAAAAAGCCGCCGCAAAAAGCGATTTTGCGGCGGCTCTCATCATCAATTAAAATATACCAGATCGACTTCCGGCTTTTTCGCGGACTTGATATCCTTCGCGATCAGCACCGGGCCTTCGCCCTCATACTGGGGCATATACTTCCAGTCAACCTGAGCAGTCACTTCCACCCACTGTCCCATCAACAGAGACTTGGCCTTCGGAAATTCGCAGATATATCCGATAAACGTGGTATCATCCGCACAGCAGGTCATTGCCATACGTCCCGGTACAAAGAACTCTGCCTTCGCATCTTCACTTTTCAGCACTCTGCCCTTAAAGCGGACCGTTTTTCCACGATAACGTTCCGGATGATCCTCCATATCCACATAAAAAATACCGTAATCCGCATCCTCAATATCAATAACATCCGCATCCAGATCATACGGCATCGCATCCTCAAAGATATTATTGATCTCGCCTTCTTCGTTCTCAAACAGAACGTCACAGGCCGGATTCACCACCTTAATGCTCCGGCGGAAGGAGGGCAGCGGATCCTCCGGACGGCAGCGGTTGAACATGACCATATCCGCATGCTGAACCATTTCCATAAAAATAGATTTCAGGCTCAGATTCTGCATATAAATCTGGAAACAGCTTGCGTCCACCGTCACGATCTCCTGGACAATACCCCATCCTCTGGGCATCTCCATCTCCTCCAGACTTTTCACACTCCAGAGAGGATTGTACTCCAGGATCACACGTTCCGGGCTGTAACGGCGTTTCAGCTTCTTCAGATAATCCGGTGTAAACTGTTCCTGATTTTCCACAACCTCAAGCACCGTATTATACTTCAGAAGCTCCTTCTCGTCGTATTCCACCTCGCCTTCCTCCGTGGTGATCAGAAGGGTCGGTTCGTCAATCTGAAAATATTCCTGAGCAACCGTGAAATTGATAAAAGTAGTCTTTCCACTTTCCAGAAATCCGGTGATCAGGTAAATCGGAATATCGATTTCGTCTTCTCCCATATTTTACTCCTTATTCTCCGCGGCTGTCTGAAAAACCGCTGCTTTTTTATCATAACCGTTCGACCGGCAAAGCGATCACTTCCGGGATCACAGTCCGCCTGGCCTGCCTGTTATATTTTCCGTCTTTTGTTTCCGCAGAACCTCTCACTTCCGGACGCGAGCCCGTACCGTTTACAGCGAAAACAGTTCCGCCAGTTTCTCCTCGTTCAGTTTGGAACCGATCACGCAGATACGTCCGGTATATTCCGGAGCGCCCTCACGGATCTCATACTCTTCCGGAACCATATCAAAATAGATCCAGTGTCCGTCTTTTCCGGAAACCATTCCTTTCGCACGCAGCACAACGCCGTAATCCGGATTCTCGGAGAGTTCTTTCAAAATCTTCTCCATCTCTTCCTGATCAAACGTCTTTACCGTCTCCTTGCCCCAGCTGGTGAAGACTTCGTCCGCATGATGGTGATGATGATGGCCGCAGCCGCACTCACCGTCATGGTCATGATGATGTTCATGGTCATGGCAGCATTCGCCATCATAATCGTGGTGATGGTGCTCATGACCGTGGCAGCATTCATCGTCGTGATCGTGGTGATGATGCTCATGGTCGTGGCAGCACTCATCATCGTGATCATGGTGATGGTGCTCATGGTCGTGGCAGCACTCATCGTCATGGTGATGATGCTCGTGGTCATGATCGCACGCATCGTGATCATGATGATGCTCCTGTTCCGGCTCATCCAGACGGATGATCGCGCCCTCCATCGTATCCAATACTTTCTTTCCGCCCAGCTGCTCCACCGGAGTGGTGATGATCGTCGCAGTCGGGTTCAGTCCGCGGAGCAGTTCCACGGCAGCCTCGATTTTTTCCGGAGTCGCCTTCTCGGTATCGGTACGGCTCAGGATGATGGTTCCTGCACTCTCCACCTGGTTCTCAAAGAACTCTCCAAAATTCCGGAGATACATTTTGCACTTATTCACGTCAACAACGGTCGTCGCAGAGTTCAGAGCGACGCCTGCCTCTTTCTCCACATCGTTGACAGCCTTGATGACATCGGACAGCTTGCCCACACCGGACGGCTCTATGATGATACGGTCCGGATGATATTTGGTGATTACTTCGGAAAGCGCTTTTCCAAAATCTCCGACCAGAGAGCAGCAGATACAGCCGGAATTCATCTCGCGGATCTCGATCCCTGCATCCTTCAGGAATCCTCCGTCGATTCCGATCTCCCCGAATTCGTTCTCGATCAGAACGACCTGCTGACCTTTCAGGGCGTCCATCAGCAGTTTCTTGATCAGTGTCGTCTTTCCGGCGCCCAGAAATCCGGAAATAATGTCTATTCTTGTCATTTTTTCTCAACCTCTTCCTTGAAAAACATTTATTTACATTGTCACCAAAAGGGACGAAGGTAAGACCTCCGTCCCGGATATTGTTTATTATAGCAACCATATAACAAAAAAGCAAGAGAAAAAATGGGGGGACGAAACGTGCGCCTGGCAGGTGTGCCGTGTGTGCGTTTCTGAGAACTAAGGCGGAGGGGGCAGGGCGCTGTGTTATTATCTTTCATTTTTTTCTTCAGTAGAGTTTATAAAATTTTTTACTGCATCTTTTAAAGTAGTGAGTTGTATCTCGGCGTCTTTTTCGGTTTTTCCTTTTATTCCAAAATATATTTTTAGTTTGGGTTCTGTTCCTGAAGGGCGAAAACAACACCATGCTTCTCTTTCCAATTCAAAGTACAGAACATTTGATTGAGGAAGAGACGTCAGTTCCTCTTTTCCGGTTATAAAATCGGTCTGTACCCTTTTTTCATAATCTCTGAATCGCATTACACGGTACCCGCCGAGATCCGTCGGTGGTTGTCTTCGAATCGTTTTCATTATTTTTTGAATCCGCTCACTGCCATCTATTCCTTTTAAACTTATCGTTATACTGCTGCAGTATTTTTGACAGAAATGCTTCGCAGAAATGAATCGGAAGTTCCTCATTTCTCTGATTCTTCTCGTTTGAAAAGCAGGCTGTAATATCTATAAATTTCAGACTGACAAAACAACTGACGCCTTTCTTCGGATCAATACCAACTGACCCTGCACTTTCCAGAAGAGTTTTTTCATCACTTTTTTATCTCTCAGGACCGTAATAAATTTTCTTTTCTGCTCCAGTATATGTCTTTCTTCATCCAGACTTTCATACGCCATTTTCTGTTCCAACGCCTGCAGTAATATATTCCGCATTTCAGAAGAGTAATTGCCTATGTGAACTTTCATTTTCTTCTCGCCATCTATCTGATCCAGCAGCTGATGGATCGGATTATAAACTCTCCAGATATTAAAGAGCATAAAAGCCAAACATACTCCGATACACAGTAGCAAAACACATCCAGACATCACTCTTTGTTCAGAAACCGTTCTGTCTAATTCTTGCGACGACCTGATACTCACGTAAAAAACGGGAATTTTACTGCTTTTCTGAAAAGCAATCAAAAATCCATTCTTTTCTATGACTCCACTGTTTCTCTCTTCTCCCGTTAAATCTATCTCAGGCAGATCTGTCCTCTCTGAGCGCAATACCGGTGCTTCCGTTTTGACATCCCAGACGGAATAAAATACTGCCGCCGGATCCTTGGCGTTATCTTCTTTCTGTGACCTGCTCCATAAATTATCCTTGATTTTAAAATAGATCACACTTTTTTTCTCTTCCTCTCTGTATGTCACAGGAATTCCCGACTTTGCCACTTTATAGAAAACGAATCTCCCAGAAATGTCGTATTCATCAGCATTTCTGGAAGATTTGCTTTAAAATAATATAACGTACGTAAACGTACTTAGAATGTCGTGATCTGTTTTTTCAGC
>DXEK01000069.1 GCA_019115005.1 Candidatus Fusicatenibacter merdavium | reverse complement strand
AATGATCCTGGCAAGGCGATCTCGAAAGCGCTGACCTACGGACAGCTGACGAGAATGAAGATTGACAACATGCGTGAGGAACATCAGGAACGCCTGATCAAGAATGCGGAAAAGCTGGCGAAGGAGCAGGCGGCGGAAGATGAGAAGCGCAGAAAAGAACTGGAGCAGGAGAAAACGCAGGAAGAGGAAAAGGAGATCGGCTTCCTGGCGGTTTCCATCGGGGACGGCATCGCCGATATTTTCAAGGAACTCGGTGTGGACTATCTGATCGAGGGCGGCCAGACGATGAACCCGAGTACAGAAGATATGCTGACGGCGATCGGCAAAGTACACGCGAAGAATATATTTATTTTCCCGAACAACAAGAATATCATCCTGGCGGCCAATCAGGCGCAGGAGATGACCAAGGACAAAAAAGTTTTTGTCATTCCTACGACCACCGTGCCGCAGGGAATCACTGCGATGATCACATATGTGCAGGAAAAGAGTGCGGAAGAGAATGCCGAGGAGATGACCGAGGCGATCAAGACGGTGAAGACCGGACAGGTGACGTATGCTGTCCGCGATACGCACATTGACGATAAGGAGATCCATCAGGGAGATATCATGGGAATCGGCGACGACGGTATCCTGGCGGTCGGGCAGGATGTGCTGACTGTCTCCAGGGAAGTTGTGGATGCGATGATGGACGAGGACAGTGAACTTGTCAGCATTTATTATGGAGCCGATATGAGCGAGGACGACGCCGAAAAGCTGGGTGAGATGGTCGGCGAGGCGTATCCGGACTGTGACGTGGAAGTGAATTACGGCGGACAGCCGATTTACTACTGCGTGATCTCGGTGGAATAAATTGACGGACGAACCTTTAAGAAGTCTGAAAGGGATCGGAGAGAAAACGGAAAAGCTGTTCGCAAAGGTGGGGGTAACCACTTTGCGGCAGCTTTTGCATTATTATCCCAGAGAATACGACCAGTATACCCCTCCGGTCCCTATTCCGGACGTCCGTCCGGGGATGAAATACGCGGTCCGCGGGATGATCACCCACAGCCCGTCGGTGAAAGGCAACCAGAGAAAATCGGTGATCCTTCTGGATCTGATGCAGGACAATGTCCGCCTTCAGTTGACCTGGTTCAACATGCCATTCCTGCGCTCCACGCTGAAAAAGGGAGCTTCCTATGTATTCCGCGGGAAAGTGCAGGAAAAATCCGGACGTCTGGTCATGGAGCAGCCGGAAATCTTCACCCTGGGTGCATATGAGGAGATGATCAGCCATCTCCAGCCGGTCTACGGCCTGACGAAGGGCCTGACCAATAAAATGGTTGCGAAGGCGGTGCGCCAACTGCTGGAAAACCGGGCGCTGGAGCAGGAGTACCTGCCGGAGGAAATCCGAAAGGAAAACGGTCTTTGCGAGATCAATTTCGCGCTGGAACAGATCCATTTCCCTGACAATATGGATATGCTGCAGAAAGCCCGGAAGAGACTGGTGTTTGACGAATTTTTCTTTTTCCTTCTGGCGATCCGCCGCCTGAAGGAGCAGACAGAGGATATCCGCAACGCGTTTCCGATCCATGCAGTCTGGACGACGGAAGACGTGATCGAAAACCTCCCGTTTCCGCTGACCGGGGCCCAGATGCGGGTATGGGATGAGATTGAAACGGACATGAAAAGCAGTGCGAGAATGGCGCGGCTGGTCCAGGGCGATGTGGGAAGCGGAAAGACTGTTCTGGCTTTTCTCGCGATGATCCTCGCAGCGGAGAACGGTTATCAGAGTGCGTTGATGGTGCCAACGGAGGTTCTGGCGCGGCAGCACTACGATTCTCTGTGTCAGCTGCTGGAATCCTGTGACCTGAACGGCTACAGCCCCCGGCTGCTGACCGGATCTACGAAGACAAAGGAACGGCGGGAGATTTACCGGGAGCTGGCAGACGGAAGCTGCAGGATGGTCATCGGGACCCATGCGTTGATCCAGGAAAAAGTCGAGTATCATAATCTGGCGCTTGTGATCACGGACGAGCAGCACAGGTTCGGCGTGCGCCAGAGAACGGCTCTAGCGGAAAAGGGTGAGCCCCCGAATGTCCTGGTCATGAGCGCTACGCCGATCCCGAGAACGCTGGCGATCATTCTCTACGGCGACCTGAGTATCTCAGTGATCGACGAACTGCCGGCCAGGCGTCTGCCGATCAAAAACTGCGTCGTAAACACAGGTTACCGTCCCAACGCCTACCGTTTTATCCAGCGGCAGGTAGAGCAGGGAAGACAGGCCTATGTGATCTGCCCGATGGTGGAGGAAAGCGAAGGAATGGACGCGGAAAATGTTTTGGACTATACAGAGCGCCTGAGACATACATTTCCGGAAACGGTTTGCGTTTGTGCACTTCATGGAAAAATGAAGCCATCGGAAAAGAACGAGATTATGGAACGATTCGCCCAGAATGAAATACAGGTGCTGGTGTCGACCACCGTAGTCGAGGTGGGGGTCAATGTGCCGAATGCCACAGTGATGATGGTGGAAAACGCCGAGCGGTTCGGTCTCGCACAGCTGCACCAGCTCCGCGGACGCGTCGGACGGGGGGAGTACCAGTCTTACTGCATTTTTGTCCAGGGGACGTCCGACGAGGCGACCAGCAAACGTCTGGATATCCTGAACCATTCCAACGACGGATTCCTGATCGCCAACGAAGATCTGAAACTCCGCGGTTCCGGCGACCTTCTGGGAACACGGCAGAGCGGGGATATGGAATTTGCGATTGCAGATATATTCCGCGATTCCGAGGAACTGGTAAAAGCCAGTCGGGCCGCCGGGAAACTTCTGGCGGAAGATCCGGATCTGGCATTTCCCGGCCACGCACTCCTGCGGGAAGCCCTGGAAGACTTTACCTCCCTGTCCCATCACGACATCGGAATATAAAAAAATCTTGAAATTTTGAGACAGTTAGGGTATGATAATGCATGAGTTGAAATAATATTAATTATTTATCAGCGTGGGAGGAATGGAAAATGGCAACAAAGAAAACACCAGTTACCACGGCTAAGACAGAGGAAAATGAGACAGCAAAAGAAGAACCAAAGGTAACAGAGAAAGCTAAAAAATCTGAAACTTTGAAAATTGAAGCAGAAAAGAAAAAAGAGCCAAAAAAAATTGAAGCGGTAACGCCGGTTGCCCTCGTTGAAGCGTCTGAGGAAAAAGAGGCGGCTCCGAAAAAGAAACCGGGCAGAAAACCGGCAGCAAAGAAGGAAGCGGCTGCTGAGAAGGCGCCTGCGAAAACGGCTAAGACTACGGCGAAGAAAACGACATCTTCCAGAACTGCGAAAAAAGCAGAGAAGAAAGAGGACGTTATCCTTCAGTTCGGCGGCAGAGAGATTAATGATAAAGACCTGGTTGCACGTGTCAACGAGATCTGGACACAGGATTTCGGGAAAAAGGCTGCAGATCTGAAGAGTCTGCGGATCTATGTGAAGCCGGAAGAATACACGGCATACTATGTCATCAATGATGATGTGACAGGCAGCTTCGATCTGTAAAAAAGGATCGTGACTGTTCGGCTTGCCGGACGGTTACAACGGATCTGTTCTGCGATTCAAGAGAAGTCAAAGCAAAAAAGCGTGAGTCATCCGCTGTCGCGAATGCTCACGCTTTTTGTGCGATACACCCGGCAAGCGGCTGCTGCGGTTACACGAGCAGGTATTTGCCGGGTAACGGACAGGGAAGAAATCTTCCCTATTTGATTGCGGTTTCAGGCCGCGATGCACCTGTCAGAGTTCCGGATTAGTACTGGCCGGAGCCGGATGTTCCGGACATCTGTCTTTCCTGCTGTTCGATCATTTTCTTGACCATATAGCCTCCGACAGAGCCGTTCTGTTTGGAAGTCAGGTTTCCGTTGTAACCTTCAGTAAGCGGTACACCCAGTTCATTTGCCACTTCGAATTTGAATCGATCCAGGGCTCCCTTTGCCTCCGGAACTGCTGCGGTATTAGATGAACGATTTGCCATTGTTCATGTCCTCCTTTGTTTTTTTGTTTTTTTACTCAGTTGTTCTGGTGTAACGAAAGCGAAATGTGATTTGCTGTTTCGTTACGATGATAGTATATGCCGGGAAAAAGAAAATACACTGGCAGTTTTTGGCTGGGAAAGAAATGTTTTTCGTCGGATCTTCCGACAGACAGACGATTGTATTTTTTGTGAGTTCTGCCGTAAAAACAGCTGAAAAAGTTTGCAGTTATTTAAAGCACGAAAGAAACAAATTTATTACATTTTTATAAAAGCAGAAGAAAGAATTGCGCAATTTTTCGTTGTTTGTTATAATAAATACCAGAATATAGGAGAAGGGGCGTTAAAACAATGAATCTTGGCATTATTGCACATAACAGCAAGAAGAGTCTGATTGAGGATTTCTGCATTGCGTATAAGGGAATTTTGATGAAACACGAGGTGTATGCGACAGGAACGACCGGGCGGCGGATCGAGGAAGTGACGAACCTCCATGTCCATAAATTCCTGCCGGGTTCGGTGGGCGGAGACAAACAGTTTACGGAGATGATCGAACGTGGGGATATGGATCTTGTGATTTTCTTTTATAATCCGGTCATGATCGATCCGAAAGAACCGGATGTATGGAAGATTGTGAAAACGTGTGACCAGTATAATATTCCGGTGGCGACGAATATTGCTACAGCAGAGTCTCTGATCCTTGGCCTTGCGAGAGGAGATCTCGACTGGCGGGAACAGCTGAAAGCAGATTATAGATAAGAAATGACAGGAAGAACGTACAGATGAGAGTAATAGCTGGCAAATGCAGGAGTCTTCCGCTGAAAACGGTTCCGGGAATGAATACGCGTCCTACGACGGATAAGACGAAGGAGACGCTGTTTAATATACTTCAGCCTTACATGGCGGACTGCAGGTTTCTGGATCTTTTTTCCGGAAGCGGAGGAATCGGGATCGAGGCGCTGAGCCGCGGGGCGGAGTTTTGCTGTTTTGTAGAGCAGAACCGGCAGGCGCTGAACTGCATTCGTGACAATCTGAAATTTACGAAACTGGAAGATCAGGCGAGGGTTCTCGGAATGGAAGTGATGCAGGCGCTGGACCGGCTGGAAGGCGAGCAGGTGTTTGACTGCATTTTCATGGATCCGCCTTATCGCCGCGAATGGGAAAAGAAGGTGCTGCGGCGGCTTCTGACCGCATCTTATGCAGGCCCGGAGACGCTGATTGTGGTGGAGGCTTCTCTGGACACAGATCTCTCCTATCTGAGAGAAATGGGGTATGAGATTTTTAAAGAAAAAAAATATAAAACGAACGGGCATTTCTTTTTGCACCGTCTGGAGGGAGAAATAGAGGAATGAGAATTGCTGTCTATCCGGGTACCTTTGACCCGATGACTTTCGGCCATCTGGATGTAATTCAACGGGCATCGGAGCTTTTCGACAAAGTAATTGTGGGAGTTTTGCACAATTCTGTAAAATCTCCGTTGTTTTCTGCGGAGGAACGTGTTAATATACTTAAGAAAGCGACGGAGGATCTTCCGGGCGTGGAAGTAGAGTTCTTCCAAGGTTTGGCAGTAGACTTTGCGAAGTCCTGCAATGCCAACGCGATCGTTCGGGGACTGCGCGCGATCACAGATTTTGAATATGAATTGCAGATGGCACAGACGAACCGGATCCTTGCTCCGGAGATAGATACCGTATTTCTGATCACTTCTCTGGAATATGCTTACCTGAGTTCGACGACGGTGAAAGAAGTCGCTTCTTTCGGCGGCGATATTCACAGGTTTGTTCCGGACTTTGTGGCTGAGGAGATCCGAAAGAAAATGGAATCTGTCCAGGGCTGAGCGTCTGTCCCGGGACGGACCCAGGGATGACGGAAACGGATAGCCGGAATGGGAGAGCAGATCAAGGCGGTCAGACTGTGGAGAGAAAAGATAAGGAGAAACAAAAAATGAGCAGTAGAATTGAACAGATTATTGAGGAAATCGAGGAATATGTGGACAGCTGTAAATACCAGCCGCTGTCTACAACGAAAATCGTTGTAAATAAAGAGGAACTGGAAGAGCTTCTCCGCGAGCTTCGCCTGAAGACTCCGGATGAGATCAAACGTTATCAGAAGATTATCAGCAATAAAGATGCGATTCTGGCAGATGCTCAGAAAAAAGCAGATGCGATCATCGATGAGGCGAAGGCCAGAGCTCAGGAGATGGTAGAGCAGAGCGAAGTAATGCAGGCGGCTTATGCGCAGGCGAACGAGACTGTGAACAATGCCAATACGCAGGCACAGGGGATCCTGGATTCCGCGACCAACGATGCGAACAGCATCCGTATGAGTGCGATTTCCTATACCGATGAAATGCTGGCTACGCTGAGCACCATCATGGCGGATACCCTGAACGATGCAGGCGCGAAATATAACAGCTTTGTAAGTTCTCTGCAGAGCTGCTATGATGTTGTAAATAAAAACAGAAGTGAACTGAATCCGCAGAGCCAGCCGGCTGCCGAGGCGTCTGTACAGGAACAGCCGCAGGAGCCGGAGGAAGTTGACTTTGAGGAGCCTTCATACGACGAAGCCGGCAGCGAGGAGGCATAACAGTCCGGCGATGCATGCGTTTACAAGTTTCCCTTTCAGGTAAGTGAAGATCGACAGACCGGTGCCGTTGAGCATACAGCTGGTCTGTGCGACTGTGGAAAGACCGCCGAAAGCGGTACAGCAGATGATCGAAATAAATTTTATCTGTGGGGACAGTGCCGTCTGGGAAATCGTATGGATTCCTGTTGTGATTTCCGTCAAGCCGGACAGAAACGGCGCCGCGGTACAAAGCGGGGATGGAAGCTGCATTACGATTCCGGCGAGAATGGAGAAGAGAATGATATATCCGCCCAGACGCGTAATGACTTCAAAGCTATTCATGATTGAGGTGTCAAGCAGGTTTCCATAAGAAGTCTGTTCGGGCGCCTCTTTTTTTGGGGTATCGCTGGGCAGACGGAACCTTTTTCCGGCGATGCGGAAACACAGTCCGGTGAGGAAGGCCGAACTGTAGAAGATCACATACACCAGGGAAGCCGGAAAGCTGTCGCCGAGGCCGTGAAGGATCACGTAAGTGGAGAGAAACATCGGACTTGACTGATTGGCGAAGGTCAGCAGATAATCTGCTTCGTCTCGGGAGATCTTCTTTTCCCGGTACATGGTTCCGGTCAGGCGTGCGCCCATCGGAAAGCCGCAGAAGAGTCCCAGAAGCCACGCATAGCCGCCCTCGGCAGAAAGCCCCAGAAAGTGCCGGAAAAATCCGGAAAACGGCCGCATAAGGACGGAGACAGCGTTTGCCCCGATCAGGAGATTGGACAGGATCATAAACGGCAGCAGAGAGGGAAGAACTGTGTGAAACCAGAGATTCAGGCCGGCGAGGGAGTCTGCCAGGACTTTTTTTGGAAACAGCAGCATATAGAACAACAGTGCGGGAATCATAAGATATATTCCTGTTTTTTTCATGGAAAACCGGCCTTTGTTCATTTGGTTTATTTATATGTCGGAATTCTTTTTTCCATGCTCAGAAATAGAGAAATCGGAGGTTATCGTTATGGGAGTTTTGACGGGTTTGCAGCCGGAACGGGTTTTTTATTATTTTGAGGAGCTGACCAAAATTCCTCATGGTTCCGGAAATACGAAAGAGATCAGTGACTATCTGGCAGCGTTTGCTGGAGCGCATGGACTTCAGTGGGAGCAGGATGCTTCCAATAACATCATTATAAGAAAGCCTGCATCCGCGGGATATGAGAACGCGCCGGCGGTGATCCTTCAGGGACACTGTGATATGGTCTGTGAGAAAAAGCCGGGCAGCAGCCATGATTTCACTAGAGACGCTCTGAAACTGGCGGTCGACGGTGACGAGGTGTATGCGGAGGACACGACGCTTGGCGGCGACGACGGGATCGCTGTCGCGTATATGATGGCGATCCTGGAGGATGACAGCCTTGCGCACCCGGCGCTGGAGGCGGTTGTGACTACCGATGAGGAGATCGGCCTTCTCGGAGCCGCTGCGCTGGACACGTCGGAACTGAAAGGGAAGATCCTTCTGAATCTGGACTCTGAGGAGGAGGGAATCCTGACGGTTTCCTGTGCAGGAGGAATGACGTCGATCATGGAGCTTCCGGTGAGACGCAATGAGGTTTCCGGCGTTCAGTATCGGGTGGAGATTTCCGGCCTTATGGGAGGCCATTCCGGGGCGGAGATCGGAAAAAACCGTGCGAATGCCAATCTACTGATGGGACGCCTACTGCACGGAATGGATCTGCGTATGGACTTTGCCCTTGCGGAGCTGGAGGGCGGCAACAAAGACAACGCGATCCCCAGAAGCTGTGCGGCGGAGATCGTGATCGGCAGCGAGGAGGAGCAGACGATGCTGGAATATCTACAGGAACTCCAGGAGGATCTTCGGAAGGAATACAAAGGTTCCGACGAGGGAATTACGATCACAGCCGAAAAGACAGGCATCGGCGCTGCTCCGGCGCTGGATCCGGTCAGCACACAGAAGGTTCTGTTTTTCCTGATGAATGTTCCCAACGGGATCCGGAAAATGAGCGCGCAGATCTCCGGTTTGGTGGAAACGTCCCTGAATCTTGGCATCCTCAGGCTGCATCCGGACGGTCTGGAGGCGGTTTCCAGTGTACGCAGTTCTGTCAGCAGCGCTAAGGATGCGCTGGGAGAAAAATTAGAGTATCTGACAGAGTTTCTGGGAGGAGCGTATCATACAGAGGGAGCGTATCCGGCCTGGGAGTATCAGGCGGATACGCCGCTGCAGAAGCTGGCGGTCTCTGTCTATGAGGAAATGTTCGGAAAGACGCCGACGGTGGAGGCGATCCATGCCGGTCTGGAATGCGGACTGTTTTATGAAAAAATCCCGGGATTGGACAGCATTTCCTTTGGCCCGGATATGAAACATGTACACACGACTGAGGAGCGTCTTTCCGTCTCTTCGACGGAACGGACCTATCGGTATTTACTGAAACTGCTGGAAAGTATCCGGTAAGTGTCATTTTTTTCATCTTCCGTTCATAAAATGAATAGATGGAGGGATGGAAGAATGCGCAAAAGGAAATTGACCGTTTCACTGCTGGCTGTGCTGACGGTCTCCGCGTTTTTGCTGCATGTTCTGTGGACCCGGGGGATCTACGGGGATTTGTCCGCGGATACCTGCGAGACGGATCTGTTCCGGCAGATGAACGTGACTCCGGCAGTGTTTCGGGAAGCGCAGGAATTTGCCGGGGAATATTCCTGCGATCCGATTGAGACACTGGCGGTCATCATGGTGCTGGAAAGACTGGAACCGGCGGATTCTTTCCAGCTGGACGCCGGACTTCGGGAACTGGCTCTGACTGTTCTGGAAGAAAAACGGGGCAGAGCGTTTGCTTTTCTGACCGAGGCGTATCGCGCAGTGTTCGGCGGGACAGAATGTTTTCCGGTCTCGTCTCAGGCTGTGGGCGGAGGAAATTTTTATTACGAAGATACCTTCGGAGAAGCCCGGAATTATGGCGGGCAGAGGACCCACGAAGGCTGTGACGTGTTTGGAGAGAAGACGCAAAGCGGCGTGTATCCGGTCGTCTCCGTCTGCGACGGGTATGTGGAAAAGATCGGCTGGCTGACGCTGGGTGGCTACCGGATCGGGATCCGGAGCAGGTACGGAGGATACTTTTATTATGCTCATCTGGACTCCTATGAGCGTGATTTCCAGGTGGGCGACACAGTCAGGGCGGGGGAGATCCTCGGCTTGATGGGCGACACAGGTTATGGAGAAGAGGGAAGCAGGGGAAAATTTCCGGTACACCTGCATTTCGGGTGTTACATCCGCACGGCTCATCAGGA
>DXEK01000068.1 GCA_019115005.1 Candidatus Fusicatenibacter merdavium | reverse complement strand
TGCGAAGGACTGTTTGAGCAGGACGGCGTCCGGTACTATGCAAAAGACAATGGTATTCTCGCAATCAATGAAGATATTTACGACGAGTCTACGGGACTTACGTATCATGCAGATAAAGACGGGCACCTGACTCTGATCGGCGGCTGGGTGACCCAAAATGGACAGAAATACTATATCGGCGACGATGGAACGTATAAAAAGGGCTGGCTGGAGGTGTCCGGAAACCGGTATTATATGGATCCGGATACGGGTGCGATGCAGACCGGCTGGGTAGAGGACGGCGGCAAGTGGTATCTGCTTGACGGGACGGACGGCAGGATGCTGAAAGGCTGGCAGCAGGTCGGCGTCGACTGGTATTATATGGATCCGGATACCGGTGTGATGCAGAGTGACTGCTGGATCCGTGACACGGACAGCGGAGCGATGTACTGGCTGCGGGGCTGGGGCGGAAGAGCCTATCATCTGACGATGAACCTGGACGGATACACGGTCAGCTTTGGCAGCGATGGAAAGGTCAGCGGCAGCACATGGATCCGCTACAACGGGACATGGAGTTACATTTCCCAGGGGCAGCTTTCCACCGGCTGGGTGAAGGTTGGGATCGACTGGTATTATTTCGATGAAAATGGCACCATGAAGTCCAATGAACTTTGCTCTCTGGACGGAAACCTGTATTATTTCCGCGACTGGGGCGGAATGCTTTACGATTCTTGGTATCAGAACCCGGCGGATGGAAACTGGTATTATCTCCGCGGCTGGGGAGCGGCTCTCAATGCCGGCTGGAGTTATATTGATGACAACTGGTATTACTTTGACCCGGATTGCACGATGAAAAAAGACGAATTGTGTCAGATCGGAAATGATCTTTACTATTTCCGCAGCTGGGGAGCGATGCTGTATAACGGTTGGTACCAGAACCCGGCGGACGGAAACTGGTATTATTTCCGTGACTGGGGCGGCGCTCTGAATACCGGCTGGAGTTATATAGACAGAGACTGGTATTATTTCAACAGCGATTGCACGATGAAGAGAGAGGAACTCTGCTGGCTGGACGGAAACTTGTATTATTTCCGCGGCTGGGGCGGCAGGATGTACAATGGATGGTATCAGGATCCGGAAACGGGCGCCTGGTATCTGTTTGACGCAAATGGCAGAGCTTATCGGAATCAGCAGGCAAGAAACGGCAGAGACACTTATTACTTCAATGATGACGGAACTATGTATACCGGCTGGAGAGAAGAAAACGGAAAGACCTATTACTATCGGGATTGGGGCGGTATGGCCTATTCCCTGACGATGACGATCGACGGCGTTTCTTATACGTTCAATTATAAAGGAGAACTTGTCTGACGGAATTGAGTTTTTGTGCGGGCATGAAATTCATGACGCTTTGTCACATGTCTCATATATAATAGGAAGAAAACAGCGGAAAATGGATTGCCTGAGAAAGGGCAGAGAAATCCTTTTCCGCTGTTTTATGTTAGAATTGTGTAAAATTTTCTGTTTTGCGTGCAGATTATGAGAACCTTTCTTGTAAAACAGGGGAAAGTATAGTAGAATAAATGAAAAGTATTTTTATGTGAGGTTTACAGAGAGATGCTGGATTTAAATGAAATACGGAAAGAGATCGACGGAACAGATCGGGAGATCGTCCGTCTTTTTGAAGAGAGAATGAAACTGACGGGAAAAGTGGCGGAATACAAGATAGGGGCCGGCAAGCCTGTCTTTGACGGGGACCGGGAACGCTCCAAACTGGAAACCCTGGGAGCGATGGCGTCCGACAGTTTCAATAAAAAGGCGGTCCAGGAGCTTTTTCAGCAGATTATGTCCATCAGCAGAAAACGGCAGTATCAGCTGCTTGCAGAGAGCGGAAGAGCCGATGGAATGCCCGAGACCGGCTATATACAGGTGGACGAACTTCCGTTTGAGGATGCGACGGTGGTGTTCCAGGGAGTGGAAGGTGCGTACAGTTTTGCCGCGATGAAGACGTTCTTCGGCGATGATGTGAAGAGCTTTCATGTGGAGACATGGAAAGACGCGATGGAGGCGATCCGCCGGGGAGAGGCGGACTATGCGGTGCTGCCGATTGAGAACTCTACGGCGGGCAGTGTGTTAGATATTTACGATCTTCTGGTGGAGTATCCTCATTATATCGTCGGGGAACAGATCATTCCGGTGGCGCATGTGTTGATGGGAATCCCCGGTGCTAGGATCGAAGAGCTGAACGAGGTCTACTCGCACCCACAGGGATTGGCACAGTCAAAGGCGTATCTGGAAAGACATCCGGACTGGAAACAGACGGCGGTCCTGAACACGGCGGTGGCGGCGCAGATGGTGGCTGAGAGCGGAGATCCGAAGAAAGGGGCGATCGCCAGCCGGTATGCGGCGGAGCATTTCGGACTTCAGATCCTGGATCAGGAGTTCGTAAACAGCAACAATGAGACACGGTTCGTGATCATCTCAGGGAAACCATACTTTGAAAAAAAAGCCCGAAAGATCAGCGTCTGTATCGAATTGCCCCATGAGACAGGAACACTTTACAATATTCTGTCCCATATCATGTATAATGATCTGAACATGACGAAGATAGAATCGCGCCCGATTCCGAAACGTAACTGGGAGTATCGTTTCTTTGTGGATTTTGAGGGAAATCTGAGCGACGCTGCGGTAAAAAATGCGCTTCTCGGGATTGCCTCGGAGGCGAAACGGCTGAGAGTGTACGGGAATTATTGAAAAACAGAAAAGAGGAAGAAAAAGATGACAAGAATCGAAGAATGTATCTTATACCGTGATTTTGAGGAGGATACAGTCCTGAGGGATTTTACCGAGATGATTGAGGCACTGCAGCAGGGAACGATTGAACGGGACCGGGAGACATACCGGGGAATGTTCTACGATGCACTGAACCGGCTTGTGGAGATGGCGAACCGCTATGGCTTTTCCGGAAATCTCTGGTGCAATTACCTGACTTATCTGCTGGTAAACAAAGAAAACGCTTTTTCCACATCCTGCGAGATTGTCGGTCATGTGGAAGGAAGCATCAATCAGATGGCAAAGCATGATTTTATCCGTTTCAAAGAACTGTTTGATTTCGATATCCGCGTGTTTGACAGGATTTTCGATTCTGGAGACGGTGCGATCATCACCGATTACCGGAATACAGACAGCTCCAACAAGCTGTTCAACAAGCGGATCCGCGACAGGATCGGAGAACTTTCTGCAAAACTGCAGAATGTCGGATCGGTGGACGAATTTATGGAGGACATGATCAGCTTTTACAAAGATTTCGGAGTAGGAAAGCTGGGACTGCACAAGGCGTTTCGCATTGCCCGCGTGAACGGAAAAGTGGAGATTGTCCCGATCACGAATATCGCGCATGTCCATCTGGGGGACCTGGTCGGCTATGAGATCGCGAAGAAAAAGCTGATCGACAATACGGAGGCGTTTGTGCAGGGAAGAAAGGCCAACAACTGTCTGCTCTATGGAGACGCCGGAACCGGAAAATCCTCCAGCATCAAAGGAATTTTGAACGAGTACTACGATCAGGGCCTGCGGATCATCGAAGTATATAAACATCAGTTCCAGGATCTCAACGAACTGATCGCTCAGATCAAAAACCGTAATTACAAGTTCATTATCTATATGGATGACCTTTCCTTCGAGGAGTTTGAGACGGAATATAAATATCTGAAGGCAGTGATCGAGGGAGGGCTGGAGAAAAAGCCGGACAATATCCTGATCTACGCGACCTCCAACCGGCGTCATCTGATCAAGGAGACTTACGGGGACAAAGAGGGAATCCGGGAGGATATGCACACCTCGGATACGGTTCAGGAAAAGCTGTCCCTGGTATATCGCTTTGGCGTCACGATCTATTTCGGCGCGCCGGATAAAAAACAGTTCCAGAAGATCGTCACGACGCTGGCGGATCGGTATGGTGTACGGATGCCGGAGGATGAACTTCTGCTGGAGGCCAACAAATGGGAACTGAACCACGGCGGACTTTCCGGAAGGACGGCCCAGCAGTTTATTGACTATTTGCTGGGGAGACCGGAGCAGGGATAAAGGAGGAAAACTATGCAGATCGCTACATTTGCCGCCATTGACATTGGCACCTATGACATTTTCCTGGAAATTTTTGAGATTTCCAGGAAGCAGAGAATCAAGAGTATCGACAAGATCCGGCACAGGATCGAACTGGGCAGGGACACGTATACCAACGGGAAGATCAGTCCGGAGGTGGAGGAGGAGCTGTGCACGGTTCTGGCGGATTTTGCCCGGATCATGAGCGGATATAAAGTAGATGCTTACCGGGCAGTGGCTACCAGTTCACTGCGGGAGGCTCAGAACAGCCTGTTCATTCTCGGAAAGATCCGGCAGCTGACCGGACTGGAGGTTACGATCCTGAGTAACTCCGAGCAGCGGTTCCTCGGATATAAAGCGCTTGCGACGATGGAGACGGATTTCAATAAGATCATTGAAAAAGGAACGGCGATCATCGATCTCGACGGCGGCAGTGTGCAGGTATCGCTGTTTGACAAGGACGCGCTGGTGACGACACAGAACCTCCGTATGGGAAGCGTCCGTATCCGGGAGCGACTGTCCGGCATTGTCAGCGAGACTTCTCACTATGAGACGCTGGTCGGGGAGTTTATCTGGAACGAACTGCTCAGCTTCAAGAAAATGTATTTGAAAGACCGGAAGATCGAAAACATTATGCTGCTGGGAGATTTCTTCACCAATTCCATTTTCCAGAACGAGGAGGAGAGAAACAGCAGGATCATCTCCCGGAAAACTTTCCGCAGCTGGTTCCAGCAGATCAGCGGCCATTCTTCCATGGAGCTGGCGGTCAAGTTTGAGATTCCGCTGGAAAATGCCTCTCTGATCCGGCCGGCGGCGGTGATCTGCAACAGTCTGATCGACATGATGGATGCACAGCAGATCTGGATTCCTGGTACGCATCTTGCAAGGGGTCTCGCTTATGAGTATGCGGAGGCCAAAAAACTGATCAAGGTGAGCCACAGCTTTGAGAACGATATTCTCATGGCGGCGAAAAACATCGGAAAACGGTATGCAGTGAACCGGCCGCATATCCAGAATATTGATATGATCGCCACGGAAATCTTCGATTCCATGAAAAAGATCCATGGAATGGGTGCAAGGGAGAGACTTTTGCTGAAGATCGCGGTGATGCTTCACGATGTGGGAAAATATATCAGCCTGAACAATCCCGGACAGTGTACATACCATATCATTATGTCCAACGAGATCATCGGCCTTTCCCACGCGGAGCGGGAAATGATTGCTCTGATCGGAAGGTATAATACAGAGCCGCTGCCCCAGTATGATCAGTTTGCACAGATTGCGCCTGTCAGTCAGAAACAGTATCTGATGATCGCGGAACTGACGGCGATTCTCCGTCTGGCGAACACGCTGGACCGCAGCCATCAGCAGAAAGTACAACAGGTGCGCGCCGCTTTGCATGAGCGTGAACTTCTGATTCATCTGAATGTGAACAATGATTTCACGCTGGAGCAGGGGCTGTGCCAGGAAAAGATCGATTTCTTCTATGAAGTCTTCAGTGTGCGTCCGATTCTCAAAGTGAAACGGCAAATGTAAGGAGGAAAAAATAATGGATCACGACTATACACCGTATTTGAAACCGGAATACTATGTCAACCGTGAACTGAGCTGGCTTCAGTTCAACGAACGGGTGCTCAGCGAGGCCAGAGACAAAAGTCTTCCGCTTTTTGAACGTCTGAAATCACTGAATTTTACGGCGTCCAATCTGGACGAGTTCCATATGATCCGTGTGGCGTCCCTGAAGGATATGGTACATGCGGACTATACAAAGACAGACATCGCCGGCATGACGCCGAAGGAGCAGCTTTCTGCGATCAGCGTCAAAACTCATGAGATGGTGCAGGTGCAGTACAATACGTACAATCGTTCGCTTCTCCCTGCGCTGGAGCGCGTGGGCCTGAAGATCATCAGCTCTCATGAAGATCTGACTCCGGAGCAGGCGAAGTATGTGGACGATTATTTCGAGGAAAATATTTATCCGGTCCTGACGCCGATGGCGATGGATTCCTCCCGTCCGTTTCCGCTGATCCGGAATAAAACACTGAACATCGGCGCACTGATCCTGAAAAAAGGCGAGGGGCTCAGTGCGAAAGCGGAAAAGCGCGTGGCGAAAAAAGAGGGCAAAGAAGGAACGGGCAAAAACTCGAAGAAGGAAAAGGCGGAGCTGGAGTTTGCTACCGTACAGGTTCCGTCAGTGCTCCCGCGTTTCATAACGCTCCCGTCTGCGGAAGGCGCGGGAGTCTCTGTGATCCTGCTGGAGGAGGTCATTGAGCGGAACATCGGAAAGCTGTTCCTCAGCTATGATGTGGTTTGCGCGCATCCGTACCGTGTCATGAGAAATGCGGATCTCTCTATCGACGAGGAGGATGCAGCGGATCTTCTGAAAGAGATTCAGAAACAGCTGAAAAAACGCCAGTGGGGCGAAGTCATCCGTCTCGAGGTGGAGGACAAGGTCGACAAGCGTCTACTGAAAATCCTGAAGACAGAGTTCAATATCGGGGAGGAAGACATTTTCTATATCCCCGGGCCGCTGGACCTGACGTTCCTGATGAAACTGTATGGTCTCGACGGGTTTGAACAATACAAGATCCCGAAATATACGCCGGCAGCGGTTCCGGAGCTGATGAATGACGACGATATTTTCACAAATATCCGCAAGGGAGATATCCTTCTCCACCACCCGTACCAGAGTTTTGATCCGGTGGTTCAGTTCGTCAAGAGCGCGGCCAAGGATCCGGATGTTCTGGCGATCAAACAGACCTTGTACCGTGTCAGTGGAAACTCCCCGATCATCGCGGCGCTGGCGCAGGCGGCAGAGAACGGAAAGCAGGTTTCCGTTCTTGTGGAATTGAAAGCGCGGTTCGATGAGGAGAATAACATCGTCTGGGCGAAGATGCTGGAAAAAGCCGGCTGTCATGTCATCTACGGTCTACTGGGATTGAAAACGCACAGTAAGATCACACTGGTAGTGCGCCGGGAGGAGACCGGTATCCGGCGTTATGTTCATCTGGGAACCGGAAACTATAATGATTCTACAGCGAAGCTGTATACAGACTGCGGTCTTCTGACCTGCGATGCGCGGATCGGAGAGGACGCCACGGCAGTGTTCAACATGCTGTCCGGATATTCTGAGCCGGAACGGTGGAATAAGCTGGTGGTGGCGCCGCTGTGGATGAGGGACCGTTTCCTGCATCTGATCGCAATGGAGGAGGAAAACGCGAAGAAGGGATTGAAAGCGCATATTGTCGCGAAGATGAATTCCCTGTGCGACCGGGATATTATCGCTGCACTGTACCGTGCGTCTGCGGCAGGCGTGAAGATTGACCTGATTGTCCGCGGGATCTGCTGTCTGAAGGTTGGCATTCCGGGAATCAGCGAAAATATCACTGTGCGTTCCATTGTCGGGAATTTCCTGGAGCATGCCCGGATCTTCTACTTCTATAGCGATGGAAGCGAGGAGGTATACATGGGAAGTGCCGACTGGATGCCGAGAAACCTGGACAAACGTGTCGAGATTGTTTTCCCGGTGGAGGACGAGAAGATCAAGAAAGAAGTCATGCATATTCTGGAGATCCAGATGGCGGACAATATGAAAGCTCACGTTCTCCAGGCGGACGGAACTTATGAGAAGGTTGACCGGAGAGGAAAGACACTGCTGAACGCGCAGGAGTATTTCTGCAAGGAAGCCACCGAGAAAGCCAAGGTGGTTCTGGAGAACAGCGATCCGAGAATCTTCCGTCCGGCGGAACCGGTGGAGGACTGATACAGGAATCATACGGAACAGGATCCATCTATTGAGCATACAAAAGAAAATCTGATAGGATCCGATGAGAACATGATGCGGACCGGGTGTTATGCAGCCCGGTCCGCATCATGTTTTCTGACCGGATGGCGTGCGGGCAGATTCCCGGCCGGGCGGAACATAGAACAGAATCTTTGTGATGTATTCGTTTTCGTCATCGGTCGTCAGGTAATCATTGATACAGAATTCATAGGAATCCGACAGAATCTTCAGTCCGTGAGAATCGCAGTACTCAAGAAGCCTGTTGTAGGAGCGTCCGATGGACAGGTAATCCCCGATATGGTAAGTGCAGACACATGTTCCGGCGGGCATCCGGTGAAGATTCTGTACGTCTTCCGTCTTTTCAATCGGCAGGAAAGCTGCGGAGGCCTCGGTATAGCGGCCTTCCCGGATCCGCTGCAGCGGGACGGTCACACCGCTCTGGAAATATACCGGCAGGTGCTTCTGAAAGGCTTCGGCGAAGCATCGTTTTGTGGCGATACTGATCTCCCGCATCCGGTATGGTTCCTCCACGTTCCGGACCAGGAGATATTGTTCGCGGACTGCCTCTGTCACGACGGTGGCTTCCGCTTCCATATAATTCCTTGCATTTTCCATCTGGACACAGCGGTGCAGCAGGCGGCTCCGGATCATGCTGAGCTCGCGGATCTGCCGGTCGATGACGGTCAGTTGTTTCCGCAGGACGGTCAGACTGGTGTCGATCGTATAATCCTTCATATATTCCCTGATTTCTTTCAGAGAAAATCCGATCTTTTTCATGATCAGGATCGTGTCCAGGCGGTCGATCTGAGCGGAACTGTAATAGCGGTATCCGTTGTCCGGGTCGACGTAGGCCGGCCGGAACAGGTCGATTCTATCGTAATAGATCAAAGTCTGTTTTGAGAGGTTCTGATATTTGGCGAGTTCTCCGATGGAAAAAAGGTCATCCATAAAAATTCTCCCCCAATGCGATTCTTGTGTTGACATTATAGTAACTATATCCTTTATTATAATCTCTGAACAAAGAGGTTACAAGGAGGAATTACAAATGAAACAGATTCTTTCCGCTTCCGTGAGGAGAATGACAGAAGGGCTGACCTGGAAGCGGATTATGTTGATCGCAGTCGGTGCGGCGATCTGCTCTTTTGGTATTCATAATATTCATCAGCGGACGGGGATCACAGAGGGCGGCGTCATCGGCCTGATGCTCCTTTTTGAGCACTGGCTGGGGATCTCGCCGGCAGCAATCACTCCGGTCCTGGATATCGCCTGCTATCTGCTGGCGTTCCGGTATCTGGGCGGAAGATTTATCCGGATTTCCATCGTGTCGACGCTGAGTGTGTCGCTGTTTTATAAAATCTGGGAATTGTTTCCGCCAATGTTGCCGGATCTGTCGCCGTATCCGCTTCTGGCAACAGTTCTCGGCGGACTGTTTGTCGGCGTCGGCGTTGGCATTATTGTCCGGCAGGGAGGATCCAGCGGCGGAGATGATGCGCTGGCTCTGACGATCTCCCGTCTGACCAGGTGGAGACTGTCGTTCTCCTATCTTTTTACGGATCTTACGGTGCTGGCGCTCTCTCTGAGTTACATCCCGCTGCGCCGGATCGCGTTCTCTGTGCTTACCGTCACAATCTCATCGTTTCTGATCGACCGTATCCAGAAGGCAAAGTAATCGTTCGGCTGGATGAACGGTCACAGGTCCAAGACCCCGCGGAAATAAATTCTTGCCAGATCAGTGAGTGTCATGTAAAATGGTGGGGATTCGCGGAAATACGGGACGTATTGATCCGCAGAAAGAAAGGAACGAAAGATTGTCAGACTGAGGAGAGAGAAAATGAGTATTTTGAATGTGGAACACTTGTCTCACGGTTTCGGGGACAGAGCGATTTTTGAGGATGTTTCTTTCCGGCTGCTGAAAGGTGAACATATCGGGCTGGTCGGTGCCAACGGGGAAGGAAAGTCTACGTTTATGAACATTATCACCGGGAAGTTGATGCCGGATGAGGGAAAGGTCGAGTGGGCGAAGAATGTCCGCGTCGGCTACCTGGATCAGCACACAGTGCTGGAACGGGGAATGACGGTCGGGGATGTGCTCCGCAGCGCGTTTGCATGGCTTCTGGAACTGGAACAGGAGATGAATGAGATCTGTGACCGGATGGGCGGGGCTTCGGAACAGGAGCTGGAAGAGATGATGGAGACGCTCGGGACGATCCAGGATACGTTGATGCTGCATGATTTTTATGTGATCGATTCCAAGGTGGAGGAGGTCGCACGGGCTCTCGGCCTGGAGGAGATCGGCCTGGACAGAGATGTGGAGGAACTGAGCGGAGGCCAGAGGACGAAGATCCTTCTGGGAAAGCTGCTTCTGGAAAAACCGGATATCCTTCTGCTGGACGAGCCGACCAATTATCTGGATGCGGAACATATCGGCTGGCTGACCCGTTATCTTCAGGAATACGAGAACGCGTTCCTTCTGATCTCCCATGACATTCCTTTTCTGAACAGTGTCGTAAATCTGATCTATCACATGGAAAACAGGGAACTGAACCGCTATGTGGGAGACTACGATCATTTCCTGGAAATCTACGAGGTGAAAAAGGCGCAGAAAGAAGCTGCCTACCGCCGCCAGCAGCAGGAAATCAGCGAACTGAAAGATTTTGTCGCGCGGAATAAGGCCAGAGTTTCCACCCGCAATATGGCCATGTCCCGCCAGAAAAAACTGGATAAGATGGATGTGATCGAGCTTGCGAAGGAAAAGCCAAAGCCGGAATTTCATTTTAAGACGGCGCGCACACCGGGAAGATTTGTCGTGACTGCGGAAGACCTGGTGATCGGCTATGATTCCCCGCTGTCAAAGCCTTTGAGTTTTGCGGTGGAACGGGGCGAGAAGATCGTGCTGACCGGCGCCAATGGAATCGGAAAGACGACCCTTCTGAAAAGCATTCTCGGCCTGATCCCGTCCCTGGAAGGAAGAGTAGTCCTGGGCGAATATGTGGAGATCGGATATTTTGAACAGGAGATGGAGAAGGGGAATCCCAATACCTGTATCCAGGAAATCTGGGCGGAGTTTCCGTCCTATACGCAGTATGAAGTCCGCTCGGCGCTGGCGAAGTGCGGCCTGACCACACAGCACATTGAAAGTCTTGTGCGTGTGCTCAGCGGAGGCGAGCTGGCAAAGGTGCGTCTCTGTAAGATCCTGAACCGGGAGACCAATGTTCTGATCCTGGATGAGCCTACCAACCATCTGGATGTGGACGCGAAAGAAGAACTGAAGCGTGCATTGAAGGAATATAAAGGGACAATCCTGATGGTCTGCCACGAACCGGAATTTTACAGCGGTCTGGCGACATCGGTCTGGGACTGTTCCGAGTGGACGACAAAAATCATCTGAGGGGGAAGAACAGGCTATGCGGCACAGTGATCGGCGGCGGTTCATACCATAACATCAGGAGGTGTGTTATGGCAACAATCAGTCTTTGTATGATCGTGCGGGATGAGGAACAGACGCTTGCCCGGTGCCTGGACAGTATCTGCGGTCTGGTCGACGAGATTATCCTTGTGGATACTGGTTCTGTGGACCGGACCGTTGAGATCGCGGGGAAGTATACGGAAAAGATCTTTTACTTTCCATGGATCGATGACTTTTCGGCGGCGAGAAATTTTTCGCTGGAACAGGCTGGGATGGAATTCTGTATGTGGATGGATGCAGACGACATTCTGCCGGCGGAGTATGCGGAGAATTTCAGAAAACGGAAGAGAGAACTGGATCAGACGACGGATATGGTGATGATGCCTTATGAAACGGCTTTTGACACTCAGGGACGTCCCACGTTTGTCTATGAACGAGAGAGAATCCTGCGCAGAAGCGCAGGGTTTCGTTTTTTTGGAAGAGTTCACGAGGCAGTTCCGCTGGCGGGAAAGGTGGTCCGCTGGGATGTGCCGGTCCGGCATAAAAAGGAGAAAAGCAGCGACGGCAATAGAAACCTTCGGATCTATCAGAAAATGGAGGCGGAGCGGGCGGCCTTTGACGGGCGGTCTCTGTATTATTATGCCAGAGAATTGCTGATTCATGGACAGTACGAAAAAGCGGAAAGCATGTTCCGGGAGTTCCTCGGACGGGCGGACGGATGGTCAGAAAATAAAATCGACGCTGCGCGTCAGCTCGCTTTTTGCTGTTATCGGTTGGGAAAAGAGGAAGACGCTCTGGAGGCATTGCTGAAAGCATTTGTCTATGATGTGCCGAGAGGCGAGGTCTGCTGTGATATCGGAAGACATTTTCTTGACAGGGGACGTTACCGGCAGGCGGCGTTCTGGTACGAACAGGCTCTGAAGGCAGAGAAAAAAACGGATACAGGAGCATTTGTTCAGGAAGAATGTTATGGATTTCTCCCGGCGATTTCGCTTTGTATCTGTTATGACCGCATGGGAGATTCGGAAAAGGCCGAGAAATACAATGAACTGGCTGGAAGTTTTCAGCCGGAATCCGAATACTATCGGTCGAATCTGGTATATTTTCAGAAAAAACGGGCAGAGCAAGATAGGACAAAGGAAGGACTGTGACATATTATATTAGGGAACGATCAAGAAAAGAGGAATCATTTATGTCATGGTTTAGAAACAGAGACGACAAGGAGATGCAGGAACAGTCTTTTGGATGCGGATGCCGTCCGAAGTGTCCTCCTCCCTGCCCCTGCCAGTGTCCGCCCGGACCTCCGGGAAGAACAGGAGCGACCGGCCCCACGGGTCCGACCGGCCCAAGCGGTCCGACAGGTCCCACCGGCCCAGCAGGTCCTACGGGAGCCACGGGCCCGACCGGGGAACAGGGAGATCCCGGCGTGCCGGGTCCGCAGGGAAATACCGGAGCGACAGGTCCAACCGGAGTAACAGGTTCGACCGGAGTAACAGGAGCGACCGGCCCAAGCGGTCCGATGGGTCCGAGTGGAGCGACCGGCCCTACGGGTCCGACCGGAGCAACAGGCCCAAGTGGAGCAACCGGTCTGACCGGTCCAACGGGTTCGACCGGAGCAACGGGTCCCAGTGGTCCCACCGGAGCAACGGGTCCCAGTGGTTCGACCGGAGCAACAGGTCCCACCGGTCCGACTGGTCCGACAGGTCCCACGGGAGCAACGGGTCCAACGGGTCCGACCGGCCCAACAGGTCCCACCGGCCCGACAGGTCCTACCGGCCCGAGCGGTGTGACCGGCCCCACAGGAGCAACCGGTCCAAGCGGAGCGACAGGTCCAAGTGGAGCAACCGGTTCGACGGGATCCACTGGCCCGACGGGCCCCAAAGGAGCGACAGGCCCGACCGGACCATGCTGCCGTGCGGATCAGCTGCTTTCAACCTATTCCACACCGGCGCAGCCGGGTTCAAACGGCGGTGCGCTTCTGTTTGACCAGAATGCACTGATCAATGGAACAGCGATCACCCACACTGCAGGCAGTGGCAATATCGTGATCCAGCAGACCGGCTATTACGGTGTGGCTTTCAGCGTAACCGTCGCGCCGCTGAAAAATGCTTCGTTTCCTGTCTCCCTCACGTTGTCCATGCGGCTGCAGGGCACAGACGTACCGGGAGCCGCAGCGATCCAGCTGCTGCACAATTCCCAGGAAGCAGAGAATGTGGCGCTGACCCAGATCATCCGTGTGACCGCTGTGCCGGCGACACTGAACATCATCGGAAGCGGAAGCGGTTTCCTGTATTCCACAGCAACTGTCTCCGTGCTTCGCATCGGTGATATCAGTTGATAAATTATACTTGCCAACAGAACAGCAGTCATGTACAATGAGGCTGTTCCGATAAAATAGACCGATGGCTCAGACAGGAAAGACTTGTCTGGGCCATCGGCTGTAAAAAAGAGAATGCAGGAAAAAGTGAGGAGGATTTTTACAATGGAGCATAAGACGGTGACGCGTGTGGAGGAGATCACGTTTCAGTATCCCCATCACAGGGAGGCGGTCAGAGAGCTGATCACTGTTTTTCAGGGAAAAGAGGGTGTGATCGCTTTGGTATTCGGAGGATCTGTGGCCAAACACATGGAACGCCAGGATTCGGATATTGACGCGATGGTGATCGTGACGCCCGGATTCTACGAGGAAGTTCGGAAGGTAAACCGCACGGCGGAATGCATCCCGATGGGAGACTGCGCATATCCCGGCGGATATTTCGATGTAAAGTATATGACGAAGGATTATATCCGGGACGCTGCGGAAAAAGGAAGCGAGCCGACGCGCAATTCGTTTATCGGTTCGAAAGTTCTGTTTACTGCGGACCCGGAGGTTCCGGAACTGATCGCGCGGGTCCCGGTGTTCCAGAAACAGGAGTATGAGGACAAAATGTTGTCGTTTTACAGTAATCTGCAGCTTAATTACGGATATTTCTGGAAAGTATGCAGGCCGGAGGGGTATATGAAATTGAGAGTCGCCTCTGAAATGGTATACAGCCTTTACCGGATGGTGCTCCAGGAGAACGAGATCTTGTTTCCGTGCAACCGGCGTCTGGAAGAATTTGTAAAGAAAGCGCCGAGAAAGCCGGAACATCTGGTGGAGCTGTGTGAAGAATTCTGCAGAACGTTTGAAGATGAGCCTTTGGATCGGGCGGTAAAAGAATGGCAGGAGTGGACAAGCTATGGCTATCCCGCCGACCATGCCGTCTGCCAGAGCCGGTACTGTGATGATTTTGAACAGTGGTGGAGAGTGCCTCGCCCTCTCGTCGGTGAGTGGTAATGGCTGAAATTATTGAGATCAAAGACTTTTACGCGCCGGAGCTGGACGTTTACGCGCGGATTACAGAGGGACAGCTTCTCAACCGCCATGAACCGGAAAAGGGGATGTTCATCGCAGAAAGTCCGAGAGTGATTGAGCGCGCGCTGGATGCGGGATACCGGCCGGTCTCTTTTCTTGTGGAGCGAAGGTTTTTGGAAGAACAGGCGGGGGAACTGATGCGCCGCTGTCCGGATATCCCTGTTTATACGGCAGACTTTGACGTCCTGACACAGCTGACCGGATTTCAGCTGACCCGGGGAATGCTTTGCGCCATGCACAGAAAACCGCTTCCGTCTGTGAAAGAAATCTGCGCCGATGCCAGGCGGATTGCGGTGCTGGAGAATGTGGTGAATCCTACCAATGTCGGTGCGATTATGCGCTCGGCTGCCGCACTGAACGTGGACGGAGTGCTGCTGACGAGGGCATGCAGCAATCCTCTCTATCGCCGTGCGATCCGGGTGAGTATGGGAACGGTCTTTCAGATTCCCTGGACGATTCTGCCGGAAGAAACCGGATGGCCGCATCCGGGGCTGGAGTTTTTGCGTGCGTTTGGGTTCCGGACGGCTGCCCTGGCGCTCTGCGAGGATTCTTTGTCCATTGACGATCCTGCATTGAGGAAAGAAGATAAGCTTGCGCTGATCCTGGGAACGGAAGGGGACGGGCTTGCGGCTGCTACGATCGCGGGCTGTGATTATACCGTAAAAATACCGATGGCTCACGGCGTGGATTCCCTAAATGTGGCGGCTGCCAGCGCTGTTGCTTTCTGGCAGCTGTGCGGACCGGCTCGCCAGAGTTACAAAGACGTAAGAATTTGGTAAAGACTTTTTCTGTGGATTCGTGATAAGATAACGATAGGATTTTGAATTGCGATGTGACTGTCGGGATCTCGCAGAAGTTCAGCCGGCTGAATTTCTGTGGTTTCCGGATAGTTACAGATAAAACAGGGAATACAGAGAGGACAATAGGATGAAAGAGACGAATATTCTGGTTGTTGACGACGAGAAGGAGATTGCGGATCTCCTGGAAATATACCTGATCAGCGACGGGTTTCATGTAAAAAAGGCATACAGCGCGATGGAGGGACTGAAGATGCTGCAGGAACAGCAGATCGATCTGGTCCTTCTTGATGTTATGATGCCGGACATGGACGGGATCACCATGTGCCGTAGGATCCGTGAGACGAACAATATTCCGATCATCATGGTGAGCGCCAAGACGCAGGAGCTGGACAAGATCGTCGGCCTGACAAACGGGGCAGACGATTATGTGTCTAAGCCGTTTAATCCGCTGGAACTGATGGCCAGAGTAAAATCCCAGCTTCGGCGGTACCGCGAACTGAATCCCTCCAGACCTCAGGAGAATAAAGAAGTCATCACTCTGAAAAATCTGGAGATCAACAAGGTGACGCATCAGGTAATCTGCTACGGAGAGAGTGTGAAACTGACGCCGATCGAGTTTGATATCCTGTATCTTCTGGCTTCGAATCCCGGACGGGTGTTCAGCACCGATGAGATTTTTGAGCGCGTATGGCATGAAAAATTCTATGAAGCCAACAATACGGTGATGGTACATATCCGCCGTCTCCGCGGAAAAATGAAGGACGATACCCGGGAAGAAAAGATTATTACGACGGTTTGGGGAGTGGGATACAAAATTGAAGCTTGATTTCATCAAAACATTCGGAGAAAAAATCATCTTCTGTCTGGCTGTCTCCGCCGGGATTACACTGGGCGCGGTGCTCGCTGTCTCCTGGCTGGGCGGAAGTATAGAACGATATCTGCGGGACAGCGGTTACCGCAGTTCTCTTCTCGGTCCTGACGGTTTCCGGCCGGAAGTCAGGATCTTTTTTCTGGTGGTGATCGCTGTTCTGACCTTTTCCGTCTGTTTCTACCTGATGATACGCAGCAGTATCCGCTATATCCATCTGCTGGCGGATAAAGTACGGGATATCTCGGAAGGGGATCTGGACCATCCGGTTGAAGTCCGGGGGAACGATGAGTTTGCGGCGATGGCGGCAGACCTGAACGCAATGCAGAAAAATGTCAAGCGTCTGATGGAGAAGGAACGGATTGCAGAGCACACAAAAAACGATCTGGTCTCCTCGGTCGCCCATGATCTGCGAACTCCTCTGACGTCCATTATTGGGTATCTCGGCTGGGTGCGGACCAGAAAAGATCTGGACGAAGCAACAAGGGAAAAGTATCTTGAGATCGCTTACAGCAAGGCGCTCCGCCTGGAACAGCTGACCAATGAACTTTTCGGCTTTGTTAAGCTGGAACATAATGAGATGACGCTGAATCTGGGAAAACTGGACCTGATTCAGCTGATGGAGCAGATGCTGGATGAAATGACGCCAAGCTTTGTGCAGAATGACCTGACAGTAAAATTCCGGCATACCGAGGATTCCATGGTGATTGAGGCGGACGGCAATCTGCTGGCGCGCCTGTTTGCCAATCTGCTGAATAATGCGGTCAAGTACGGAAAAGAGGGCAAACAGATCCGGGTGGAGGTGGAGAAAAGCGGAGTTTATGCGGTGGCGAAAGTGATCAATTACGGCCATGTGATCCCGAAGAATGAACTGGGAGCTATTTTCCGGAAATTTTACCGTACGGAGCAGTCCCGTTCCAGAGATACCGGAGGAACGGGACTGGGACTTGCGATCGCAGAGCAGATCGTCGAACTGCACCACGGGGAGATCCGGGTGAGGAGCGATCTCCAGGGTACTGTATTCGAAGTGGAACTGCCGATGCAGCAGACGCAAAAAGAGGAAGTGTCATGAGAAAAATCTTGAAGAATAAAAAAATATACTGGACAGTGCTGCTGTGTCTGCTCCTGCTGCCGGGAATCTTTCCGGCAGCAGTTTATGGTTATGAGAGAGCTGCAGCTGCTTATGCGGGCAATACACTGTCCGCAGGACAGTTTGAAGTACTGCTGGAGTGCGGATGGAAAGGCATGAGCAGAGGAGGAAGCGAAGTTCCTGCCGCTGTCACGATCGTAAACAGCGGACCGGAATTTCATGGAACCTTAAAACTTTGTGTCTCCGTGGAATCGGATTCCGGAAGCGATGTTCCGTCGAGATTTCTGGAGCAGCTGTTTGTCGGAGTGCGCTCGGCGCTTACCTCCAGAAATCAGACATATACCTATGAACTTCCGGTTGAGATCCCCCAGAACGGGACGGTAAAAAAGCAGCTGACACTGGCGTTGATCGAATATAATATGACGGCGGTGGTTGTCTCGCTGGAGGATCAGAGCGGGAATACGGTTTACGAAAACAGGGAGGAGGTCACGACCAGTGACATTTTTCAGAGCGAGATCACGGTCGGCGTGCTGGAGGAAGAAAGCAATTACGCGTCCAGGCTCAATGGTATGGAGGTGGGAACGTTTGGCTATATAGTCCGGGGAGTGAGTATCCGGCCGGAAGATCTGACGGAGACGATGGCCAGTGCCGGGGCGCCGGATGTCATTCTGCTTTTGGACAGTTCGCGGGGGATGCTGGATGAGAAACAGCAGCAGAATCTGGAACGATGGGAAGCCCAGGGCGGTATGGTGATCGATTTCGATGATGCGTTCTTTTCCTTGTGGGATCCCTCCGGGCAGCTGGGAGACACGATGGAGCAGGTGTTCCGGAAAAATCCCGAAAAAATGATGCAGATTTTTCTGACTGCAGACGTGGTCGACAGCCTTCCGTCTGTAATAAATGACGGTTATATCCAAAGCTTCGACACGGCGCTGCATCTGGAAAACAATTCGCTTCGCAGACAGCCTTCCAGCGTATTGTATATTTGTCTGATCGTCGGATATGCGGTCCTGGCAGGACCCGTGCTTTATCTGGCCCTGAAACGGAAAAATAAAAGATATTATCTGTGGGCGGGAATCTGCGGCTTGTCTGTCGTATTTGTGATCGCCATCAAGCTTCTCGGCAATACTACGGCTATGACGGCTCCGGTCATCGTCTATCAGAATATCCTGCGGCAGAACGGATCTGTCCTGGAGGAAACCCTGGATTTTGAGATACAGGCTCCGTATAATTCAGATTATACCGTATATCTGGATCCGTCCTATCGGATGACTCCCGGAAGTGCCCAGAATACCTATACGTCAGAGACTGTGGGGACGGCACAGGAAGGGTTTGAACAGATTGAACTTTCCTACGGGGAGTCGAAAAACAAGATCACATTTTCCAATCAGCCGGCGTTTGCGCTCAATGCAGTTACGCTTTCCAGAGATCTCGCGATGGACACGGAAGGGTTGGTCAGTGATCTGAACTGGACGGATCAGGGGATCAGCGGAACAGTCTCCAATCAGACGGAATATACGCTGAAAGACTGTGTCCTGATGCTTCCAGGACATATGGCTTGCGTCGGGGATCTGGAAGCAGGGGAAACCGTGGAACTGAATGATCTGGAAGCGGAGAGTGTCAGAGACAGTCACACGTGGTTAGTGGATCAGCTGGGAGAAGGGGACCGGACCGACGATTATTCGGATCAGGCGAAACTCTGGTCGCTGAATCGTCTGGATGACAGTCTGCTGATCGCGCAGGTGGCTGACCGTGAAGAAACTTTTCAGTTGTATTCCGCTTATGAGACATTCGGCACAGTCCTATATACGGCAAACGCTTCTGTGAACTGTCTGGATCGGGATGGAGTTCTTTACTGTCCGTATGCCCAACAGTATTTTTCGACGGAGCAGGATGCGTTTACATACCGAAAATATCCGGACAGTCTGACGATGAGCGGCCAGCAGATGGAAGTTACTTATTTTTTGAATGCAGTTTATGAGGAAGAATATCTGCGGGAGAAATGTCTGGCAATGCTGATACAGGAGATTTTTATCAGCCCGGAGAATGTGGAAGCGATGGAAGGGGAGGAACTTGTCAGCAGTCTGGAGTACATCCGCTCGATGATGGAAGACCCGGAGGAAATTCTGGCTGTGCAGCAGAATTTGATCGCAGGCGTGAAGTTTCAACAACCGGCTGTGCTTGCCGAAGAATGGGCCGCCTTTGACGGAAAGATCGAAGTATATAATTACGGGACCGGTGATTACGAAGAACTGGAAGATTGGAAACTGGCAGACAGTTCCGCGGAGCGCGGCATCCCCTCGCCGTATCTCAGAAACGGTAATCAGCTGAAGGTGCGCTATACGCTTACCGAAGAAAATATTTCTTCTGCATATTATAAAAAAATGGGAACATATCAGATGCCGGATCTGATTGTCTATGCGATCGGCGGGAACGGTCAGGAGACCTATGACGGTTCAGCCGGCTGAACTGTTACGGAAAAGCGGCAGGCTGTCAGAATGTTGGAGGAGAGAAGAGAAAATGCTCCGGATTGAAAAACTGTATAAAAAATATAATCGGAAAGGAAATGCGCTGGATGGCCTTGATATGAAAGTGGAAAAGGGAGATCTGTACGGCTTTGTAGGGCCGAACGGCGCGGGAAAAACGACGACACTCCGGATCATTACGGGTCTTCTTAGACCGGATGCCGGGGAGATCTGGCTGGACGGGCAGAAGACTACGAAGGACATGAAGCTGCAGAAAAGCAGGATCGGTTTTGTACCGGATTTTTTCGGGCTGTATGAGAATCTTACGGTCATGGAATATCTGGAATTTTTTGCGGCCTCCTACGGGATCTTCCAGAAAGCAGGGACAGTGCGCAGTTATGAGGTTCTGGAGCTGGTAAATCTCCGGGGGATGGAGGACGTCTTTGTGGATGAGATGTCCAGAGGGATGCAGCAGAAGCTCTGCCTTGCGCGGGCACTGCTGAACCATCCACGTCTGCTTGTACTGGATGAACCTAATTCCGGACTGGACCCGCGGACCAGAAAGGAGTTTCAGCTTCTTCTCCAGCAGCTGCAGAAAGAGGGGTATACTATACTGATCAGTTCCCATATCCTCTCGGAACTTTCCGACATCTGTACCAGCATCGGCATTATTAATCAGGGAAGGATGGTGCTGCAGGGGAAAATCGATCACATTATGCTGTCCATTGACAGTTCGAACCCGCTTCGGATCACTGTGCTGAACAAGGTGGAGCAGGCGGTGCGCCTGATCCGCAGCAATCCCCTAGTGGAGAGGATCTCTGTGGAAGAAAACAAGATCGCGGCATGGTTTTCCGGGAGCCGTGAGGAAGAAGCGCGTCTGCTGAAGTCACTGGTGGAGGCAGGGATCCTGGTGGTGGCTTTTGCCAGGGAACAGAACAGTCTGGAATCCCTGTTTTTCCATCTGACAGGAGGCACGCAGGAAGGAGAGGAACATGAACTGGAATCCGGTCTTTGAAAAAGAGGTAAAGAGAAATACCAGGTCCATCCGTATCTCGTGGATCGTTTTCGGATGCAATCTGATGCTGGGCGCAATCGCGCTGGTCTGTTTTTTCGGAGAAAGCAGTATATACGGATATATGACGCCGCTCAGTTATACAATGCCGATGCGCTGTTACATGATGATGGCTTATCTGCTGTTTTTTCTCCTTCTGCTGTCGGTTCCCGTGATCGCGGGAGCGTCGATCTCCCTTGAGAGAGAAAAACGGACGCTGGATCTTCTGCTGACGACGCATCTCAACCCGTGGAAGATCATTGTCGGAAAGCTGGAGGCGTCGCTGAGTATTATTTTTGTGATCGCTTTTTCCGCCATGCCTGCCCTGTCTCTGATCACGGTGTTCGGCGGCGTCGGTCTTACGGACCTGCTGATGCTGGTGCTGATCCTGTTGGTATCAGGGGTTTTTATCGGCAGCATCGGGATCTTCTGCTCCGTGGTCTTCCGGAGGACGACAGTCGCGACATTGATGTCATATCTGCTGGTGATGGTTTTTGTGGTGGGTACGATTGCCGTGGTGGCATTGGACTATTATTTTCAGTACTTGCAGAGACAGGGACTGGAGACGCCGGATGTGGGCGCAGCAGTCTATCTGTTTCTTCTGAATCCGTTTCTGACTTTTTTCGGACTGTTGAGCCACCAGCTGGGAAGCGGAAGAGAGATGACTCTTCTGTGCAGCCTTTTCGGTGATTATGAAGGAAACTGGCTGGTCCGGAATATGATCCCGGCCAGTGTGGCGCTGCAGCTTTTGCTGGCTGTCGGCTTTCTGATAGCGGCGGGCAAAAAGTTGAATCCGCTGAACAAATAATCAGCATAGAAACTGTCTCAATGTTCTGAGAAAGGAGAGTTATGAGAAAAACGATTCTGGACTTTACAGGAATTTATCGGGAGCAGAGTGCGCTGAGAGAGGAGGCGGAGGAATATCTGGACGTCTCCCGGCTGGCGGGGACGGACTGCTACTGCGATCCGGAGACGGAGAGGTCCCTGAAGGAAATGGTGGAAAAAATGCCCCGGGGCGGTATCCATCTGATGGATTCTGGAAATTATCACTATGTGAGCAAAATTTTTCTGGAGGTTTATGCAGACGAAGTCTCGCTGGTAGTGCTGGATCATCACACAGATATGCAGCCTCCGGCACTGCTTCCGATCCTTTCCTGCGGATCCTGGCTGGCGGATGCGCTCAAGGCGAACCAGGGGATCCGCCAGGTCTTTCTGATCGGTCCGCCGCTGGAAGCGCTGGAACAGATCCCGACGGAATACAGGGACAGGATCGCCTGGATCTCCCAGGAAGATCTTGCCGGCGGAAATTGGAGAGAGAAACTGGAGAACTTCCATGCCGCTTATCCGGTTTATCTTTCTGTGGACAAAGATGTCCTGGCACCGCAGGTGTGCCGGACAAACTGGGACCAGGGGATCATGCAGCTGGACGAGATGGAGGAAGTGATCCGGTGGTTTGCCTGCCGGGGACAGATCGTCGGTGCGGACATCTGCGGAGAGCCGGAACTGCGCCAGGCTTCCGCCAGGGATCTTTCCCAAAGCACAGCAGTCAGCAGAAGAATGATGAATTGTATGGTCTGTCTTGACAAACAGGGAAAAGGAGGGTAAGATGACAGTATACCCGGACGGGGTATCGAGAACAGGAGGAAAGAAATGAGTCAGTGTGGAAATTGCTGCGGGAACTGTGAGAGAAAAAAAGTGCGCGATGAAAAAGAGTATAAGGATCTGATCCACCGGCTGAAGCGGATCGAAGGCCAGGTACGCGGTGTGCAGGAGATGGTGGAGCAGGACCGGTACTGCGTGGATATTCTGACCCAGGTATCGGCGATACAGTCTGCGCTGAACAGCTTCAACAAAGTGCTCTTGTCGAACCACATCAAGACCTGCGTCGTGGAGGATATCCGCGAGGGACAGGAAGATGCGGTGGATGAACTATGCAGGACGATCCAGAAGCTGATGAAGTGAAAGTCTGCGGCGGTTTTGCTGGCCGGACTGTCACAAAATTGTGTTCCGGTACTGCTGGGAAGAGGCGGAACATCGAGCCTTTAAATGACAAGGAGGAATAAAAATGGCAACAGTATTAAAGACAGACATGCACTGTGAAAAATGTGTAGAGAGAATTGAGAAGGCAATGGCGAAGGCGGAGTTGGATACGACCGTCTGCCTGGCGGACAAGACAGTGACCGTCAACGGATGTGAGAATTGTGTGGCGAAAGCGAAAGAGATCCTGGATGATCTCGGATTCGAGGTAAGTGAGGCATGAAAGCTTACGAACGGCTGCTGAATTACGTAAAAATATCTACGCCCAGCAATGAGAACAGCGATACGCATCCTACCAGTCGGTGCCAGTTTGAACTGGCGGAACGGCTGGCAGATGAGTTGAAGAGTCTGGGAGTGAAGCAGGTGCGGGTGGACGAAAACTGTTATGTATATGGCATCCTTCCGGCCAGCGCAGGTTATGAGCAGAAGACAAAACTCGGCTTTATTGCACACATGGATACCGTGTCCGATTTTGCGGATCACGCGGTGCATCCGGTGTTCCATCCGGAATATGATGGAGAGGATCTGGAGTTGGGAACCAGTGGAAGAAAGCTGGAGCGGTCTGTTTTTCCGCACCTTTCGGAGTTGAAAGGCCGTACGCTGATCACCAGCGACGGGACGACGATCCTCGGCGCCGACGACAAAGCCGGGATCGCGGAGATCATGACGATGGCGGAGGAACTGGAAAAACGAGGGATCCCTCACGGACAGATCTCGATCGGTTTTACTCCTGACGAAGAAGTCGGACAGGGGGCGGATCTCTTCGATGTGCCGGGATTTGGCGCGGAGTTCGCGTATACTGTGGACGGCGGCCCGGAAGGTGAGATTGAGTATGAAAATTTTAACGCCGCCAGTGCGAAAATAAAGATCACAGGGTTTAACGTACACCCGGGAAGTTCCAAAGACACGATGATCAACGCGGCAGGCGTGGCCTGTGAGATTCAAAGTATGCTGCCGGAAAAAGAGACGCCGAGAAATACAGAAGGATATGAAGGCTTTTACCATCTGACAGGCATGCGGGGAGATGTGGCGCAGGCGGAGATGGAGTATATCATCCGCGATCACGACGCGGAAAAATTTGCGGCCAAGGAATCGTATTTGCGGGAGATCACAGAAAAGATGAACCGGAAATACGGAGACGGAACGGTTTCCCTCGAGATCAGAGAGCAGTACCGCAATATGGCGGAAAAGATCCGTCCGTGTTTTCATTTGATCGAAAATGCGCAGGAGGCTGCAAGAAGAGCGGGGATCCAGCCGAAAGTTGTTCCCGTGCGTGGCGGCACAGACGGAGCGCGGCTCAGTTACATGGGTCTGCCCTGCCCGAATCTGGGGACCGGAGGCTATGCTTATCATGGGCCCTATGAACACATCACTGCGGAGGGCATGGACCTGACAGTGGAAATGCTGCTGGAACTTGTGAAGATATACGCGGAAAGAAACTGAATATTCTGCCCGGAACGATCGTCTGCTGCAGACGGAAGTTCCGGGCATATTTTTGTGTATGGACCGCAGCGAAGACCTGTCTGTCCGTGCAAGCACGGCAGCCGTTTGCCGGGTGTATCGCACAAAAAAACTGCCAGAAATAATTCTGGCAGTGATAACAGTTCGTAGGGGAATCGAACCCCTGTTTCCGCCGTGAGAGGGCGGCGTCTTAACCGCTTGACCAACGAACCTTGCCTAATTATAATACACTATCTTTCGTCAGAATGCAAGCATTTTTTTAAAAAAATTTAGAATTTCAAATTTGAAATTCCTGTTACAGTTCGCCCAGGTCTGAATTAAGGAATTGAATTTTTGATTTTCAGATGTTATAATCTCAGTCTGTGGTTTTTCGCGGCGGTTTAGCCGGTTTTTATATTTTGCAGCGTTACAGTTCGGCCAGCTGAACTGTAACCTTGCAGCAAACAGATGTTCGACAAAAGCTTGCAGGCGTGCCGCGGATGTGTTATAGTGTCTTGTGAATGGCGTCGGCGAGAAGTAGTTTTGTAACTGTCCAGATGGTCGGACGGTTGCGTAGATTCGATCAGTATGGCCGGGAATCATTTGTATGAAATAGAAAGATAAAGGGGAAAGATAGGATGTATCAGGGAGCAATCTTCGATCTTGACGGAACGATTCTGGACTCTATGGGGGTATGGAGAGAAATTGACGCGGAATTCCTGGGGAGGCGCGGTTTTACAGTGCCGCCGGATTATTTGGAGGCGATCACGCCTCTTGGGTTTGACAGGGCTGCCGAGTACACGATCCGGCGGTTTTCTCTTCCGGAAAGCCGGGAAGCGATCATCCGGGAATGGTACCGGATGGCGGAGGATGCTTACCGGTATCGTGTGAAACTGAAGGACGGCGCAGCGAAATGGCTGGAAAAGCTGAAGCGGCAGAGAATCCCGCTGGCGGTGGCAACGTCCTCGGATGAGGCTTTGTTTGTGCCTGCGCTGAAACGAACGGGAATTTACGATTGTTTTGATGCTTTTGTGACCGTCAAAGAGGTGGCGAGAGGAAAAGGATTTCCGGATATTTATGAGAAAGCGGCCGGACAGATTGGCTGCAGGCCGGATCAGTGCGTCGTGTTTGAAGATATTTTGGCGGGCGTCCGGGGCGCGAAGATGGGCGGTTTCTGTGCTGTGGCTGTCTACGACGAGGACAGCGCGGACGAGGAGCAGGCGCTCCGAGAAGCCGCTGATTATTATATCTATGGCTATCGGGAGTTGCTGGAAGGCCGACCGGAATTATTCTAAAGAGATGAATCGCCATAAATCGTTGTCACTGACATCGGAAGCGATAACAGAAAAGGAGCAGAAAATGGGAAACAATCAGACATATGATGCCAGCAGTATTTCTGTGCTGGAGGGCCTGGAGGCGGTCCGCAAGCGTCCGGGTATGTATATCGGAAGTACTTCCAGAAAGGGACTGAATCATCTGATCTACGAGATTGTAGACAATGCAGTAGACGAGCATCTGGCAGGTTACTGTGATACGATCGATGTATTTTTGGAACAGAACGGATCCTGTACCGTTATCGACAACGGGCGTGGAATACCGGTAGGAATGCACGAGAAAGGAGTTCCGGCGGAACGTCTTGTATTTACGACGCTCCATGCCGGTGGAAAGTTTGACAATTCTGCGTATAAGACAAGCGGCGGCCTGCACGGCGTAGGTTCTTCTGTTGTAAATGCGCTGTCTGAATATATGGATGTGGAGATCAGTGTCGGAGGAAAAATCCACCACGATCACTTTGAGCGGGGCGTCCCGACGGTGGAACTGGTAGACGGACTGCTGCCGGTCCTCGGAAAAACGAAAACTACCGGGAGCAAGATCAATTTCCTGCCGGACAGCGAAATCTTTGAGCGGACAGATTTTTCTGCCGCAGAGGTCAAGAGCCGTCTCCATGAGACCGCTTATCTGAATCCGAACCTGACGATCCACTTTGAAGATCGGAGAGGAGAGCAGCTGGAACAGATCACCTATCATGAGCCGGAGGGGATCGTAGGTTTTGTCCGGGATATCAACCGGAAAAAGGAGACGATCCACGAGCCGGTATATTTCAAAGGCGAGACGGAAGGGATCACTGTTGAATGTGCGTTCCAGTATGTCAATGAGTTTCAGGAAAATGTCCTGGGCTTTTGCAACAACATTTACAACGCGGAGGGCGGCACGCATCTGACCGGTTTTAAGACGACCTTTACCCAGGTGATGAACAGCTATGCGAAGGAACTCGGGATCCTGAAGGAAAAAGACAGCAATTTTACCGGGGCGGATATCCGCAATGGTATGACCGCGGTAATCTCCATCAAGCATCCGGATCCGCGTTTTGAGGGCCAGACGAAAACGAAACTAGACAACCCCGACGCTGCCAGGGCCACCGGAAAAGTGACCGGCGAGGAGGTGCCGAGATACTTTGACCGGAATCTGGAAGTGCTGAAAAATGTGCTGGCCTGTGCGGAGCGGTCTGCAAAGATCCGCCGCTCGGAGGAAAAGGCCAAGACCAATATGCTGACCAGGCAGAAATACTCTTTCGACTCCAACGGAAAGCTGGCAAACTGTGAGAGTCGGGATCCGTCCAAGTGTGAGATTTTCATCGTCGAGGGAGATTCCGCCGGCGGTTCCGCGAAGACGGCCAGAGATCGGAATTTTCAGGCGATCCTTCCGATCCGCGGCAAGATTCTGAATGTAGAAAAGGCCAGCATGGATAAGGTCCTGGCCAACGCGGAGATCAAATCCATGATCAATGCGTTCGGCTGTGGATTTTCTGAAGGGTATGGAAACGATTTTGATATTACAAAGCTTCGTTATGACAAGATCATCATTATGGCGGATGCCGATGTGGACGGCGCGCATATCTCTACGCTGCTGCTGACACTGTTTTACCGTTTCCTGCCGGAGTTGATTTACGAGGGGCATGTTTATATTGCGATGCCTCCGCTGTACAAGGCGATCCCCTCCAGAGGGAAAGAGGAATACCTGTACGATGACAAGGCGCTTGCCCGGTACCGGAAATCCCACAAAGGGAACTTTATCCTCCAGAGGTACAAAGGTCTGGGAGAGATGGACCCGGAGCAGCTCTGGGAGACGACACTGAATCCGGAGACGCGGCGCATGAAGCTGGTGGAGATCGAGGACGCCCGTATGGCCTCCGAGGTGACAGAGGTTCTTATGGGGACAGAGGTTCCGCCGAGAAAAGCGTTTATCTATGAACACGCCGAGGATGCGGAACTGGATATCTGAGAAAGGAAATGACAGAATATGGAAGAACAGATTATACGAACCGAATATTCCGAACTGATGCAGAAATCCTACATTGACTATGCGATGAGCGTCATTATCGCCCGGGCGCTCCCGGATGTCCGGGATGGACTGAAACCGGTGCAGAGAAGGACGCTTTACGACATGTATGAGCTTGGAATCCAGTACGATCGTCCTTACCGGAAATGCGCCCGTATCGTCGGCGATACAATGGGTAAATACCATCCCCACGGAGACAGTTCCATCTATGAAGCGCTGGTCGTGATGGCGCAGGATTTCAAAAGGGGAATGCCGCTGGTGGACGGACACGGAAATTTTGGTTCCATCGAGGGCGACGGCGCGGCGGCCATGCGTTATACCGAGGCGCGGCTGCAGAAGATCACCCAGGAGGTTTATCTGCGGGATCTGGACAAAAATGTGGTGGATTTTGTCCCGAATTTTGACGGTACGGAAAAAGAACCGGAGGTTCTCCCGGTCCGGGTGCCGAACCTTCTGATCAACGGAGCGGACGGCATCGCGGTCGGGATGGCGACCAGCATTCCGCCCCATAATCTGGGCGAAGTGGTGGATGCGGTCCGGGCTTATCTGGAAAACAACGAGATTACTGTTCAGGAACTGATGCAGTACATCAAGGGACCGGATTATCCTACCGGAGGGATCGTCGTCAACAAAAAGGACCTCCAGAATATCTACGAGACGGGAAGCGGGAAGATCCGGATCCGCGGAAAAGTCCAGGTGGAAAAGGGCAAAGGCGGACGCCAGTACCTTGTGATCACGGAGATCCCTTATCCGATGATCGGAGCGAATATCGGAAAATTCCTGAACGATGTGGCATCGTTGATCGAGACAAGAAAGACGACGGATATCACGGATATCTCCAACCAGTCGTCCAAGGAAGGGATCCGGATCGTTCTGGAACTGAAACGGGGAGCGGACGCGGAATATCTGACGAATATGCTTTACAAAAAGACGCGGCTGGAAGACACGTTCAGCGTGAACATGCTGGCGGTGGCCGATAAAAAACCGGAGACCCTGAATCTGAAACAGATCATCGAGCACCACGCGGATTTTCAGTTTGAGATTACACGGAAAAAGTATCAGACACTGCTGGACAAGGAAACGGAGCGCCGGGAAGTCCAGGAAGGACTGATCCGGGCCTGCGACGTCATCGATCTGATCATCGAGATTCTTCGCGGAAGCAAAACTCAGAAACAGGTTCGCGCCTGTCTGACCGAAGGCGTCACCGAAGGGATCCGTTTCCGGACGGAAAAGAGCAGAAAAGAGGCAGCCGGACTCCGGTTTACGGAACGTCAGACCACAGCGATCCTGGAGATGCGTCTCCAGAAACTGATCGGTCTGGAGATCGAAGCTCTGAGGAAAGAACATAAGGAAACCGTCCGGAAGATCGCCCGCTACGAGGATATTCTGAACAACTATTCCTCGATGGTGTCCGTGATCCTGGAGGATCTGGAACAGATTAAAAAAGAATACGGGAAACCGAGAAAAACGGCGATCGAGGACGCCCGGGAGATCGTCTTTGAGGAGGCGAAGGTCGAGGAGATGGATGTCGTTTTCCTGATGGACCGCTTTGGTTATGCGAAGACGATCGACGTTGCTGCTTTTGAGCGCAACAAAGAGAGCGCGCTGGCGGAAAACAAATATGTGTTCCAGTGCCGGAACACGGATAAGATCTGTATCTTCACTGATCTCGGCCAGATGCACACGGTCAAAGTACAGGATCTGCCCTACGGAAGGTTCCGCGATAAGGGAACGCCGATTGATAACCTGGGAAATTACAGCAGCGCCGCGGAGCAGATGGTGTATGTGGACTCGCTGGAGAACATCAGAAGCCATAAGCTTCTGTTTGTGTCCAGGGCAGGCATGGCCAAACAGGTAGACGGATCAGAGTTTGATGTGGTAAAACGGACGATCTCCGCGACAAAACTCTCCGATGAAACGGACCGTCTGGTTTTCGCCGGAGTCTGTGATGAAAGCGAGTATGTGGTGCTCCAGTCCGGAGACGGCTGCTTCCTGAAATTCCTGGTCCAGGAAGTGCCGGAAAAGAAAAAAGCAGCCATTGGCGTCCGTGGAATCCGTCTGTCAGACGGCGATTACGTGGAACATGCATATCTGATCTCCAGCGGAATGGAATGCAGGATCCTTTATAAAGAAAAGGAAATTTCCCTGAATACCCGGATCAAATCCGGCAAGCGGGACGGCAAAGGGACAAAGATCCGTGTGTGATCCCTGACGAAGGAGAACGCGCCGACGGCTTTTCCAGAAAAATCCGAGAACAGCCGGAGAAATGTATGTCAAAAAGTGCATACGTTTCTCCGGCTGCTTTTGTCCGCAGATATATTGTGAAAGATCGACAGAAAAGAGGATTCTTTCCTGTCGATATTCATGAAAACATAGAATTATGCTAAACGATGCCAAAATTGTTCTAACATTTTTGAACAGATTGTGGTATGATAATTTTATAAATTTATGATACACAGGAAAGGTAGGTTATCATGGCGAAAATTATTATTTCCGGTTTTGCTGATGAGATCAGTTCAGATTTTGACAAGCAGTTGGAGGTTGTACGTGAACTCGGAATGGACCATATTTCGCTCCGCTCCGCGGATGGAAAGGGGATCGCTGATTACACCGCAGAAGAGTTTGCCGAGAAACTGCTTCCGCGTCTGGACGAGGCTCAGGTTAAGATTTCCTCTATGGGTTCCCCGATCGGAAAGATCCCGGTGGACAGCGAAGAGGATTTTGAAAAACAGAAAAAACAGCTGGAAGAAATCTGCAAAATGTGTCAACTGAGCGGTTGCCGTTATATCCGTATGTTCAGTTTCTACATTCCGAAGGATGAGAATCCGGACGATTACAAGGATCAGGTGATCGCAAAACTGAAAGAATTTGAAGCGATCGCGAGAAAATACGAAGTGGTTCTGCTGCATGAAAATGAGAAGGATATTTATGGCGATATCGCGCGCCGCTGCAAAGTGATCTTCGATGAGATCCCAAGTCCGTATCTGAAGGCGGCGTTCGACTTTGCTAACTTCGTACAGTGCAAGGAAGACACGAAAGAGTGCTGGGAGATGCTCAAAGAGCATGTTGTCTATATTCATATTAAAGATGCCGTATACACGGATAATGAAAATGTCCTCTGCGGAACCGGCGACGGAAAGATTGAACAGCTGCTGAAGCAGGCAATCTGCGACGAGGGATACGAAGGATTCCTGACGCTTGAACCGCATCTGGTACGGTTTGACACGCTGGCGTCTCTGGAGACAGAGTCCACAGAAAACATCATTAAGGAAAACAAGGCAAAAGACGGTGCAGAGGGATATTCCATGCAGTATCATGCGCTGCTCGATATTCTGAACCGCATCGGCCTTGAAAAATAAAAAATATGCTGTAAATACAGCGGAATGGAGGATAAATCAAATGGACAAAAAAATTCGTTTTGGTCTGATCGGAATCGGTGCACAGGGTGGAGCATACGCAGGTTTCCTCACAGGCAGAGGTGGAATGCCGGGTATGCCGGCAGCTCCGTGCCCGCCGCACTGTGAACTGGGAGCGCTCTGCGATATTGATCCGGAAAAGGAAAAAATGTGCAAGGAAAAATATCCGGAGTATCCGTTCTATAAAGACTGGAAAGAAATGGTTGCATCAGGAAATGTAGATGCGGTGATCACGACAGTTCCGCATTATCTGCATACAGAAATCGCAATTTACTGCCTGGAGCACGGAATGAACGTGCTGGTTGAGAAACCTGCCGGCGTTTACGCAAAAGCAGTTCGCGAAATGAATGAGTGCGCGGCGAAACATCCGGATGTAGCATTCGGTATCATGTTCAATCAGAGAACAAACAAGCTGTATCAGAAAGTAAAAGAGATCGTTGAATCCGGTGAACTCGGAAACATCCGCCGTTCCAACTGGATCATCAATTCCTGGTGGCGTCCGGACAGCTATTACAAACAGAGTGCATGGAGAGCAACCTGGGGCGGCGAAGGCGGCGGCGTTCTGGTAAACCAGGCTCCTCACCAGTTAGACCTGTGGCAGTGGATCTGCGGTATCCCGAGCACTGTTTACAGCACCTGTCTGTACGGCGCATACAGAGATAAAGACAGAGTAAAAGTAGAAAACGATGTAACGGTCATCACCGAGTACCCGAACGGCGCGACAGGAAGCTTTATCACCTGTACCCATGATGCGGTAGGTACGGACCGTTTCGAGATCGACATGGACAAGGGTAAGATCGTTGTCGAGGACAGCAAGAAAGCAACCGTTTACAGATTTAACAAATCGGAAGCTGAGATGAACGAGACCATGTCCATGATGGATGTTGCAAAACTGACTATGGGCAATGCTTCAGATTCCAATGGTCTGTACACGATTGAGGAATTTGAGAATACAGACGGATGGGGATTCCAGCATACCACGGTTATGGAAAACTTCGCACTGCACATTCTGACCGGCAGTCCGCTTCTGGCTCCTGGTTCTGATGGAATCAACGGTGTAAATCTGGCAAATGCGATCCAGTTGTCCAGCTGGCTTGGCAAGAAGGTAGAGAATCCTGTCGATGAGGATCTGTATCTTGCAGAACTGAATAAGAAGATTGAAGAAGAAGGACAGTTCCCGACCAGGTCCTGAAACCTGATCTGAGAGTGTCAGATGCGAGGTGGGTTATGAAGAAAGCAGCTGTAATTGGACTCGGTGATATTTCCCCGATACATCTTGCGGCGATCGGAGCGAATGATCAGATTCAGCTCTGTGCGGTATGCGATATTGATCCGGCTGCAAGGGAGCGGGCGCCGAAAGAGGTTCCGTTTTATGCCGATTACAAGGAAATGATCCGAAAGGAAAAACCAGACTGCGTACATATCTGTCTTCCCCATTATCTCCACTATCCGGTGGCGAAAGATGCGGCGGAGATGGGAGTCAATGTATTCTGTGAAAAGCCGGTGGCGTTAAATCAGGCACAGGCTGCGGAATATGTACAGTTGGAAAAGAACCATCCGGAGCTTCAGATTGGTATCTGCCTTCAGAATCGTCTGAACGAGACGACAGAGGCGCTGAAAGAACTGATTGATGGCGGTGAATATGGAAAGGTAACGGGAATCCGGGGCATTGTACCCTGGGCCCGTCCGAAAGAGTATTACGACGTAAAGCCCTGGAGGGGAAAATGGAAAACAGCGGGCGGCGGCTGTATGATTAATCAGTCCGTGCATACGCTGGATCTTCTCTATTACCTTGCCGGCCCGATCAGCCGTCTGAAAGCATCCGTCAGCCAGGTACTGGATTACGGGATCGAAGTGGAAGATACGGTGACAGCGTCTCTGGAGTTTGAAAACGGTGCGCATGGTCTGTTTTATGCGACCAACGCCAATTTCAAGAACGAGTCGGTGGAACTGTCGCTTGATCTGGAAAAGGCTTCTTTCCGCATGAGAGATAATATCCTGTATCGCGTGGAAGAAGACGGGTCGGAGACAAAAGTCGTGGAAGACCGCAGAATGCCGGGATCAAAATTCTATTATGGCGCCAGCCATGAAAAACTGATCCGTAAATTTTATGACAGTTTGGAGACCGGAAGCGGCGATTACATTCATGTCGCTGACGCGGAGATGAGCATTCGTCTGATCGATGCGATCCAGAACTCCGGACGCTTTGGCATCTGGGTGAACGTATAAAAGAAATTTTAGAAAACAGGAAGAAGGTATTTGCGATGAACAGAGGGTTAATCGGTATTCAGATGAGTACCATCAAGAAAAAAATCGACGAACTGGGTGCATATGAAACCTTAAAGAAATGTGCGGAGCTGGGATATCACTGCATCGAGATCTCTCAGGTTCCGATGACTCCGGAGAATGTTGCCGGCATGAAGAAAGCCTGCGATGAGTTCGGAATCAAAGTTTCTTCCTGCACAGCATCTCTGGAACCGATGATTCCGGGTATGCCGGGCGAATATCTGGTAAGTGATTTTGACAAGATCGTACAGGACTGCAAAACGCTGAACTGCGATATGCTGCGTATCGGTATGCTGCCGATGACCTGTATGGGAAACAGAGAGAAAGCTCTGGATTTTGTGAAACGCGCCGATGAGATGGCTGAAAAGCTGAAAGCGGAAGGCATCGACCTGTATTACCACAACCATCACGTAGAGTTTGTGAGATACGACGGCGAGTACTTGCTGGACATCATCAAAAACAATACCAAATACATGGGATTCGAGCTGGATATCCACTGGATCCACAGAGGCGGAGAGAACCCGGTTGAATTTATTAAGAAATACAATGGAAGGATCCGTCTGCTGCATCTGAAGGATTACCGGATCGGCGAAGTGAAGATGCCGGAAGGCGAGTTCGATGCGAAGGCATTTATGACCGCATTCAGCAACATTGTAGAATTTGCTGAGGTCGGCGAAGGAACTCTGCCGATCAAAGAGTGCATCGAGGCAGGTCTGGCCGGAGGAAGCGAGTATTTCCTGATCGAGCAGGACGATACATACGGAAGAGATCCGTTCGAGAGCCTGAAGATCAGCCGTGACAACCTGATCAAGATGGGATATGCTGACTGGTTCGAACTTGAAAAATAAAAGTAAACCTGACGGCATTGACAGAAAGTAAATCATGGGAACAACAGATATCGTGAAAACGGTGTCTGCCGGGCCGCACATCTGACAAAGAAAATCTTGTCGGGTGTGCGGCTCTTTTTTTCTCATATTTCTCCTTTACAATCTCCGTAAGCTATGCTATGATAGGTCTGTAAACAAAATACCCCATGGGGGTATATAAGATAAAAAGGAAAATGACATCGCAAAGAGATAAGACGAAAAACGCAAAGGCTTTGTGCGGGAAACGTCAGGAAGGAGCGGTTATGAAACAGAAATATGATGTGACAGGGATGACCTGTTCGGCATGCTCGTCGCGGGTGGAAAAATGTGTCCGCCGTGTGGAGGGGGTAAAAGACGTCAGTGTCAATCTTTTGACTAACAGTATGCAGGTCGAATATGAGGAACAGAAGACATCTGATCAGAAGATCATCGACGCGGTGGTGCATGCGGGATACGGAGCGAGTGTGAAAGGCCATGGAGGGAACGGAGCGCAGACGACGGTATCCAGAGGAAATGCTGCGCAGGCAGTAAAGGCAAATCCAGTGGAGGAACAGATGAAGAACATGAAGCGGAGACTGATCCTCTCGTTTATCTTCCTGATCCCGCTGATGTATGTATCGATGGGACATATGGTCGGGCTGCCGCTGCCCTGGTTCCTGGAGGGGACAGAAAATGCAGTGGGTTTTGCGTTCACCCAGTTTCTGCTCTGCCTGCCGGTAGCGTTTGTCAACAAAGCATACTATACGAAAGGATTTTCAACGCTGTTTCACGGAGCGCCGAATATGGACACTCTGATCGCGGTCGGTTCCACAGCATCTTTGATCTATGGAATCTTTGCGATCTACCGGATCGGATACGGACTTGGCGTACAGGATTTTGCACTGGTCCATCAGTATCAGCATGATCTTTATTTTGAATCCGCGGTGATGATCCTTGCCCTGATCAATGTAGGAAAATATCTGGAGGCGCGGTCCAAAGGAAAGACCAGTGAGGCGATCACAAAGTTGATGAATCTGGCGCCGAAGACAGCGGTCGTAGAACGGGAAGGAAGAGAATGGAAGATACCTGTGGAGCAGGTTGCCGTTGGCGACACAGTAGTTGTAAGACCGGGCGAGAGCATACCGGTGGACGGTGTGATCCTCGAAGGAAGTACCAGCGTGGACGAGGCGGCGATCACCGGGGAGAGCATACCGGTGGAAAAACAGCCGGGAGACTCGGTGATCGCGGCGACGATCAATAAAGCCGGCTTCGTGAAGGCGAGAGCGTCCAGAGTCGGCGACGACACAACGTTTTCCCAGATCATCCGCCTGGTGGAGGACGCCAGCGCGAGCAAGGCACCGATCGCGAAGATCGCCGACCGGATCGCCGGGGTGTTCGTCCCGATTGTCATGACGATCGCACTGATCACGGCGATCGTGTGGCTGATTTCCGGTGCGGAATTTGAATTCGCTCTGTCCTGTGCGATCAGCGTACTGGTAATTTCCTGCCCCTGCGCGCTGGGGCTGGCGACGCCGGTGGCGATCATGGTGGGAACCGGAAAGGGTGCGGAAAACGGAATCCTGATCAAATCCGGCGAGGCTCTGGAAGTGACGCACAGTGTTCAGAGCGTTGTGCTCGATAAGACAGGAACCATCACCCAGGGAAAACCTGTTGTTACAGATATTATTCAGACCGGTTCTGTCGGAGAGCGGCAGCTCCTTAAGATCGCTGCGGCGATGGAGGCAAAGAGCGAGCATCCTCTGGCTGACGCAATTATGGAGAAGGCGAAGGAAGAAAAGGTTTCCGTGCCTGCGACAGAAGAATTCGAGGCAGTTCCGGGAAAGGGTATCCAGGCCAAACTTAACGGAAGGTGGTATTATGCCGGAAATCTGCGGCTGATGGAGGAAAAAGGGATCGACTGCAGCGAATCAAAAAGACAGATGGAACAGCTGGCGGAGGACGGAAAAACACCGCTGCTCTTTGCGGATGAGAAAGAAGTGATCGGTATCATCGGCGCGGCGGATATCGTAAAACCGACCAGCGCCCAGGCGATCCGTGAACTGAAAAAACTAGGTATAGAAGTGATCATGCTGACCGGCGACAACAAACGGACGGCGGCTGCGATCCAGAGACAGCTCGGGATCGATACGGTCATCGCGGAAGTTCTTCCGCAGGATAAGGAACGGGAAGTTGCGAAACTGCAGAGCGAAGGAAGAAAGGTTGCGATGGTCGGAGACGGCATGAATGATGCGCCGGCGCTGGCCCGCGCGGATGTGGGAATTGCTATTGGCGCAGGAACAGATGTGGCGATCGAGAGCGCGGACATTGTCCTGATGAAAAATGATCTGCTGGACGTAGTGACTGCGATCGGCCTGAGCAAGGCGGTGATCCGCAACATCAAGGAAAATCTTTTCTGGGCGTTCTTTTACAATGCCTGTGGTATTCCGCTGGCGGCAGGCGTGTTCTATACCGCGTTCGGCTGGAAGCTGAGTCCGATGTTCGGAGCGGCGGCGATGAGCCTGAGCAGCTTTTTTGTGGTGATGAATGCGCTGCGCCTGAGATTCTTCCATGTGCTGAAAAAGCCGGAGGAAAGCCAGAATGCCGATCCGCATCTTTCTGCCGCAGGTAATACACAGAAAACAGGAGATGTCTGCAGTGCGAATCCTTCCCATAGTACAGAGAGCGCCGCTGAGGCGGAAGGCTGCGGAACGCAGAACAGCCGCAAGATGGTGATGAAGATCGACGGTATGATGTGCAGTCATTGCCAGGCGGCTGTGACAAAGGCTCTGAATAAGGTTCCCGGCGTGACAGCCCGGGTCAGTCTGGAGGACAATGCGGCATATATTCAGGCGTCTGAAAACGCAGATGTGGAACAGATGAAAGAGGCAGTGGAAGACGCCGGATATGAAGTGGTCGGAATAGAAGAAAAAGCTGGATGACAGCTGAAGTGCAGCAGGATCGCTGTCTGCAGGAAAATGACAGAAGGCAAAACGGAAACACAGATATGTGGGCCGTTTTGCCTTTTTCTGTTTATTCCTGCGGGCAGCGAGTCTAGTCTTCCATCGGAACGATGATCAGATCTTTCGGATAGTGATTCAGGACTTCGCATCCGTCCTCTGTGATCAGGACGAGATCCTCGATTCTGACGCCGAAGCCTTCCTCCGGAAGGTAGATGCCAGGTTCGATGGAAAAGACCTGACCCGGCTGAATGATGCTCTGGTTGACAGAAGAGACGTCGCCGGATTCATGGTCCTCGATCCCGATGGAATGGCCGGTCCGGTGCGTGAAATATTCACCGTATCCCTTTTCTGTGATATAGCCGCGGCATGCATTGTCCACATCACACATCCTCGCGCCCGGTTTCGCGGCGTCGATGCCTCTTTGCTGGGCTTCGCGGACGATCTCATAGACTTCTCGGGCCTTGTCTGAAACATCGCCGAGAAAGACGGTCCGTGTCATGTCGGAGCAATAGTTGTTCAGGATTCCTCCGATGTCGAGAACGACGCTGTCACCGCGTTTTCCGCGGGTGGAATCTGTGCTGTGATGCGGATCTGCACCGGATTTTCCGTAGGCGGTGATCGGAGGGAAGGAGACATCAGAATGGCCGGATGACGCATAAAGTTCCCGTACCATTTGATCCAGTTCTTTCTCTGTAAAACCTTTTCCGGTCAGAGGGATCAGCTGTTCCATGACGCGGTCGTTGGCAAGGGAGGCTTCGCGCATCAGCTGCTGTTCTTCGGCATCTTTGATCCTGCGCACGTCGTCGATGATCGTGGAACTGTTGCAATAGGAGGAAGCGCCTTTCAGTTCCTGGAGATGCAGAAGAAATCCTGCCGGCCAGGTTTTGTCGATCCCGAGAGGCCTGCTTTTGTCCGTATATCTGCTGAGTATCCCGACTGCGTCTTCGGTGTCGTCGTACCATACCAGATCCACGCCGAGGTCTTTTTCCTGGGGGAACAGACAGTTGATGATAAGCTTATGATTTCCGCTGGTGTTCAGATAGAGAGCCAGCATACGTTCTCCCGGATGGATCCATTTTCCGGTGAGATAAAAAATAGCGGCCGGATCGGAGATGATCATCTGTGTGAGATCCTGCTCCTCCATGGCCGCCAGAATACGTGATACTTTTGCCTGATTCATGACAGAGTCCTCCTGTATTTGAGTCTGTATTTGTATGTTCTCTGCAAAGCTCCGGCGGCATGGCCCAAACGCGGACCGCGTTGTGGACCGTGCCGCCGGAGTTTTGGCTTTCCTGCGGATGATCCGAAGGCTGGAGCATCCGCAGGAATATATTGTTATAAAGTTTTTCCGGTCAGCATCTCATAACCCTGCAGATATTTGTCGATGGTTTTCTGGACAATATCCTCCGGGAGTGTCCAGTCATTGTCCGGATTTGCTTTCAGCCAGTCGCGGGCAAACTGTTTGTCAAAGGACGGCTGCGCGTGTCCCGGTTCATAACCGTCTGCCGGCCAGAAGCGGGAACTGTCCGGTGTGAGCATCTCATCGCCCAGCACGATATTTCCGTTTTCGTCAAGCCCGAATTCAAATTTGGTATCCGCAATGATAATGCCGCGGGTCAGCGCGTAATCGGCACATTTTTTGTACAGAGCGATCGTATAGTCGCGGAGTTTTTCTGCGTACTCTTCACCCTTGCCCGGGAAGTATTTCTCGAGATGTGCGATACTCTGCTCATAGGAGATGTTTTCGTCGTGATCTCCGATCTCCGCCTTGGTGGAAGGAGTATAGATCGGCTCCGGAAGCTTGTCGGACTCTCTTAAGCCTTCCGGAAGTCTGATGCCGCATACGGTGCCGTCTTTCTGGTAGCTTGCCCAGCCGCTTCCGGTGATATAACCGCGGACGATGCATTCGATCGGGAGCATGTTCAGTTTTTTGCACATCATGCTGTTGCCGTCAAACTGCGGCTGCTGGAAAAACTCAGGCATGTCCTTTACATCGGTGGAGATCATGTGGTTCGGCAGGATGTCTTTGGTCATATCAAACCAGAACTTGGACATCTGCGTCAGGACCGTTCCCTTTTTTGTTACCTCGTTTTTCAGAATGACATCGAAGCAGCTGATCCGGTCGGTAGCTACCATAATCAGGCTGTCGCCATTGTCATAGATTTCACGGACTTTTCCTTCTTTGATAGGTTTCATTCTTTCCTCCTTCTCGGCGCATTTGCCGCGCCATCAAGGCAGATCTGGAAGCCTTCTTCCAAATCCTACACCTCGTCTTTCATATTTTTCATATATAAGGATACACATAAGCTGCGGTAAAAAGCAATACATTATTTATATAATTTTCTAATATATGACGATAAGGATATAAAAACCGGTCCGGGAGCGCAGATGCTTATATTTCATCAGCCTGCAATTTGAGCTCGTTGCAAACGGCGCAGTTGTATGCATCGTTTAGTTTTGTTTTAATAATCAAAAAACCCGGAAACATTGCGTTTCCGGGCTTCAGAGAGAGCCGAAAAAGGGACTCGAACCCTCGACCCCTTCATTACGAGTGAAGTGCTCTACCAACTGAGCTATTTCGGCTTGCGCTTAGCACAATGACTATTATACATTATTTTTGAAAAAATGCAACAATTTTTTTAAAAAAGTTTTGAAAGAGTTATCGTTCCGTCAAGTCTGCGCATTTACTGCGAAGACTGTGTGAAAACATAGTGCCTGTGGGCATACGGCCCATCGCGAAGCGATTTTTAATGGCGGAATGCCGCAACAGTTCGGCTGGCTGAACTGTTGCCAAAACTTTTAGTAAAAGAAAAACATTGACAGAAGGAAAAAGAATCAGTATAGTTAGAAATTAAAGACAGTATTCAAGAAGATTGGATGACAGGATTGAGAACTTTTTCGAAAAATTTTCCTGAAGATTCATAACTGCAGGATGGCGTCTGAGAAGATGCGGCGGAACAGGATCTGTTGGGATCGTAAGAGCCTCTTAGGAGAGAAAAATGATGGAAAGGTGACGGAATCCTGCAAAAGCTTTCTGAGTATGCGATCATGAGGAAAGGGGCAGAGATGGATATGAGTATCAACTATGAGAATCTGGATAAAAAATTTGATGAACTGGTGGAATATAGCAAAAAGTCTGGAAAAATCGATTTGGCTTTATACACGGAGTACGATGTGAAGCGGGGTCTGCGCGATTCCAGCGGACAGGGCGTACTGACAGGACTTACCGAGATATCGGACGTGCTCGCGTTTGACGTGGATGAGAACGGAGAGAAATATCCGGTGGACGGGAGACTGTATTATCAGGGATATAATATCAGTGACCTGATTCGCGGGATCGATGCCAGACGTTTCGGATTTGAAGAGATCATATATCTGCTTTTGTTCGGGGAACTTCCTACCCAGACGCAGCTGGATGATTTCAAGGAAATCCTGAGTTATTATCGGGAGCTGCCGGATACGTTTGTCCGTGACGTCGTCATGAAAGCAACCAGCAAAAATATGATGAATACGCTGCAGAAATGTGTGCTGACCCTCTATTCCTATGACGAAAACCCTGATGACATCTCGATCCCCAATGTGCTGCGTCAGTCGCTGAGCCTGATCGCCAAGCTTCCTCTGATCGCAGTATACGGATATCATGCATATCGCCATTATCACGAAAACGAAAATCTGTTTATCCGAAATCCAAAGCCGGAATTGTCGATGGCGGAAAATATTCTGCAGATGCTCCACCCGGACGGGGTGTACACGGAACTGGAGGCAAAGGTTCTGGACGTCGCTCTGATCCTCCATGCAGATCACGGCGGCGGAAATAACTCGACGTTCACAACTCATGTGGTTTCTTCCTCCGGAACGGATACGTATTCTGCGATCGCTGCGTCTCTCAGCTCTCTGAAGGGACCGAAGCACGGCGGCGCCAATCTGAAGGTTATGGATATGTTTGAGAATATCAAGGAACATGTTTCGGATTGGGAAAACGAGGAAGAACTTCGGGCGTATCTGATGCAAATGCTGGATAAAAAGGCGTTTGACAACAGCGGCCTGATATACGGGATGGGCCATGCGGTATATACGCTCTCTGACCCGAGGTGCGTTATCCTGAAGCGCTATGCAAAAAAGTTATCGGAGGAGAAACGACAGGAAAAAGAGTTTGCGCTCTATGAGCGGGTGGAGCGGATCGCGGGAGACTGTATTGCCAGACGGCGCCGGCTTTTGAAACCAGTCTGCGCGAATGTGGACTTTTACAGTGGTTTTGTCTATGCAATGCTGGGGCTTCCGAAGGAATTATACACTCCGATTTTCGCGATCTCCCGTATCGCCGGATGGTCTGCACACAGAATCGAGGAACTTGTAAATGAAAGCAAGATCATTCGTCCGGCATATAAATATGTGGGACATCACAAAGAGTACCGGAATGTGGAGCAGAGAACTGCAGAGTAAATGTTTCAGGCAGGAGACCGGCTGCAACAGCAGGCTCAGGAGGTTTTCTGCGCAGCATCCGCAGATTCTGACTCAAAGATTTTTGAAAAATGCCTAAAAGGAAACCGGTAGAAGAAAGGAGAAAACGGCAGAAATGACAGGGGATAAGAAAAAACGTCATCGGATGGAACTGATCGGGGTCGTCTGTGTTCTCGTTGTGCTGGGTGTGGGGATGTTCTATCTGAAAGTCCGGCAGGATGCGGAAAAAGCAGACGGAACTGCATCGGGATCGAATCAGGAGCAAAGCGGGGAAAATACTGTGACAGAAAGTGTATCCGGTCAATCAGATGATACATCGATCGGCGACAATTCAGAGAGCATCTCTGAAGACGAAGGAACAGACAGTTTCTCGAACACAGATTCCCGGGTATCCGGTCAGGAGCAGGATACGACGTCAACGGAAACTCCGACGCCGGAACCGGAAAAATCTTTGGAAGAAAAACTTGCCGGACAGTATCAGGCAGTCAGTTGGGCAGAGGTGGTCGGAGACAAAATCCTTGTCTGCCAGATAGACAGCATTGAGGTGCGGGATTTCAGTAATAATCTTGTAAAGGAATATACCGATCTCGGACGGATCAGCCGGGAAGCAGCGGCGTTCTATTCAAACGGTAATGTTGCTTATTATGCATCCGCTTCAGAATCCGGTTCCAGAAGCATCTGGCGTCTGGATCTGGAGACCGGTGAGAAAGAGGAAATGATGTCTCTGGACAATAATTCCCGGTTTGCCGGCGCCAATGAGTCGTATCTTTACTATACCGTGTGGGGAGAAGACGGGCTCGAAAATACATTGAAAGCACGCCGGATCAGTGACGGCAGCGAGTTGGAACTGGGATCAGATATGGATGAAGTGACAGTGCGCTCCGATTGCGTGATCGCGATGGGACTGCGTTTTGATGTTTCACCGGTGGAACTGAAAATATACAGTCCTGACGGCAGCAGTTCCGTGACGGTAGGGGAATACGTCAACTCTTATGTGGTGGAGGATGACGGGATTTATTATCTGGATTATGGCAGTGATTATGGATATATTCCTGCAGATCTGAAATCCTGCAGCCTGAGCGGCGGCGGCGTACAGGTTCTCGCGGAGGATCTGAATGCTCTTTCTTTTGATATGGCTGGAGATCATACGATCTTTTACGCTTCTGCCAGCGAAGGGACGGATACGTCCGGAGCAGGGTATCTTTTCTACAATTACCAGACCGGTGTGACGCGGAAAGCGGCAGACAGCGGGACGTACGTCCAGTTCCTTTGCAGCGACGGAGACAAAGCATATCTGGAGCGGGAAAATCAGATCGTGGTCTATGATAGGAAAGCGGGACAATTTCTCGACGACACGTATCCGGAGCCAGAGAGCGGTTATTATGTGGAGGGATTTGTGTTGAATGGCGCTTTCTGGGCAGTACAGCAGTTCTCCGATAACCGGGTGGAGGTAATTCCGATGGGCGGCTGATGATCGAAAAAGCGTCGGGATCCGTTGCGGTATCGGTTTTGAAACGTAAAACCGGAAACAGATCCGCCAGGTCTGTGTGGTAAATGTGTAGACCTGGCGGATTTCTCACTGCCCGTGCAAAGATGCAGGAAGCGAGTGGTTTTCTTGATTACTTATGGTCGTTCTGTTTGTATATTCGAGCTTTTCGTATCAAATTATAGATTCCTGCCTCTATGAGGATAAGCCCAAGTGCCACTAATACATACCTACGTATGATGCTGTCTTGTTGCCGAACCCCGCCTGAATATCCATAATTCGTAAAGTTCTGTCCATTTTCCACTATCACTCTAGTTTCCCCTAATAAGTCCCGGGCGGTGACGGTATGAGAGGATTCTTCTGCCGGAATCAGAAAATCAACACTGGTTTCGATTCGATAGCGCGGCAGAATCATATTCCACTCCACCCGTACAACATGAGTTTCTTCTGCAGCATTGCGGTACAAAATCCAACTGCGATCGTTTGCCCCCAGTGTATCGTTGTCCATGCCCTTCGGACCGGCAATATCCAGAATTTCGCATCCACTGAAGACGGGTAATGTGGCCAAGCGCTCCGGCGTGAGCGGAGCAGCTTGTGTATGAACAAATAGCGCTTGAAACATCAGGATCAGTATCAGATTGATGGGGGCCAGTAAAACCCAGCGCAATATAGATAGCGGCCCTAACGGCCCTGCTTCCTTTCTTTTATGTTCTTTCATGCAAATCTCTCCTTCGCATTACTGCAATATCGGAAGTCCTTTCATGTTATTTAACCATTGGACGATCCCTCCTTGTATATAGTTTATTATGTAAGCGTATTTATGACTTATATTTATTTCTGATAAAATTATATCATATTAACAATATTTCAGTAAAT
>DXEK01000067.1 GCA_019115005.1 Candidatus Fusicatenibacter merdavium | reverse complement strand
CATCTTCTGGATCATATTATTATCGGGGATCATCAGTATGTCAGTTTTAAAGAGCAGGGGATGATCAGTGGATATCTGGAATAAAGGGGTAATTTTATGCTGTTAAAAAAGACCTATGGGATAGACCTGGGAAGCAGCAGTATTAAAGTTTATTCGTTTCTCAGAAACAAGACATATATTGAAAAAAATATGATCGCGTCCAAGGGACGCACAATTATCGCCGTGGGCAATGAAGCATACGAAATGTTTGAAAAGGCACCAGCCGACATCGTTGTAAATTCGCCGATGGCTTTTGGTATGATAGCGAATCTTGAGCTTCAGGAAATAGCGCTTTACAGCATGATGAAAAAGATCGACAGATTTCTCGGCATTGGATCGGATATGTTTTTTTCTGTTCCGCTTGATATGACAGCTATTGAAAAAAGAGCTTATTATCATGTGGCCAATGGCCACTGGCTCCATCAGAACCGTGTATTTATGGTGGAGGCGCCTATTGCGGACGCTTTGGCTATGGGTGTGAAGCTGGAAGAAAATCCGGGCAGCATGATCGTCAACATCGGCGCCCAGAGCACTCAGTTTTCTATTATTACCGACGGCAAGATCATTATCGCGAAAAAGATCCCCATTGGGGGACGGCAGATGAACGAAGCGATCTGCAGTGAGATCAGGAAAAGATATAATCTTCAGATCGGCACACGGACGGGAAAAAGGCTGAAGCTTGCAATGGGACGGCTGAACGACCAGAAAAAAGACGCCCGCAAGGTTGTGGGGATCGACAGTATTTCCGGACTTCCCCGGGAGGAAGTGATCTCCGAATATGTGGTAAATGCCGGCATCATGGACTGTGTCAATGAGATTGCCGCGGAAATGAAAACTTTTCTGGAAAGGACTCCTCCGCAGATCGCTTATCATATCTCCAGAGAGGGGATTTATCTTACCGGCGGAAGCACCCGCCTTCCCTACATAGACAATTATCTTGCAAGCTATACAGGAGTCTCTTTCAAGCTGTCCGAACTTTATGAAACATCGGCTGTAAACGGACTGGAGAGGATCATCCGGAACCGTGAGCTGATGAAGTGGGCGCAGCCTGTCAAACAACGAAGATTATAATTTTTTAGGGGTATAGTTCATGAAAAACCTGAAAAAGAAATTCCGATTTCGAATTCACTTGAAAAGCAAACATCTTCTGGCGATCATGACATTTTTCTGCATAAGCGCCATTGTAGCTACACTGGCGTCCGGAGTCACTTCCGCTCCTTTAAAAGAAGCCGCGGGCATGATCATAGTGCCTTTTGAAAAATCCATTGCGGCTATTGGCCAGTGGCTGACGGATGTTCACAGCGCCTTCCAGGATAAACAGGATCTGATCGGCGCCAACAAAGAACTCCAGACAACGGTAGACGCGCTTACGGAACAGAACAATATCCTGATACAGGATCAGGCGGAACTGACCCGGCTTGAACAGCTTTATGATCTGGACGAGGAATATTCAGATTATCCGAAGGTCGCCGCCAGGATCATCTCCAAGGATCCGGGAAACTGGTACGATACTTTTACCATCAACCGCGGCAGCAGCGACGGCATCCGCGTGGACAATAATGTTATCGCTGGAAAAGGCCTGGTGGGAATCGTCACCGAGGTGGGATCCAACTGGGCTACCGTAAGAGCGATCATTGACGACAGCAGCAACGTCAGCGCCATGACGGTCAGCACAGACGACAACTGCGTGGTGGAAGGAGATCTGGAGCTGATCGATGAAGGAAAGCTGCGCTTTACACAGCTTTACGATCTGGAGGACCGGGTTACGGTAGGGGAACGTATTGTGACCTCCAACATCAGTGAAAAATATGTGGAAGGACTTTTTATCGGATATGTAAGCGATATCGAGCTGGATACGAATAATCTGACAAAAACCGGAACCATTGTTACGCCGGTGGATTTTCAGCATCTCAAGGATGTGTTTGTAATTACGGTAAATAAACAGGATTCTATTCAGGGAGACGCTGCCGGAGGAAACACGGAAACGGAGGATGACGAAACACAGGAAGGGGCTGAATAATGAAGAGCAAAGCAGTATTGTTTTTTACGATCATTATATGCTTTATTCTGCAGACGACTGTGCTGCATCTGATTTCTATCGGTTCGATCACGCCCAATCTTCTCCTGATCCTCTGCGTATCCATGGGGCTGATGCGCGGCCGCAAAAGCGGAATGTGGACCGGATTTTTCTGCGGTCTTCTTATCGATCTTTTTTATGGATCTTTATTTGGATTTTACGCTTTGATCTACATGTACGCAGGCTTTTTCAGCGGCTATGCTTTCCGTATCTACTATGATGATGATATTAAGGTCCCCATGCTTTTAACAGCAATAATGGATCTTCTCTATAATCTTGCGGTTTACATTCTTCAGTTCCTTCTTCGCGGAAGGATCGGACTTTTTACCTACCTGTACAGGATCATCATTCCTGAAATCGTATATACCGTATTTCTGACGGTGATCGTATATAAAATCTTTTACTTCATCAACCGGCGTTTTATGACACCTGCCAGGAAAGAAAGTGAGTCTATTTGGGTACTAAAATAAAAAAACTGATCAAAAGAATACAACTGAAAAGAACTACCGTACTGCTTCTGGCCTTTATTCTGATGGCGTTCATCCTGATCCGTCAGATTTTTGACCTTCAGATCATCCAGGGGGAAAATTATATCAGCGAGTTCCAGAGCAGGACTACAAAAACCCGTGTGCTGAAAAGCACAAGAGGTAATATCTACGACCGCAACGGAACATTGGTGGCCTCTAATGTTCTTTCTTATTCTCTGACTTTTGAGGACAACGGAAGCTACGATACCACCCGTGAAAAAAATCTTACCTTAAATGGAGTAGCCTACAAAGTCCTGAAGATCCTTGCGGAAAACGGGGACAGCCTGACTCATGATTTCCATATTGAACTGGATGAGAACGGAAACTATGTTTTTGATGTAGACGAAGGCTTTACTCTGGACAGGTTCCGGGCGGATATTTTCGGAGAGGCTCTGATTGACGACTTAACAGAAGAACAGGCATCTGCCACTGCGGAAGAGATTGTTGACTATCTCAGCGGAAGCGACGGATTTTCTATTGTTCTTTACGGCGATGACGCATACACTCCGGAAGAACTGGAACAGTACGGCCTTCCTCAGGAACTGACCAAACAGGAGGTCCTGGACATCGCCATTATGAGATATGAGCTGAATACAAACCGTTTTCAGCGTTATATGGCGGTCACCATCGCCACAAACGTCAGCGAAAGCACAGTTGCCGCCATAATGGAAAATCAGGATGAGCTGCAGGGAATCGATGTTCTTGAAGATTCCGTCCGCCAGTATATAGATGATGAAAGCATGGGACCGATCCTGGGATATACAGGCCGGGCCTCCGCAGAGGAACTGGAGGAGCTGAAGGAGCAGAATCCGGATTATTCCAACGATGCCATTGTGGGAAAAGCCGGTATCGAGCAGTATATGGAACTGGATCTTCAGGGAACCGACGGCCAGGAAACCGTAACGGTAGACAATCTTGGAAAAGTCCTGAGCATCGACGAGGACACTACCGTAGAGCCGAAAGCCGGAAACGACGTATATCTGACTGTAGATTCTGACTGGCAGTCCGCGATTTATCAGATCCTGAAACAGAGGGTGGCAGGTATCCTTCTGAACCGTATTGAGGCGGTAAAAGAATTTGATTATGAGGAAGTCCAGGACGCCGCGCAGATCGTCATTCCTATTTACGATGTCTACAATGCGCTTGTTTCCAACAGCGTCATTGATATTGACCGGTTCAGCGATGAAAACGCTTCCGAGACAGAAAAAAATTTATATGCCAAATTTCAACAAAAGCAGCAGGAAGTTTTTGATACAATTACTAACAGGCTGACAGCGGAGAATCCTCCTGCTTATAAAGATGAGAGCGACGAGGTGCAGGAATATCTTTCCTACATCTGCGATACGGTGCTCAGGGATACTCTTGAAGTGATTTCCAGCAGCGCTGTTGATACATCCGATGCCACCTACCAGGCATGGGCGGTTGACGAAAGCATCAGCCTCAAAGAATATCTGAATTATGCCGCCAGCCAGAACTGGATCGATATTTCCGCCATTTCTCCTGACGGAGAATATCTGGATTCCGCTGAAATATACCAGGCTCTTACAGAGTATATCACCGAGTACCTGCGGACGGATACAGGTTTTTCCAAACTGCTGTATAAATATATGCTTTTGGACGATGTGATCTCCGGTCAGGAGCTCTGTCTTGTCCTGTATGAGCAGGGTGTGCTTTCAAAAGAAGACGAGGCGTATCAGAATCTTGCTTCCGGAGCAATGAGTGCCTATGATTTTATGATCAATAAGATATCCACTCTGGAAATCGAGCCGGCGCAGCTTGCCCTTACGCCATGTTCCGCTTCAGCGGTGATCACAGACGTAAAGACCGGAAAGGTTCTGGCCTGTGTGTCCTATCCCGGTTATGACAATAACCGTCTGAGCAACAATATGGATACGGATTACTACACAAAACTGGCGCTGGATCAGTCCAGTCCGTTTTTCAATAAGGCAACCCAGCAGACTACGGCGCCCGGATCCACATTTAAGCTTGTTTCCGCTGTTACCGGCATGATGGAGGATGTCATCGACGACGGAACATACATTGAATGCAACGGAAGCTTCGATCTGGTAACGCCGCCTATCAACTGCTGGAACAAAAGCGGACACGGATCCTTAGAGATCCGCGGCGCCATTGAACAGTCCTGCAATGTTTTCTTTAATATGGTGGGCTATCAGGCCGGAATGAACGATCAGGATGAGTTTTCGGAGAATCTGAGCCTTTCCAAGCTCCAGCGCTACGCTTCAGAGTTCGGTCTGGACAAAAAGACAGGGATTGAACTTTCAGAGGGAACTCCTCATGTTTCTGACATCAATGCCGTTCCCTCCTATATCGGACAGGGAAATCATCTGTACAGCACAAGCCAGCTTGCCCGTTATGCAACGGCTCTGGCAACCTCCGGAACAGTTTACGATCTGTCCCTTCTGGACAAAGTAACAGACTCCGAAGGGCAGACACAGAAGGTCTATGAACCTTCCGTGGAAAATGAGATGACGGATGTTCCGGACAATGTGTGGGCCGACATCCAGGACGGTATGTACCGGGTAATTCAGACTCACAGCGAGTTCAGCGGTCTGGGCGTATCTCTGGCCGGCAAAACGGGAACCGCGGAGATTGATTATTATCAGCCGAACCACGGACTTTTTATCGGCTACGCTCCGGCAGACGACCCGCAGTACGCTATCGCAGTGCGGATCCCCAACGCCTTTTCATCCGGAAACGCATGTACCACTGCAAATGATATTGTAAAATACATTTTCGGTCTCGCAGATGAAGACACCATATTGACAGGATATGCTTCTACAGACGTCAGCAATACATCAACAGACTAATATACAGAAGATGATACCAGGATTATGGAAGATATCTTTTAGGAGGAATCAGAAACATGGGTGAAGTCATCGTTATTACATCTGGAAAAGGCGGTGTTGGAAAAACAACAACTGTCGCAAATATCGGCACAGGCCTTGCCATGATGGGAAAAAAGACGGTTGTGGTGGATACAGATATCGGTCTGCGCAATCTGGATGTGGTTTTGGGACTGGAAAACAGAATCGTTTATAACCTGGTGGACGTAATAAACGGGAACTGCCGTCTGAGGCAGGCGCTGATCAAAGACAGAAGGCATCCGGAGCTTTTCCTTCTTCCGTCTGCCCAGACCAAGGACAAGTCCGCCGTATCTCCGGAACAGATGATCAAGCTGACAGAAGAATTAAAAGAAGAATTTGATTTTATTCTTCTTGACTGTCCGGCAGGGATCGAACAGGGCTTCCGGAATGCTGTCGCCGGGGCGGAAAGAGCTCTTGTGGTGACGACTCCTGAAGTTTCGGCTATCCGGGACGCCGACAGGATCATTGGTCTTCTGGAGGCGGGCGGCCTTAGAAATATCCAGCTTATTATCAACCGCTTACGGCCTGAAATGATCGCCAGAGGCGATATGATGTCCGTGGACGATGTGATCGAGATCCTGGCAGTTGATCTGATCGGAACGATCCTTGACGATGAACAGATCGTGATCGCGTCGAATCAGGGAGAACCTCTTTCCGGCAAAAAATCCCAGGCGGAAGAGGAGTACCGGAACATCTGCCGCCGCATTCTGGGAGAGGAGGTTCCCTTTATGGAAATCCGTCAGAAAAAAGGAATGTTTCGCCGTCTGGGAGAGATCTTCCGCAAATAGAAACGCGTGTCCATATCAAAGGAGGGGTTCTTGTGAGCTTTTTTTCGCAGGCAAAAAACCGTTCCGCAGGGTATGCGAAAGACAGAATGAAGCTTCTTCTTGTCTCAGAACGGATTGGCTGTTCTCCGCAGATGATGATCATGCTGAAAAACGATCTGATACATACGGCAAAGAAAT
>DXEK01000066.1 GCA_019115005.1 Candidatus Fusicatenibacter merdavium | reverse complement strand
CGGCGTCGGCAAGACCGCCGTGGTGGAAGGCCTGGCGGAGCGGATCGTCCGCGGCGATGTGCCGGAGGGATTGAAGGATAAGAAGATTTTCGCGCTGGATATGGGCGCGCTGGTGGCAGGCGCCAAGTACCGGGGCGAGTTTGAGGAACGTCTGAAAGCCGTTCTGGAAGAAGTCAGCAAGAGTGAAGGCAAGATCATTCTGTTCATCGATGAACTGCATCTGATCGTCGGCGCCGGCAAGACGGACGGAGCGATGGATGCGGGCAATATGCTGAAGCCGATGCTGGCCCGCGGTGAACTGCACTGTATCGGTGCGACGACACTGGATGAGTACCGCCAGTATATCGAGAAGGACGCGGCTCTGGAACGCCGGTTCCAGCCGGTTATGGTCGACGAGCCGACGGTGGAAGATACGATTTCCATCCTTCGTGGACTGAAAGAGCGTTACGAAGTGTTCCACGGTGTGAAGATCACAGACGGAGCCCTGGTGGCGGCGGCGACGCTGTCCGACCGTTATATCAGCGACCGTTTCCTTCCGGACAAGGCCATCGACCTGGTCGACGAGGCATGTGCGCTGATCAAGACGGAGTTGGATTCCATGCCGACAGAACTGGATGAGATGAACCGTAAGATCATGCAGCTGCAGATCGAGGAGGCCGCGCTGAAGAAGGAGACCGACAATCTGAGCAAAGAGCGGCTGGAAGAACTGCAGAAAGAGCTGGCGGAACTGAAAGATACGTTCCAGGCTCAGAAGGCCCAGTGGGAAAACGAGAAGAATTCTGTAGAAAAACTGTCTGCCCTGCGGGAGCAGATTGAAGATATCAATAAACAGATCCAGAAAGCGCAGCAGGATTATGATCTGAACAAAGCGGCGGAACTCCAGTACGGCGAACTGCCGAAGCTTCAGCAGCAGCTGGCTGCCGAGGAGGCGAAGGTCAAGGATGCGGATCTGTCTCTGGTACATGAGAGTGTCACCGACGAAGAGATCGCACGGATCGTATCCCGGTGGACCGGTATTCCGGTGGCGAAGCTGACGGAAGGCGAGAAGGCGAAGATCCTCGGGCTGGAGCAGGAGCTTCATACCCGTGTCATCGGCCAGGACGAGGCAGTCACAAAGGTCGCCGACGCGATCATCCGTTCCAAAGCGGGAATCAAAGATCCGACGAAACCGATCGGCTCCTTCCTGTTCCTTGGACCTACCGGCGTCGGAAAAACCGAGCTGGCGAAGACGCTGGCGCAGAAGCTGTTTGACGATGAGAACAATATGGTCCGTATCGATATGAGTGAGTATATGGAGAAATATTCCGTCTCCCGTCTGATCGGAGCGCCTCCGGGATACGTAGGCTACGAGGAGGGCGGCCAGCTGACGGAGGCTGTGCGCCGGAAACCGTATTCTGTCGTACTGTTTGACGAGGTGGAGAAAGCCCATCCGGATGTATTTAACGTACTCCTTCAGGTGCTGGACGACGGGCGGATCACCGACTCCCAGGGACGGACGGTGGACTTCAAGAACACGATCCTGATCATGACTTCCAATATCGGATCTCAGTATCTGCTGGAAGGAATCCAGGACAACGGGGAAATCTCCGAGGAAGCCAGAAATATGGTCATGCAGGATCTGCGCGCACACTTCCGTCCGGAATTTCTGAACCGTCTGGACGAGACAATTATGTTTAAACCCTTGACAAAAGAGAATATCGGGCATATTGTAGACTTGCTGATGAAGGAACTGAATGAACGTCTGGAAAATCAGGAGTTGTCTGTGGAACTGACCGAAGCCGGAAAGCAGTACGTCATCGAGGGCGGATACGATCCGGTATACGGCGCAAGACCTCTGCGCCGGTTTATCCAGAAAGAAGTGGAGACGACCGCTGCACGTATGATCCTCAGCGGCAAGGTCAGCACCGGCGACACGATCGTACTCGACGCTCAGGACGGAAAACTTACAGCATCGGTGAGACCGAAGGTCGAAGTGATAGAAGATTAAAAAACTGTCCACCCGGCGGAACGGTCGCAGACGAAATTTCAAGTAACAGTTCAGCGGGCTGAGTTGTTACAGTTTCAGAGTATGCGGAGGTAAAGGAACAATGCCCAAGGATCCGGTAATGCTGCTGAGTTATATCAATACCCAGCTTCGCGATTTCTACCCGAGTCTGCAGGAACTGTGCAGTTCCCTGCAGGTCAGCGAACATGATCTGCGAGATCGGCTGGCGGCGATTGATTATGAATATGACGCAGCGCGGAATCAGTTTATTTAAAACTTAAGTGGCCTGACCTGACAGAACGTCAGTGCCGTAACGTAACGGGAGAAAAAGAAGAGATTGCCGGCAACAGTTCAGCGGTCTCTTCTTTTTTTGGGAAATTATGAATTTCTGTATGGAAATAAGCCAGGATTTGGAAATTTATGATGCGAATGAAAAAAATACAGATTTAATCAAAACATCACAAAATATTTTTGCAAATACTCAAAAGAAGTAAAATAATTAACGAAAAGCACGGGCAAACCAATGAAAATCGATAGAAAAATAACAGATTACCGGAAAAAAATCGGTGCGGTTGTGGAAAAAACGGAGAAAATCTTGCGGTGGTCCGGGAAAATCCGATGAAAAAAAGAATTTGACAAGTCAGGGGAAAATCGTTAATATTAGACACATAATTTCACACGGTTGTTAATATATTTTTATGACGCAGAGAGGCGGTTCCGATCAGATCGGACCGCCTTCTTGTATTTCCGGCGCAAAGGGGCGGTCTGCTTGGAAAAAGCAGACTGCCCCTTTTTTGCAGTACGCCCGGTAAGCGGCCGATGTGCCTGTACAGGCAGGTCTTCGCTTCCCTGCGGCAGGGTGAAAAAGAACTCCGGAAGAACGGGCGGCAGAAGACAGCCGGGAAAGGGGTGCAGGAGAGGATATGGAAAAGGGAATTGTGTTGTTTGACCGGAAACGGCTGATCCGCCTGATTGTTCCGCTGGTTGTGGAGCAGGTCCTGGCGGTCACCGTCGGCATGGCGGATATGGTGATGGCTTCGGGAGCGGGAGAGGCGGCGGTTTCCGGCATATCGCTGGTCAATACGATCTGTGTGCTTCTGATCGTCGTGTTTTCGTCGCTGGCTTCCGGCGGTTCTGTGGTGGCGGCGCAGTATCTGGGCAGCGGAGACAAAGACACTGCCTGTCATGCGGCGGAGCAGCTGGTGATGATCTGCGGGATCACGGCGCTGGCGATCGGGGCGTTTTCCTTTCTGGGAAACCGGGTGATCCTGAGGCTGGTGTACGGGTCGGTGGAGGCGGATGTGATGAATTTTGCGGTGACTTACTTTTTTATCACTTCGCTGTCATTTCCGTTTCTCGGTATCTACAATGCGTGTGCGGCACTGTTCCGGGTGATGGGAAACTCCAACATCTCGATGATCGCCTCACTGATCATGAATGTGATGAATATCATCGGAAATGCCGTTTTTGTCTATGTGTTTGATCTGGGAGTGGCGGGAGTCGCGCTCTCCACCCTGATCTCCAGATTCGTCTCGGGTGCGATCCTGCTGGCGCTGATCCACCGGCCGGTTTACGAGGTACACTGTACCAGGTGGCTGCGGGTCGGATGGGATCCGGCGATCCTGAAAAAGATTTTTTCCATCGGGGTTCCGCAGGCGCTGGAAAACAGTATGTTTCAGATCGGAAAGCTCCTGACCCAGAGCATGATCGCCGGATTCGGAACGGCATCCATCGCGGCCAATGCCTGTGCGATGACGGTGGAGCAGCTGGCCTACATGCCGGGATCAGCCATGGGGCTTGCGATGACGACGGTGGTCGGCCAGTGCGTTGGGGCCAACGCCTATCCGCAGGCAAGAAAGTATACGAAGAAGCTGATCCTGACCGCGTATGTGTTTTTGTGGATCCTGAACATTGTGATCCTTTTCGTGGCTCCTCTGATCGCCGGTTATTACAACCTTTCGGCAGAGGCGTACGGCATGGCGGTGACGGTCATCCGCTACCACAGTGTCTGCTGCATGATGATCTGGCCGCTGGCGTTCACACTTCCGAACGCGATGCGTTCCGCCGGGGATGCACGGTTCACGATGAGTGTCGGGGTTCTGTCCATGTGGATTGGGCGGATCGCCATGGCATATCTGATCGGTGTGTATCTGGGGGTCGGACTTCTCGGCGTCTGGATCGCCCAGACGCTCGACTGGGTGATCCGCTCCGTCTTCTATGTGGTGCGTTTCCATGGACATAAATGGGAGGAAAAGTCACTGGTGCATGCCGCGACGGTTTCCGGTTCGTGACGTGACGCGGCCGTAACCGTCCGGCGGAACAGTTACCGGCAGTCCGGAAGGAGAAAGCGCTGTGGATCCGGTTGTTGAAAAAGAAGAGATTAGAAAAAATCAGGAGGGTGAATGCATGGAAAAGAAAAAGGTAGTAGTCTTCCAGGGCGATCCGGGAACGATCGATCTGACCCGGGAGGAAATGGTGGCAGAGTGGGAGAAGACACTTGGCGCGGTTCCGCAGATCGGTGAGTATCGCATCATCGATCCGAAGAAGAAGAGGCTCGGGTTTGAGGATTACAGTGCCGGGATCGGCGACGCGGATGCGGCGCTGGGGATCTGGATCCATGGCGGGATCATCCGAGAAGAACTGTTCCGCCGCCATCCGAACCTGAAGTATATCGCCACGCTGGGTCACGGCTTTGAGGAGTTCGACGCGGCGATGACCCGAAGGCATGGAGCGACGATCACCAATACGGTCTACGGGGATGTGACCATTGCCCAGTATGCGATGGCGCTGCTGATGAATATCTGCCACAACGTGACGCTTCAGAGCGATTACACCAAAACCACCTACTGGGAGAGAAAAGAAAAGGATCCCGGCGCTGCTTACAATCAGCTGCTGGTTCCGCAGATTGAACTGTATCAGAAGACCATGGGGATCCTCGGACTCGGGGCAATCGGCCTGTGGACGGCCAGGATGGCCAAAGGGTTCGGGATGAAAGTGATCGCCAACAGCCGCCATGTAAAGATCGGACCGGAGTATGAGGGCATCGAACAGGTGGGGATGGAGGAACTGCTGGAGCGTTCCGACGTGATCTCAATCCACTGCCCGCACACAAAAGAGACGGAGCATCTTCTGGACCGGGAGGCATTCTCAAAGATGAAGGACGGCGTAATCCTGATCAACACTGCCAGGGGCGCGATCATCGATGAGGACGCGCTGATGGAAGCGCTGGAATCGAGGAAAGTCTATATGGCCGGCCTGGACGTTGTGGACCATGAACCACCGCAGTATCAGATTCCTCTGATGCGTTCGCCTTATACATTTATCACTTCACACATTGCATGGCAGCCGAGAGCGGCAAGACTGCGGGCGGTGGATCTGGCGGTGCAGAATTACTGTTCTTATCTGGAAGGACGGCCGCGTAGTGTGATCAACTGACGGGAGGTGCTGTTATGGCGGGTCTGTATTGTTATCTGGCGGCTCTTCTGCTGTCTCTGGCCAGCGGAATGCTTCTCTGTATCCGGCAGGAAACAGTTTTCGGGTGCGAGGTGCCCGGAATCCGGGCGCAGAGGACGGCGGGAATCGTGCTTGCGGCTTTTGCGGTTCTGCTCTCCTTTGCGGGAGCGGCGGCAGCGGAAGGGCTGAACGGGGAGGACCGGATGTTTCTGACGCTGATCTTCCTTGTCTCTTCCATCGGGCTGGAGACAGCGCTGCAGAATCCGTTCCGGAATCTCCGGATCCGGCGGTATTACAGAAGAACTGCCGGAACGATGGAAGAGGTGATGGAGCGTTCCGAAAAACTGAGGATTCTTCGGGAATACGTCCGGGCGTCCGGCGTCTCTTCCTTCCGGATCTGGGCGGATGGGATTGAAGGGATCACCGATTTCGCGCAGCGTGGGATCCGTGACCTCGGGGCGACGGAACGGTACTGTCTCGGCAGTTTTTTCGGGGGAACGCTCACATGGGAGACATTGCCGGGGAGAAAAGCCATTCAGGAAAAAGGCGGATATGTGCAGGTGACGGTGCCGGAATCCGGAGCGGCCGGCACGGAAATATCGTCTGGCAGAGCAGACACGCGCCGGCGGAGAAGGGAGGAGTTTTAAGCTATGAAGAAACTGGAAATCGTTATTCGCCCGGAAAACCTGGAGAAGCTGGAAATGCTTCTGGAGGAGGAAAAGGCGAATGGAATGATGATCACAAATATCCTGGGATATGGAAACCAGAAGGGATACCGTCAGCTGTACCGCGGGGCGGAGGTTGTCGCCAAGATGCTGCCGAAGGTCAAGGTGGAAACGGTGGTGCGGGATGAGAGAGTCCCGGTGCTCATTGACACGATCGTGAAAAAGCTTTCCAGCGGCAGTTACGGCGACGGAAAAATCTTCGTATACGACGTGGAGGATGCAGTGAGGATCCGGACCGGAGAGCGCGGAGAGGAAGCGCTGTAGGGTCCACAGATTTGAGAGGAGGAGTGCGATATGGAAAACTTACAGATTCTGCTGAATGTTGTCTGGACAATGGTGGGAACCTTTCTGATTTATTTCATGCAGGCGGGATTTGCAATGGTGGAGACAGGATTCACCAGAGCCAAAAATGCGGGAAATATCCTGATGAAGAATATGATGGATTTTGTCATCGGTTCTATCTGCTTTTTCCTGGTGGGATTTGCGCTGATGTACGGGGGAAGCGGTGCATGGATTGGGACTTCCGGGTTCTTTGCCCCGATGGGACTGGCGGACGGAGACGGGATGTTTCATGATCTTCCCATCGGAGTTTTCCTGATCTTTCAGACGGTCTTCTGCGGCACATCTGCCACTATCGTATCCGGCGCTATGGCTGAGCGGACCAAATTCATCGCTTATCTGATCTATTCTGCAGTGGTCAGCGCTCTGATCTATCCGATCAGCGGTCACTGGATCTGGGGCGGCGGATGGCTGGCGCAGATCGGTTTCCATGATTTTTCCGGTTCCACCGCGGTACATACGGTGGGCGGCATGTGCGCCCTGATGGGAGCGGCGATGGTCGGCCCGAGACTTCACAAATACACAAAGGAAGGAAAGCCTGTGGCGATTCCGGGCCATAATCTTCCCCTTGGAACGCTGGGCGTCTTTATCCTGTGGTTCTGCTGGTTCGGCTTTAACTGCGGTTCGACCGCGGAGGCTTCTCTGCGGCTGGGAGATATCGCAGTGAACACTAATCTTGCGGCTGCAGCCGCTACTCTGACAGCGCTGATCATCACCTGGATCCGCTACGGAAAGCCGGATCTTACGATGACGATGAACGGAGCGCTTGCGGGGCTTGTGGCGATCACTGCGGGATGCGATGTAGTCAATCCCTATGAGGCGCTGATCATCGGTCTGCTTGCGGGAATCGTCGTGGTATTTTCTGTGGAATTCTTTGACCGGGCGGCGAAGATCGACGATCCGGTGGGAGCGATCAGTGTTCACGGGATCTGCGGAATCCTCGGAACGATCCTGACCGGCGTGTTCGGAACCGGATGCAGTCTGGTCGCGCAAATCATCGGGAGCGCAGCTACGGCGGCATATGTGCTGATCGTCAGCTTCCTGCTTTTCTTTCTCCTGAAGAAGACTGTCGGACTCCGCGTCAGCGAAAAGGAGGAGCTGGACGGACTGGATCTGCACGAGCATGGCTGCAGTGCCTACGCCAACTTCCATTTCCACAATGATAAATAAGGCGGTGACAGTATGAAAAAACTGACAGTGATTGTAAAGCCGGGGGACCGGGAGGATGTGATCCGTATCATGGAATCCTGCGCGGTGTACGGTGTGATGGAGACAGATATCACAGGATATGGGAATCAGAAAGGCTACCGGGTCATGTACCGGGGCGTCATGAGTGGGCCAAACGTTCTGATGAAGTGTAAGTTCGAGACCATCGGCGACGATAAGACCATCGAACTTCTCCGGGAGTTCCTGGAGAAGCAGCTTTGTACCGGTTCCATTGGCGATGGAAAGATTTTTGTGGAAAAGGTTGCCGATGTGATCCGTATCCGTACAGGACAGCGCGGCGAGGAAGCAATGTGAGTTTGTGAACCGGGAGGGATGCAATGTGACGAAATATATTATCAAACGACTGCTGATCGGAGTGGTCACCATATGGGCGCTGATCACGATCACCTTTGTGCTGATCCGGATCATGCCGGGAAGCCCCTTTGAGGCGGAGAATCTCTCGGAGAGCGCGATCGAGCAGCTGGAGGACGCCTATGGACTGAACGAACCTATGTGGAAACAGTATGTGCTTTACATGGAAAACCTGATGCATGGAAATCTCGGGATCTCCTACACGAAAAACGTAACGGTCAACACACTGATCGCCAGGGGATTTCCCTATACGCTGAGTGTCGGCCTGATCTCCATCGTGGTTTCCGCGGCGATCGGGATCCCGATGGGCATCTGGATGGCTTCCACGAAGAAACTGGCGGTGAAAAATACTCTGCTTGGAATTGCAACCCTCGGTGTCAGCGTTCCCGGATTTGTGACCGCGATCCTGCTGATGATGGCCTTTGGCGTCTGGATCCCGCTGTTTCCCATCGTCGGCCTGATGTCTGCGGCCAGCTACGTCTTGCCGGTGGCGGCCCAGTCCTTCGGGCAGGTGACCTCCATCGCCAGACTGATGAAGACCACTTACTCGGAGGCGGTCCAGATGGACTATGTGATCATGGCGAGAGCCAAAGGACTGAAGAAAAGTGAGATCATTTTCCGGCATGTGCTGAAAAACGCGTTGATTCCTGTGGTAACTTACCTGGGACCGGCTATCGCATTTCTGATCACAGGAAGCTTCGTGGTGGAATCGATCTTCTCGATTCCGGGGATCGGAAGAGAATTCACCAATGCGATCTCCAACCGTGATTACACTAATACTTTCCCAATCTGCCGTACTATAGAGTAGCGGCAGACGGGGTGCTATTCTTCCTTGGCCGGCCTCTTGGACGATTAGGTTTGGGCTCTGTAGGTTCCTTCTTTGGCCTGCCACGCTTCTTTGGTGC
>DXEK01000065.1 GCA_019115005.1 Candidatus Fusicatenibacter merdavium | reverse complement strand
TTTCTGTTTTTATATGGATCACAGCGATTTTAAGGCATCCCGGAAAGATACAAATCCCATAGTTCTGTGGCTGACCGTCCGCGAATTGGTACAATTGGAAAGAATCACATTCAGAGCAGTCCGTTTTTACTTAGGGCTGCTCTTTTTCTCGCTCTGAATCTGATACTTTCCTAAAGAATTATACCACAAAACAACAAAAGATGGGCAAAAAAGGAGTCGCAAAAACGATCAAAATGATAACAGTTCAGCAGGCTGAACTGTAACTCAAAATACAACCATTCAGCCATCCGAACTGTTACATCGGAACTTCCTTCTCTGCCCATCAAAAGATCATGAAATTATACTCCCGCATCCGGCCTTTTCAGTTCGCCGCGCAGTCTGATCAAAACAATCGCAGACAGAACCGCAGCGAGAATCGCGGTGCCGGCAAAATTCAGCCAGATACCAGTCAGTCCCAGCGGCCAGAGGATTCCAATCAGGATCACCGGAAATAAAAGCGCGGTTGATACGGAAATAATGGATGCGGGAAGAGGTTTTTCCACCGCCAGCATATAACTCTGTGTGGCAAAGGAAAACCATCTGGTAATATAGGTGATGCTGAAAAGCCGCAGCGCGCCGACTGACATACTGAGGACCTCAGGACCGGCATCCGCAACGAAAAGTCTGGTAATCTGTTCCGGAAGAAGCGCAATCACGCAGACCGCCAGCAGGGAGACGATCCCGCTTGCCGTAAAGCAGCACTTTTCAATCGCCCGCACTCTGGAAAACTTCCCCGCTCCCCAGTTATAACCGACAGCCGGCTGAAGGGAATCGCACATTCCATACAGAAGCGGCTGGATAAATCCATCCGCGAACATTAAAATTCCGTATACGGAAACAGCCGTCTCACCGCCAAGACGCACCAGGATCGCATTCATAAGGATCGACGTGATCCTTCCTGCAATGTTATTCAGAAAATTCGGACTTCCACATGCGATGATCTGCCGTATCATTCTTCCGTGAAAACGCGGTTTACAGAATCGAAGCAGCGCTTTTCCGCGGACAAACGGAACAAAGGCAATCACTGCACAGATCAGCATTCCGGAACAAGTCGCGAGCGCAGCGCCCCAGATTCCAAAGCGGAGCACACCGAGAAACAGGAATTCCAGCACGCCGCTCAGCACAGACATCAAAATGTTCAAAAACATACTGCCCCGGATAAATCCGCAGATCCGGAGATAGTTGTCCACAGCAAAGATGATCGTCGTTACCGGCGAACAGAGCGCATAGACTCTCAGATACTGAACCGCAAGTTCCGCGAACTCTCCTTCCGCCCCCATAAACCGGATCAGCGCCGGCGCCAGAGCGAAAAGAATGCTGCCGATCACCACACCCGCCGCGACGATCATCAGACAAGCACAGGTGAAAATATTGTTTGCCTCCTGAGTCTTTTTTTGTCCCAGACAGACAGAGATCGGAACGGCGGAGCCAACGCCCACAAGATCCGCAAGTGAAAAATTAATAATCACAAAGGGCATCGCAAGATTGAGCGCTGCAAATGCAGTCGCCCCTAAAAACTGACCTACAAAAACACCGTCAATCGTCTGGTAGAGCGCCGAGGCCAGCATACTGATCGCCCCCGGAATCGAGGCGAGAAAAAACAGCTTCAGCGGCGGCGTCTTTGAGAACAAAACCGTTGAATTCATCGTTGTATATCCTTCCTTTCCTTGTCTTCCTCCAAAATGCATTTCAAAGTTTTATGCAACTGTCCGGTTCGGTTTCTTCGGTTATTTCATATCTGCCGGATCGATCCTTTTCCGCTGTAAGATACCCGGGATTCAGATTTTCCGGATATTACTCTGTAAGAGATCCACATATTTCTGTGTCAGGGACAGCAAGGCTTCTTTCTCGCTCTCCTGCAGTTCCATAAAGGACTGCCGTTCAGCGGCAACCAGCGGAGCGATCATCTGCTGAACCACTGAATTTCCCTGCTCCGTCAGCACGACCAGTTTATTCTTCTGATTTCCGGGTACAGATTCCAACGCAATAAGTCCCTGCCGTTCCAGAGTCTTCAGCGCAGAATTCAGAGTCTGGGGCGGATAATGCCATTCCGAGCAGATCTCTCTCTGTGTGTAGGGGGTATCGCTCAGGCAGAGAGAGTACAGCAGCCACATGGCAGTGTCAGACATCCCGTGGTCTCTGGCATACTGATGGTAGATCTCGTCCATCTCCTTATATAACTGATTAAATGTGGCAAGAGGATCTGAATAATCTTTTTTCATGAAGCACCTCCATTTCATCCGAAAACGGACAATCGAATTATAATCCGAAAACGGATGATTGTCAATATAACTGCAAAAAAACCGGAACTGCTGCAATAATTTACAACAGTCCCGGTATAGTTTCTCGTACTTATCTCATTTTCGGCACGGCGGACAGGAAACCGGAGTGTCAAAGCTTGGATTGAACGCGTAAAAGTTTTTGAAATCGAGATCGTCCTGCACGGAACGGAGGGCTTCACCGAACCGCTGGAAATGGACGATCTCACGGGCACGAAGGAAACGGATCGGATCCGCAACCTCCGGATCTTTGACAAGCCGCAGAATGTTATCATACGTGGAGCGGGCTTTCTGTTCCGCAGCAAGGTCCTCGAACAAGTCTGTCACAGGATCTCCTTTTGACTGAAATTCGCAGGCGTTAAACGGTATCCCTCCGGCCGCCTGGGGCCAGATTCCTACTGTGTGATCTACATAATAGTTGGAAAAGCCCTGTTTCTCAATTTCCTCCGGAGTAAGATTACAGGTCAGCTGATGGACAATGGTTGCCACCATCTCAAGATGTGCCAGTTCTTCCGTGCCGACATCCGTCAAAACTCCCATCACAGTCCTGTTCGGCGCCGTGAATCTCTGCGACAGATAGCGCATCGATGCGCCCATCTCTCCATCCGGACCTCCCAATTCCATTTGGGGATAATTATTCCCCATCACTTCAGATCACTCTTTTTCCATCGGATCCTATTCCCGTTTCAGATACTGCGCCGCCTGTTTTTGTTTGTCCGGATTCTGCCCCAGATATTCCTTCAGCCATCCGTCGATCCTGCCGCTGATCTCACCCGCCAGTTCTCTGCGCTCTTTTTCCGTAAGTGAAGTCAGTGGAATCGGGGCTGCTCCCTGAGCGGTATTCTCTGCCAGAAAACAGATCTGCTGCGATTTCCTTTTTGGAGATTGTCTCTGATTCCTGCTGTCCAATTTTCTCCTCCCATGGATTTTTACATTTTCTATCTGTCTGATCTTCTACTCCCCTGATTCTCGCATCCTGATCCTTTGTTCTCTTTCAACGACGATTCTTTTCCCGACGGTCATAAGCCTTCCTCCAAAACCATAAGTTATATCATAATTATAGACATTCAGGGGGAGTCTTTATGACAGGCGCCGCCTATATCCGGGTGTCCACGGAGGACCAGCTGGAATTCTCGCCCGACAGTCAGCTGAAGAAGATCCGTGAGTACGCCGCTCAGCATCAGATAACCATTCCCGGAGACCAGATCTATATGGACGAAGGAATCAGCGGCCGCAGTGCCAGCAAACGTCCCGCCTTTTTACAGATGATCGCCGCAGCACGCAAGCGTCCCGCTCCTTTTCAGGTGATCCTCGTCTGGAAGTTTTCCCGCTTTGCCCGAAACCGTCAGGACAGTATTCTGTATAAATCCATGCTGCAGAAAGAGTGCGGAATCGATGTGATCTCCGTATCGGAACCGCTGTCCGACGATCCGACTTCTATTCTCGTCGAAGCTCTCCTGGAAGCGATGGACGAATATTATTCCCTGAACCTGGCAGGAGAAGTCCGCCGGGGAATGAATGAAAAATTCTCCCGCGGCCAGACGGTCTCTATCCCTCCGTTCGGCTACCGGATGGGGGACTCCTGTTTCGAACCTGACGAAGAGACTGCGCCTTTTGTGGCTCTGATGTTTCAGAAATACAGTCAGGGATTCTCTCTCCGCCGGATCGCCGCCTGGCTGAACGACGCCGGGATCCGTACTTCGAGAGGAAATCTGTTCGAGAGCAGGACAGTGGAATATATCCTTTCCAATCCGGTTTACACCGGAAAACTCCGGCGGCGGATCGGCGACGTCAAAATCTCCGGATCAAATACAGCCAGTTCACATACCGCCGACCGCTTCTATCGGGGACAGGATGTTCAGGTGGTTTCCGCCCCGCACATTCCTCTGATCACGGAAGAACTCTTCCGTACAGTCCAGAAAAGGCTGGATCTGTACCGTGAATGCTCTCCCTCCGGTTCCCCGAAAAGTTCTTCCAAACACACGCCAAACACAGAAACCCTCTTTTCCGGTCTCGTCCGGTGCAGTGCCTGCGGCTCCTCTCTGGTTTCCGCCAGCCGGGGCCGCGCGCTTCAATGCAGTTCTTACACAAAAGGCCGCTGCCTGAGCAGCCATTATATTTCACTGAAATTCCTGCGGCCGGCAATTCTCCGGGCAGTGAAAGACTGTCCTCTTCCGCTGGCCGAAACCGTTTCACCGTCTGCCCTTGTCCGTGTTTCGGAATCCGAACCTGCACCGCATCCGAAGGCAAAGAAGATCTGGCGCTCCCCTTCCGTCGGGAAACAGATACAAGCGGAGGAAAAGCGGTTAGAGCGGCTCCGTCTGGCCTACGAATCAGGGACAGATTCCCTGGAAGAATACCGGCTGCGGAAGCAGGAGATCCGGCAGAAGATTGCTGCAATAAAAGAAACAGAAAAAGAAGGACCCGGAGTTTCTGATCTCTCCTATCCTTCTTTTTCCTGGAACCTTCAGGGACTTGCACGTCTTCTGGACTCCGGCCTTTTCACCACCTCAGAGTCCAATGAACTGCTCCGCCTGATTTTTTCCCATATTATTTTTGATCGCGCGAAAAATACCCTGCAGTTTGTATTCCGCCGTTGATTTTCCTGCATTGTCATCAACGGTTCTGCTGCATTTCCTGCTCCGCTTCCTGCAGCTGTTCCAATGTATCGATATCCTTCAGTTCTTCCGCACGCGCGGCAGAAACCATCGTGCATTCCTCCAGATGACACCGCAGAACCTTCTTTCCGCCGCTGTCGCCTTCCAGGCCCAGCAGTTCTTCCGCCGCTTTTTCCGGAAAGGCCACGGGATTTCCTGTCTGCCCTTCCCAGGCCAGACAGGCATAGACGGAAGCCCGGACTTTTTCCAGAAACCGCCGGATGGTAGCCGCAGTCAGCATCGGCTGGTCGGCAACGCCAAAAACATAGTGATCCGCCTGCCTGCCGGTCCGCTCCGGAGTCTGCCTTCTTGCCGCGCAGAGTCCGTTGCGGACGGACCAGGAAATCCCCTGCGCACTCTCGGGACTGTACACGGGGATCATGCCGTACTGCTCTGCCGCTTCCAGGATCTCATATTCCCTGGATACCACATAGACCGCGCCTCCGTCCAGCATTCCCTCTGATGCTTCCTTCCATCTTTCCAGAACCGTCCGGTACATCGGACGGCCTTTCCATGGATTCAAAAGCTTGTTGCCCCGCCCGGACTCCCGAAATCTGCGGCTGTTTCCGGCCGCCAGCAAGATCAGATCAATCATCCGCAAGCACCATCGCTATCTTCTCCGGGGTGATCGGAAGTTCCCGGAACCAGTGTCCGGTCGCATTGTAAATCGCCTGTGTGATCGCCGGGGAGGGGGTATTGATCACGATCTCACCGATGGATTTCGCTCCAAACGGACCTGTAGGCTCATAACTGCTCTCAAATTCCACCCGGATCTTTCCGATATCCTCTCTGGTTGGAATTTTATACTGCATTAACGAATTTTCGAATAGATGTCCCCGCTCGCTGTACTGGATATTTTCAAAAAGCGCCATTCCGATTCCCTGGGCGATCCCGCCCTCTGTCTGCACCCGTGCCAGATTCGGATTGACTACGGTTCCGCAGTCGACGACTGCAACATAGTCGACAACGTCCACCTGTCCGGTCTCTTTGTCCAGTTCAATCTCCGCCATTCCGCACATAAACGGCGGCGGAGAGAACGGTGAACTGTTGGTCTCCGTCACTTCCAGCGCCGTCCGGTTTCCGTCCATCGCGCTGGTTCCGATCACTTTCAGATCGACCGAATCGCCGGTTTTCGTACAAAAAACTTTCTCACCGTCAAATTCGACTTCTGAAGGACTGCACTTCAGAAGTTCCGCTCCCTTTTCCAGGATCCTCTCTCTCAGCTTCTGGCAGGCTTTTTCCACAGCCTTTCCGGTTACATACGTCGTACTGGAAGCATAGGAACCGGAATCATACGGCGACGCATCAGTATCCGCGCCAAAAACAGTGATCGCATCCACAGGACAATCCAGGCATTCCGCCGCCATCTGGGCAAGGATCGTGTCGCATCCGGTACCCATATCCGCTGCGCCGATGATCATCGTGTAATACCCTTCCTCGTTCATCTTAATCGTCGCGGAACCGACGTCCACACCTGCGATTCCGGATCCCTGCATCGCCATGGCCATTCCTACGCTGCGTACTTTTCCGTTCCCCATATCACGGCACGGATATTTATCGTCCCACCCGATCATCTGTTTTGCACGTTCCACACAACGATCCAGCGCACAGCTGTTCGTCTGTTCTCCGTAGTATGCCGGCATGACCTGGCCTTCCCGCACCATATTGATCTCACGCATCACTACAGGATCAATGTGCAGCTGCGCCGCCAGCTCATTTACGGCAGTCTCCAGCGCAAAAATTCCCTGTGTCGCGCCGTAACCGCGGTAAGCCCCGGCGGACATAACATTTGTATAAACCACATCATAACGGAAGCGGTGCGCCTCCGGTGTTCCATACAACGGAATCGATTTATGGCCGGACAGACCAACCGTTGTCGGACCATGTTCGCCATAAGCGCCCGTATTGGAAAGGGTGTACACATCGATTCCCCGGATCCTTCCGTCCTTCATCGCGCCGAGCCGCACCGTGACTTCCATCTCATGGCGGGGCGAAGACGCCGTCTGGCTCTCACGTCGGGTATAGATCA
>DXEK01000064.1 GCA_019115005.1 Candidatus Fusicatenibacter merdavium | reverse complement strand
TCACGCTCCTCAGCACTGAGGTTGATAACGATTGATTTTCTTCCCATAGATAAGATACCTCCACCACTTGATGTAAGTATTCTATCATGAGCGGAATATAAAGTCCAGTTATTTAAAAGATACTATACTAGGAACTATAGAACAACTTTTGAAATCCGGATGGCCGCTGAAAATGCAGCTGTCTTTGGAGGATCAGAGAGGAGAGGAACGTATTATGAATGTAGAGCATCTGTTTCAGGATTTTGTCGAGTATGTCAGGGATCGTCAGCTGTTCGTGGAAGCCGTCGCCGTGGCGGATGAAAACCGGGTATTGCTGGAGCATCACTTTGTGCCGGATCACGCGAGAAATATCTATTCCCATACGAAAAGCTACATGGCCACGGCGGTCGGGATGGCTTTGGCCGAAGGCCGTCTGACGCTGGAGGATCGTCTGGCGGATTACTTTCCGGAATCTGTGCCGGAAGATCCGGATCCGAGGCTTCTTCAGATCACGCTGAGGGATCTGCTGACGATGTCCAGCGGATTCGGCCATCCCTACCTGATGGGAGACGACCGCCGGCAGGGGATCGGATTTCCGGATTATATGGCCTATATGATGCATCTGCCGATGGAGCAGACGCCGGGAACGGTCTTTGAATACTCGACGGCCGACAGCATTCTGGCCGGCCGGATGGTGGAGAAGGCAGTCGGCGAAAATCTGGCGGCATATCTGTACCCGCGTCTGTTTCAGAAACTGGGCCAGGGCTGGCCGCAGTGGGAGAATGATCCGATGGGCCATCCGATCGGCGGGGGCGGAATGTATATGAGCCTGAGAGATATGATGAAACTGGGGCAGCTGTATCTGGCGGGCGGAGCATGGCAGGGGGAGCGGCTGCTTGATTCCGGATGGGTCCGGGAAGCTACCCGAAAACAGATCGAGACGCCACAGACGGAGAATGGCGACATCTGGCGCTGCGGTTATGGGTATCAGTTCTGGTGCTCGCCTTATCCGAAAGCATACCGGGCCGACGGAGCCTTCGGACAGGTGACCACGGTACTGCCGGAGAACGGTCTGGTGATCGCAGTCCAGTGTCCGGAATGGGGCGATTTTGAAAAGGTAAAGCAGGCGCTTCATACCGAGATCTTTTCGCAGCTTTAAAAAAGAGAATGCCGGCGGAACAGTCATCCGGACAGGGAAATTGGGTCAGATTGGGACTTGCGAAAAAAATCTCTGACGGATATAATGGGAACATATCTGCGGCTGCCGTGGAAAGTATCCGGCGGCCGCTGTGCTTGTGCGATACACCCGGCAGGCGGCTGCTGTACTTGCACGAGCAGGCATTTGCCGGGGAACGGACAGTGAACAGCGTATGCTGTGAACTGTTCCGTGTGAATGATAGGAGGAGCGACTATGAAGTTTACAAAAATGCAGGGAATCGGAAACGACTACGTCTATGTCAACTGCCTGGAGGAGAAGGTGGAGGACCCGTCGGAAACTGCGAAAATCGTCAGCGACCGTCATTTCGGCATCGGTTCGGACGGCCTGATCCTGATCTGTCCGTCCGATCATGCGGATTTCCGGATGGCCATGTACAATGCGGACGGCTCCGAGGGAGCCATGTGCGGCAACGGGATCCGCTGTGTCGGGAAATATGTCTACGATTACGGCCTGACGGATAAGACCCATCTGGCGATCGAGACGAAAAGCGGGATCAAGTATCTTGATCTGACCGTCGAGGACGGGAAGGCCGTAAAGATCCGCGTCAATATGGGAAAGCCGGAGCGGCGTGCGAAGAAGATCCCGATCCTGACCGATCATGAAGAAGTGAAGGAAGAACCCATCGAGGCGGCCGGGAGAATGTGGAAAATGACGGGCGTTTCCATGGGAAATCCGCATGCGGTTGTGCCATATGACGGAGACCTGGAGACCATGGAGATCGAGAAGATCGGACCGCAGTTTGAACATCATAAATGCTTCCCTGACCGTGTGAATACGGAGTTTATCAAGGTGTTGGATGATCATACCGTCCGGATGCGTGTCTGGGAACGCGGCAGCGGGGAGACTCTTGCCTGCGGAACGGGAGCCTGTGCGGTGGCGGTGGCCGCTCTCTGGAATCAGTGGGTCGGGGAAGGTCCGGTGACGGTACAGCTGCTGGGCGGTGAGCTGACCATCGAGTGGGACCGCCAGAGCGATCTTGTATACATGACCGGCCCTGCGGAAATCGTATTCGAGGGTGAGATCTGTCTTTGATTCCAGATTTTTCCAATGAGAACTTTCCATCCCAATTTCGTGCAATGTGCTGAAAATCCCGGAAAGCAAAATTAGTCCTTTCTTTTTCAGAAGAAGGGTGCTACAATATGTAGCGTACACTAACAAAGAGGAAGCACAATATATAGTAGATATCGTGTTGGGAGGGAAGCCATGATCTATATCATCAAGAAAGACGGGACCAAAGAGGGCTTTGACGCACAGAAGATTGTACGCGCAGTCAATAAATCCGCGCAGAGAATTTTATATACATTCTCCGACGAAGAGATTTCATTTATCTGTCAGTTTGCAACGGAACATGCCAAGGCTCTTGGAAAGAAAGAAATCCCTATCGCGGATATGCACAACATTGTGGAAGGTGCATTGGAGAAAGTAAATCCGGCAGTTGCCAAAAGTTACCGCGATTACAGAAATTACAAGACCGATTTTATCCATATGATGGATGAGGTATATACGAAAAGTCAGTCGATCCGCTACATCGGCGATAAGAGCAACGCTAATACGGACAGCGCTCTTGTGGCGACGAAGCGGAGCCTGATTTTCAATGAACTGAACAAAGAACTTTACCGTAAGTTTTTCATGAACCGCAATGAACTTCAGGCATGCAAGGACGGATACATTTATATTCATGATCAGTCCGCGCGCCTGGACACGATGAACTGCTGTCTTTTTGACGTGGCAAACGTGTTAAAGGGCGGTTTTGAGATGGGAAATGTCTGGTACAATGAGCCGAAGAGTCTGGATACCGCCTTTGATGTTATGGGCGATATCGTCCTGAGCACGGCGGCACAGCAGTACGGCGGTTTCACGGTGCCGGAGGTGGATAAGATTCTGGCGCCCTATGCGCAGAAGAGTTATGACAATTATGTCCGGGAATTCCTGAAATACTCCGATCCTTCCTGGGAAGGCCGCGAGGAGAAGGCGGTGGAATACGCGATGGACAAGGTTCGCCGTGAGTGTGATCAGGGATGGCAGGGCATTGAATACAAACTGAACACAGTCGGTTCTTCCCGTGGAGATTACCCGTTTGTGACGGTGACTCTGGGACTGGGAACGGAAATGTTTGAGAAAATGATCTCTATTTCTCTTCTGGAAGTACACAAAGGCGGGCAGGGAAAGAAAGGGCACAAAAAGCCGGTGCTTTTCCCGAAGATCGTCTTTCTGTATGACAAAGCGATCCATGGACCGGGCGGCATCTGCGAGGACGTTTTTGAGGCAGGCGTCGACTGCTCGGCAAAGACCATGTATCCGGACTGGCTGTCCATGAGCGGGGAGGGTTACATCTCCAGCATGTACCAGAAATACGGCCGTGTCATCAGTCCGATGGGATGCCGTGCATTTCTCAGCCCATGGTTTGAGCGCGGAGGGATGGAGCCGGCGGATGACGACGACAAGCCGGTATTTGTCGGACGGTTCAATATCGGAGCCGTATCTCTGCACCTTCCGATGATCCTGGCAAAGGCCCGGGCGGAGAATCGTGACTTCCATGAAGTTCTGGATTTCTACCTGGAAATGATCCGGGATCTCCATAAGAGGACGTACGATTATCTCGGCGAGATGCGCGCATCCACCAATCCGCTGGCGTACTGCGAGGGCGGCTTCTACGGAGGACATCTGAAGCCGTCGGATAAGATCCGTCCGCTGCTGAAGCCGATGACTGCATCCTTCGGAATCACGGCGCTGAACGAACTGCAGGAACTCTACAATGGAAAATCCATCGCCGAGGACGGACAGTTCGCGTTGGATACCTTGAAATATATCAATGAAAAGGTTGCCCAGTTCAAGAAAGAGGACGGCATCCTGTATGCGATCTACGGAACCCCGGCAGAGTCTCTCTGCGGACTCCAGGTAGAGCAGTTCCGGAAAAAATACGGGATCGTGCACAATGTCTCCGACCGTCCTTATGTGAGCAATAGCTTCCACTGCCATGTGACCGAGGACCTGACCCCGATCCAGAAACAGGATCTGGAAGGACGCTTCTGGGAACTGTGCAACGGCGGAAAAATCCAGTATGTCCGCTACCCGGTAGGATACAATAAAGGTGCGATCAAGACGCTGATCCGCCGCGCTATGGATCTGGGTTATTACGAGGGAGTCAATCTCTCTCTGGCTTATTGCGACGACTGCGGCCATGAAGAGCTGGAAATGGACGTCTGCCCGGTCTGTGGTTCCAGGAACCTGACCAAGATCGACCGGATGAACGGCTACCTTTCCTACAGCCGCGTCCACGGTGACACCAGACTGAACGAAGCAAAGATGGCTGAGATCGCCGAACGGAAATCCATGTAAAAACAAAATCCTTCGTCTTTGAAATACAGACAGATATGAATCTGAATTTCAAAGGCGGAGGATTTTTTTGGTAGGGGATAATAAACTTCTGCCCATGGTTTCGCCTCAACTCTCCGTTGTCAAGTCCGCTTTGATAGGTTATACTGAAGGCGAGTTACAGTTCAGTCAGCTGAACTGTAACGAAGGCGATCAATTACTTGAGAGAGGTGACAGACGTGAGAAAAAAGATACTGGTTGTGGATGATGAGCAGGCCATCGCCGATCTGATCGAGGTTTACCTGATCGGGGAAGGCTGGGAGGTCATAAAATGTGACAATGGGACGGACGCTGTCCGGTATGTGGGGGAAGAGGATCTTTCCATGGCGATCCTCGACGTCATGCTCCCGGACATCGACGGGTTTTCCATCTGCCGGAAGATCCGGGAGAAACATTTCTATCCGGTGATCATGCTGACGGCGAAATCCGAGGATCTGGACAAGATCACAGGCCTGACCATCGGCGCCGACGATTATATCACGAAACCGTTTAATCCGCTGGAACTGCTGGCAAGAGTGAAGACCCAGTTCCGCCGCTATGAAACGTATAACCATCCGGAAGGGACAGGAAAGCCGGAGGAAAACGCCATCGATATCCGGGGCCTTTCCATCAGCAAAGATACACATAAGTGTACGCTGAACGGAAAAGAACTGTCGCTGACGCCGATTGAGTTTTCCATTCTCTGGTATCTTTGTGAGAACCGGGGCCGCGTGCTTTCTTCCGAGGAGATTTTTGAGAAGGTCTGGGGCGAGCGGTTTCTGGACAGCAATAATACGGTCATGACACATATCGGACGGATCCGGGAAAAAATGCACGATTCCGGGCGGAGACCGAAATATATTAAGACGGTGTGGGGAGTGGGGTATCAGATTGAATAAGACGGAATTGCGGGAACTGTCGCAGCGGCTCCGAAGACAGTTGACTCAGAGGTTTATTTTTTTCTATCTGCTGTATCTGGCAGCCGGTGCTGTGATCGTCATACTTGCCTATTTATATTATCAAAGCCGTATCTGGTACGGATATGAGACATTTTATCAGATCGTCCATCTGGCGGAACGATTCTGGGCTTTTCTTCTCCCTGTCTACGCCGGCGGCGGAGCGCTGGGATTGGGCTGTTATTATCTGAAGAAATCCTGCGGCTATCTGGACGAATTGGTGACGGCATCGGAAAATCTCTTTCTCGGAAAAGAACAGGACCCTCCGCTGTCCGAGGAACTGCGTCCGATGGAGGTATATCTGGATTCTGTCCGCCTGCAGATTCAGAATAGTCAGCGCGCAGCCAGGGAGGCGGAACAGAGGAAAAACGATCTGGTCGTATATCTGGCGCATGATCTGAAAACGCCGCTCACGTCGGTGATCGGCTATCTGACGCTGCTGAACGATGAGGAGGAGATCTCGCCGAAGCTTCAGAAAAAATATCTGTCCGTATCTCTGGACAAGGCGGAGCGGCTGGAGGATCTGATCAATGAATTTTTCGAGATCACCCGGTTCAGCCTTACGCACCTGACGCTGGAACTGAGCAGGATCAATTTGTCCCGGATGCTGGAGCAGACGGTGTTTGAGTTCGGACCGATGCTGGCGGAAAAGGAACTGGAATGTAAGCTGGATGTCCCGCCGGACGTCTCCTGCGAATGTGATCCGGATAAGCTGCAGAGGGTGTTTGACAATCTGCTGCGCAATGCGGTGAGCTACAGCCAGCCGGGCGGGGACATCAATATCTGCCTGCGGCGGCAGGAAGACGGCAGACTTTGCCTGACGGTGCAGAATTTCGGCGTTACGATTCCGAAGGATAAGCTGGAGCGGATCTTTGATCAGTTTTTCCGCCTGGACAGCGCCAGAACCACCCGGAGCGGCGGCGCGGGGCTGGGGCTGGCGATCGCGAAAGAAATTGTGGAACTGCATGGCGGAACGATCTCGGCGGAGAGTTCCGACGGACAGGTGACGTTTACTGTAGTGCTTTGAGATGGGTGAAACTGCCCTGGCGTGGCTCAGGTGGATACATCGGGGTATTTTTGGCTGTAGAGGAGAAGAACTTAAGAAACCCTTAAAATTTTTGTGAAAAAAAACGCGGTTTTTTGTGGGAGAATCTGCGAAAAGGACAGGTTCCTTTCTGCTATGATAATCACACGTGATCGGTCGGGAGAACAGCCCGGACGGCTGCGTGTTCAGGTTTCAAAACAGAAAGGATGAGTGGGTATGAGACGTACAGACAGACGAAGAGAGACCGCCGTGGTTTCGCGGCACAGGAGAAGAAGGGGGAGAACGAGGAGGTTTGGCCGGATCGCTCCGGTGATTCTGATCTTTGTGCTGGCGGCGGCAGTTCTGTCCAGGACGTCGTTGTTTTCGGAACTTAAGGACGCGCTTCCGATCAGCGGATCCTCGGCAAAGCTGCGCCAGTATGCGCGGGAGCACGGGCTTTCTGTCTCGGATTATCCGGAGAAGCTGATTGAATTATATCAGAGAAATCCGGAGACGGAGCAGTTTGTGTTTGAATATCCGCTGGTCAAAGACAATCCGCCTGCGGATGATCTGTCAGGTCTGGATACCTCGTCGGTTCCGCTTTTGATGCAGTGGGATCAGCGCTGGGGATATGGACAGTACGCGGGAAACATTTTCGGTCTGTCCGGATGCGGACCGACCTGCCTTTCGATGGTCGCGATCTACCTGACGGGGGATACTTCCATGACGCCGGCATGGATGGGTGAGTTCGCTTCGGAGCACGGGTATGCTGTGGAGGGCAGCGGTTCTGCCTGGGCGCTCTTTTCGGAGGGAGGGAAAGAGCTTGGCTTTGATGTGACCGAGATCCCGTTGGATGAGGAGCGGATCGCCGCCAATCTGGAAGTGAATAATCCGATCGTAGCGGTGATGGGGCCGGGGGATTTCACGACGACGGGACATTTCATTGTGCTGACCGGTTACGAGAATGGAAAGATCCGTGTGAATGATCCGAACAACAGGGGAAATTCAGAGAAACTGTGGGAGTTTGACCGTATACAGAGCCAGATCCGGGATTTGTGGGTGTTCCGGAATCTGTAAAGAATGGCTGAGCGGCGGAAAAAGGCGTCCCGGTCTGGTGTTGACAGACCGGGACGCCTTGCTGTACGTTTTCTGTCCGCCGGAGTCTCGCTTATACACGGCAGGCTACTGCGTCACGGAAACCGCTTTTGGAATCGATTAAAGTTTTGTATCCCAGCGTCCGCACCATACATTCTCTTCCGGAGTACCCTGGAACGGGCTGTCGCCGCAGAGTTTTTCGATCAGGGAATCGAGAACCTGCGGAGTATCCTGGTAGCAGTTCACATAGGTACGGCTCATGGTCAGGTCGATCAGGTAGTTCGGCAGATACAGGCTGATGAATGCAGTCGGTACCTGACGCACATACCAGGGCTGCTGGCCCGGCATCGTCCATTTTACACGCATGGTGTTGTACTGAGCAAAGCCAACCTGGTCGATGAATACCAGAACAGCGTCGGTGTTTGCCATGAAGGTTTCCATTTTGCCCTTTGCCGCAACAGCGTCTCCGTCTTCTACGATGAAGCCGCGCTCCTCAAGTTTCTTGATCAGGTATGCTTTTGTCTTTGCGCCGGAATCGTCTTTGATCAGTTTGCCGGCTACTACACGTCCGTCGCCTTCCAGGAAGTAAACGCGTACACGTTTCTGTTTCTCCGGATTCAGCGGCAGCATGTTCTGGGTATCTTTTACGAGAGTGATGAACTGATCCGCACACTCTTTTGCGATCTTCTTGTGCTCTTCGCATCCGACTACGCTGATGCCTTCCTTCGGCGGCATCAGAGTTCCGTTCGCCTGTTTCTTGTGCAGGCCGATGCTTGCCTTTACGCCGAGGATACGTCTCAGGGCATCCTGCATACGCTCTTCGGTGATGATGCCGTTTTTGTATCCTGCCATCATGTATCCGAAATCCTCTTCCATATCGTTGAAGAACAGATACATATCACAGCCTGCGGCGATCGCTGCCGGAACCTGCTGTGAACGCGGCATAGCGCCGAACATACCGATCATATGGCTGGCGTCGGTAACAACCAGGCCGTTAAATCCGAGTGTTTCTTTCAGAAGGCCTGTGATCAGTTCCGGGCAGAGCGTTGCCGGAAGGATTTCGTGGTCATCCAGATCGCGTCCTGCCAGTTTGCGCTGCCATGCCGGCTGAGCGATGTGGCCTGCCATAATGGTCTTTACGCCTGCATCGATCAGGGCTTTGTATACCTTTCCGAAGCTTTCCATCCAGGTATCGCAGTCAAGATCGTTGACACCCATCATCAGATGCTGGTCGTTCTCTTCGGTTCCGTCGCCCGGGAAATGTTTGATGGTTGTGGCCATATCGCATTCCTCGGTACCTTTGATAAACGCTTTCGCGTATTCGATGGTGCGGTCCGGATCCGCGCAGAAGGAACGTGTCTGAACGATTGTGTTGCGCCAGTTCTGAAGCAGATCAACGATCGGAGCAAAGTTCCAGTTGGAGCCGATCGCCATTGCCTCGGTGCCGCCGACTTTTGCAGCCTTGTACGCGACATCCGGATTGCGGGAAGCAGCCGTCGCCGCGCCGCATGCTACACCGGTGCCGCCGCCGACACCGCCGTTGCCGCCTGCCTCACAGTTGGAAGCTACCAGCAGCGGAATCTTGCTGCAGCTCTGGAAGGTGTTTACCATATCCCACAGTTCCTCTGCGGATTTGTTGTGGTAGCGAAGCGCGCCGGGATGGTAAGTGTCAACGACTTTCTTGATTCCTTCCGGGGAGAAGTCGTTTACCATGTTGACAAACAGCTGTCCGACTTTTTCTTCGTCGGTCATGCCTGCGATGGTGTCCTCCACCCATTTGATGTCTTCGTCAGAAAGGTAATACGGTTTTGCTTTTAAATCTACCATGTAATAAGTCCTCCTTCATATTATAATAGGAAATAATTTTTTATGATGTCGGGGCAAAAGGTATTTTAACCCCGATGATGCCAGTCAGTTTTCGTATGTAAGTCCGAACCCGTACAGATATTCGCCGCCGTCCGCGTCCCTGTAAGCGTAGGTCAGACCGTCTTTCATATACTTGGCCTTGTCATAGCCGGGAACATCGTTCGGGCTTGCACATACGCCGTTGTCGTCCACAGCGATCGCCGCATCGCTTCCCGGAAGGGTGATCGGCAGACGGCCGATAGGTTCTGCTGCTCCGCTGATCACATCGATCGCTGCCTTGGAGAAGGTGTCGAATCCTACTGTGACAGCATCGGCAAGCGGTTCCACATTGCCCAGCAGATAGGGCAGGTTCAGATTCACATGAACCACTACCTGTGGGACGGCTTCGCGGATCGCGCGGATATGATCCACATCGATCCCTGTCTCTTTGCACAGATTCAGTTCCAGATATCCTTCGGTCGCCGCAAAATAGCTTCCGCTGGTAGGTTTCAGCAGCAGGAGCGCAACGTCAGCGTCATGATAATCGTCCACAAATGTCCAGTCCGGATGATCCCGGCGGACCGCCTTGGCGAATGCAGCGATGGTCTGCTCCGGAGTGATCTCGATGCCGGTCATCGGAAGATTTTCTTTTTCTTCCTTCGTGTACTCTGTGCGCATCATCATTTCAACATATACTTTTTTGCCGGCGAGCTTTTCTGCTGTCAGAGGCAGTACCGAATCATGATTTTTCAGAAGCACGACGCTCTCCTGATGAGCTTTGTAGGCCAGTGTACGGCTTTCTTCGGTGTTGACTTTTGCATCTGCTGCAGATGCATCGACATACGGATCTTCGAACAGGCCCAGACGGAAAAATTCCACCAGCAGACGGCAGACTGCCTGATCTACGGTGTCCTTGTCCACAAAGCCGTTTCGAATCGCCTCCAGGAAGGGAGCCGGGTCATCCTCGCCGGATACCATATCTGTGCCGGCCTTCAGAACTCTGGCCGCACGTCCGGCTTTCGAATACTCTTCCGCGCCCCAAGCCATACCGGACAGGACGCCTGTATCAGAGTTTACGATTCCGTCAAATCCAAGTTCGCCGCGAAGCGTGCCGTTGATAAACTGGTCGTTGTACGCGAAAGCGATCTCTTCATCGAATTTGTCGAATCCATTCTGCGGAAAAGCAGACTTCTCATTGGAAGGGATCGCATAATAAGGCATGATCGAGGAAGTTCCCGCCGCGATAGCCGCCCGAAATCCCGGAAGATGGTAGGTTTCCATACTGCCCGGCGTCGCATAGCAGTTGTACTTGCCCTTTGCGTAATGAGGATCGAAACCGTTCTCACGGGCTCCGCCGCCCGGGAAATGCTTTGTGGTCAGAGCCACACTGTTTTCGTCCAGATCTTCTCCCTGAACCCCGTGGATGATGCGGGTGATGATGTCGGAGATCAGTTCCGGATTCTCGCCGAATGTTCCGTAGGTCCGGAACCAGCGGGGATCAGTAGCGCAGTCAGCCATATACATATAACCTTTACGAAGATTCGCTGCATAAAACTCATCATGGACAACTCCGGCAAACTGATCGATCAGATCCATATCCCTGGAAGCTGCAAGTCCCAGTGTCCCCGGAAATGTTGTGAACTTATTGCTCTCTTCTTCTGCACTGTAATTCACATCCGCACTCTCATTTTTTGAGTTGGAAGTCACAAGACAAGGAATTCCCAGCCGGGTGCCTTCACACACCTCCTGCATGGTATTGACCCATTCCGCCAGCTGGCTGGCAGAAGCATTTTCACGCACAATAAAATGACGGATATGTTTCGTGGCCAGTTTATAAGTTGTCGGATACTGCATACTCTTATGGCCGCGGACCATAACTTCCTCATGGGCCTCGCCCAGCACACCATTGTGGCTGGTAGGCTGGCCAGGTTTTGCCGAAATACCCATAGGCTGGCTGTTGATGATCAACATGCCGGCTTTTTCCTCATCCGTCATACGATTTACAAGATCCCTGGCACGCTCTTCAGGAGAAAGGCGCCAGTCCTCGTAAGGCTTCAGTTCACCGGTACCGTCCAGATCTTTAAAACGCAGGCCGTCCACTTCCAGAACCCCTTTTACGCGGGCGACGATCTGCGTTTGTTCCATACAATACAACACTCCTTTCTTCAGCGTCTGTCATCAAGTACAGCGCTGTTATTTGATGCTATAAGTATAACACAGCAACCCGCAAAACATCAACAACTTGTGCAAAATCAACAAATATTCTGACGGAAATTCTCCTCATTCACAACGTTCGGAAAAATATTCACACCCAAACCATTCCCAGGAACCTCTCACATCCGCATACCACCGTTCCGCCCTTCAGACATTCCGGAAAACAAAGAGCTCTCCAATGTCAGCGGGATCATTTCTGAAAGCACAGATGTACAGAACGGCATACACCCCTCGTTCCGCCCCTCAGGAAACAGCCCGGAAAGGAGACAGGCGCCGGGGCGGCGGCAGGGGGAGCCTTCGGAAACCGCGGGCATCTGCGGGGACGGATGGAAATTCTTAACGCGCCCCGGACATTCCGGGCAGGTCAGGCGAAGGGTTACAGACCCGGAGCCTGAGGAGCACTGAACCGAGAACGCATCCGGCGTTCTCGGTTCAGTGCTCCGGTACCTGTCCGGAATGTCCGGGGCACGTTTAGAAATTCCCCGTCTCCGCAGCCGCCCGCGGTTCCCGAAGGCTCCCCCTGCCGCCGCCCCGGCGCCTGTCTCCTTTCCGGGCGTCCCCTTCAAAATCCACAAAGTTTCAGAAATTGTTTTTGCAGTTTGTCCAAAAATTGTTAAATTTTTATTTATGAATTGAAACATTTGACATCCTGTGATAAAATGACCTCATAACAAAGGAGTTCTGTTGACTGACGGAAATAACGTGGAAAAAACCACTGGGGAAGGCAGAATCTCAGAAAATAGGCCGACCGTCTGGGCAACAAGTGTAACAGTTCTTTACATTTGTTGCTTTTTTTTCGTCATCGAAGCGGACAATGAAAGGAGAAGGATAACAATGGGCTACAAATCAGACATCGAAATTGCACAGGAATGTACCATGGAGCCGATTACCAAGATTGCGGAGAAAGCAGGGATTGATGAAGAATACCTGGAGCAGTACGGAAAGTACAAAGCGAAGATCGATTACAATTTCCTGAAGAAGACAGACAAAAAGGATGGAAAGCTGGTTCTGGTAACCGCGATCAACCCGACCCCGGCAGGAGAAGGAAAGACCACGACTACCGTAGGCCTTGCGGACGCTATGCAGAAACTCGGAAAGAACGTGATGGTAGCGCTGCGTGAGCCGTCCCTGGGACCGGTATTCGGTGTGAAAGGCGGAGCAGCCGGCGGCGGATACGCGCAGGTTGTCCCGATGGAGGATATCAACCTGCATTTCACAGGCGATTTCCATGCGATCGGCGCAGCGAACAACCTGCTGGCAGCGATGCTGGACAACCATATTTATCAGGGCAACGAGCTGAACATTGACCCGAGAAAGATCACCTGGAGAAGATGCGTGGATATGAACGACCGTCAGCTGCGCAACATCGTAGACGGACTCGGCGGAAGAACCAACGGAGTGCCGAGAGAAGACGGATATGATATCACCGTTGCATCCGAGATCATGGCAGTTCTGTGTCTGGCAAACGACATCAAGGATCTGAAAGAAAGACTGTCCAAAATTATCGTTGGATATACTTACGGAAAAGTTTCCGAGCAGAAACCGGTTACCGCAGGTGATCTGCATGCGGAAGGCGCTATGTGCGCACTGCTGAAGGATGCTCTGAAACCGAACCTGGTACAGACGCTGGAGCATGTACCGGCGATTGTACACGGCGGACCGTTCGCAAACATTGCGCACGGATGTAACTCTGTAACAGCTACCAAGATGGCTCTGAAACTTGGCGATTATGCGATCACAGAGGCCGGATTCGGCGCGGACCTGGGCGCTGAGAAGTTCCTGGATATTAAATGCCGTATGGCAGGCCTGAAACCGAATGCAGTCGTTATCGTAGCTACTGTAAGAGCTCTGAAATACAATGGCGGCGTATCGAAGGCTGAGCTGAATCAGGAGAACCTGGAGGCACTGGAGAAAGGTATGCCGAACCTGCTGAAACACGTAAGCAACATCAGAAACGTATACCATCTGCCGTGCGTTGTCGCGATCAATGCGTTCCCGACCGATACCAAGGCAGAGCTGGATCTGGTAGAGGCAAAATGTAAAGAACTGGGCGTAAACGTTGCACTGTCTGAAGTATGGGCAAAAGGCGGCGAAGGCGGTATCGCTCTGGCAGAAGAAGTAATCCGTCTGTGCGAGGAGCCGAACGATCAGTTCACCTATGCATACGAACTGGAAGGAAGCATCGAAGACAAGCTGAACCAGATCGTACAGAAAGTATACGGAGGCAAGAAAGTTGTTCTGACCGCAAACGCTCAGAAGCAGGCAAAACAGCTGGAAGACCTTGGATTCGGCAACTGCCCGATCTGTGTTGCGAAGACACAGTACAGCCTGACCGATGATCAGACAAAACTGGGCGCTCCGACCGATTTCGAAGTGACTGTCCGCAATCTGAAGATCTCCGCAGGAGCAGGCTTTATCGTAGCTCTGACCGGCGAGATCATGACGATGCCTGGCCTGCCGAAAGTTCCGGCAGCGGAGCGTATCGACGTAGACGAGAACGGAAAGATCTCCGGTCTGTTCTAAGCTGATTGGATTTGTCCTGATCAACAATTTCCCCCGGATTTCCGGCAAAATACCTGCCGGATTCCGGGGGTGTTTTATTGTCTGTAAAGATCCTCCCCTTTGGTGGCAAAATGTGATTTTTTCGCTCGTTATCCTTGCAAACTTTAGGAAAACGGTCTATACTGACCTTTGTACAATGAGAAACTGTTGAAAACAGCGGCGAAAGCTGTATGAAGATACGGCCGACAGGATATTTACGGCGGCAGTTTTTGACATTCACAGTAAAAAAGGAGTATGGGAGAAAAGAGAAGAAAAGGGAGTAACGAATGAAAAACAAAAAACTGAATAGGATATTTGCGGGAGGGTTACTGTCTGTCGCGGCTGCAGTTTTTCTGTCAGCGGCGGTGCCGGCATACGGCGCAGGCAGTACGCAGAGTGGTTCATCAGACGTAATCTCCGTTTCAGAACAGAGCGAACTGTCGGAGGAAACTTCGACCGGAAATCAGGAGCAGGATCCAACAGTTTCGGACCCGGCAGCAGCACCGGATGATGCTTCCGTGACGGCAACACCGACCCCGGAAAATTCCGCGGTTCCGGATGCGCCGGATCTGACTCCGACGCCGGAGGATTCCGGAGATTCTGCAGATCCTTCAGTCCAAAGCCTGACGCCGACAGAAACGCCGGATGTGTCCAATGCGATTCAGACGATGGATTGGACTCCGGGATGGAATCTGGTCAACGGGAAATATTACTACTATCTGGATGACGGAACCATGGTCAGAGACCAGTGGCTGCAGGACGGCAATGACTGGTATTATATGAATGCTGACGGAACGATGAAATCGGCGGAATGGTTTCAGGACGGTGTGGACTGGTATTATTTCCGAGACTGGGGCGGCATGCTGCACGATCAGTTCTATACCTATGAGGGAAATCTGTATTACTTCCGCAGCTGGGGCGGTATGATGTATGACATGGCGTTCCAGGTAAATGGAAAGCAGTATAAAGCCAATTCCGACGGAACGCTGGTTACCGGCTGGTCGGAGGAAAACGGGAAGTACTACTATTATAACAGCGACGGCTCTCTGTATGAAAAAGAGGGATGGCTGCAGCTTGGAAACACGTATGACTCTTATTATTATATCAGTGCCGATGGCTCCCGCGTTCAGGGTCAGTGGCTGCAGGTCGGAAGCGACTGGTACTATATGAACGATGACGGAACGATGAAATCCGCAGAGTGGTTCCAGGATGGGATTGACTGGTACTATTTCCGAGACTGGGGCGGCATGCTCCATGACCAGTTCTTTACTTATAATGGAGACTTATATTATTTCCGTAATTGGGGAGGCATGATGTATGGCGGGTCCTTCCAGGTAAATGGGAAGTGGTATGTTGCAGATAGTAATGGCGTTATTTTTACTGATGGATGGACGTCGGTGAATGGCAAGTACTACTATTACCAAGAGGACGGTGCTCTTTATACAAAAGAAGGCTGGCTGAAACTGGGAGATAAGTATTATTACATTAGTGCCGATGGATCTCGTGTGCAGGGTCAGTGGCTGAAGGATGGAAGCGACTGGTACTACATGAATGATGACGGAACGATGAAATCTGCAGAGTGGTTTCAAGATGGTGTGGACTGGTATTATCTCCGTGATTGGGGCGGTATGCTTCATGATCAATTTTTTGACTACAGGGGTAATAGGTATTATTTTCGTGATTGGGGCGGAATGATGTATGATATGAAGTTCCAGGTAAGCGGAAAAACCTACAAGGCGAATAGTGACGGTACACTGGCCAAAGGCTGGATGCAGGAAGGGGATAAATACTATTATTATGATGATCAGTATGTACTGTACCAGAAACAAGGCTGGCTTCAGCTTGGCAGTACCTACGATTCTTACTATTACATCAATGCGGACGGTTCCCGTGTACAGGATCAGTGGGTAAAAGATGGAAACGATCTGTATTATATGAATACGGACGGTACCATGAAGTCGAATGAATGGTATCAGGAAGGAAACGACTGGTACTATTTCAGAAATTGGGGTGCTGCGCTCCATGACACATTGTTCAATGACGGTGAAAATATATATTATTTTGAGAGCGACTGCAAAATGGCCAGAGGCTGGTATCAGATCGGCGGCTATACATATTATTTCCGAGACTGGGGCGGCGCGATGAACATGGCGTGCGTCATTGACGGAGTTAGTTATGTTTTTGATTCCAACGGACACCTGGTGGAGAAGGAGATCGATGCGGAAGTCGGCGTGAGAACGATCAAGAACTTTCTGAAAAATGCGCTTCTTCCGGTCGGAAATACGCTGTACATCTGGGCAGGCGGCCATGATGACGCCGATGCGAGCCGTTACGGAGTCAATCCGCAGTGGAAGAGTTTCTTCGATTCTCAGGATGAGACTTACAATTATACAGAACATCGTTATGAATACGGCAACGGACTTGACTGTTCCGGCTATGTGGGCTGGGCAGTGCACCAGGTGATGGAAGAGTGGTCCACGACGACTTCCACAGTTACACCTCAATATTATTATGAAAAGGGTTGGGGATCTTATGTGGAAGGCGATACATCGATGAAGTTCCGGACCGGAGATGTGGTCAGTATGAGCGGTCATGTCTGGATTATTCTCGGACAGTGCGAGGACGGAAGTGCAGTGATCCTGCATGCGTCGCCGCAGTACGTTCAGATCAGCGGTACCGTATCTGCCAGCGGAAGCACCAACAGTGAGGCGGTTCAGCTTGCAGAGAGATACATGCGTAAGTATTATCCGATCGCGTATTCCCGCTATGGATGCAAGATAGCCAGCAAGAGTTACATGACCGGGGTAAACCATTTTACCTGGAGTTCTTCTGTGCTGAGCGATCCGGACGGTTACAAAAACATGAGTCCGGCACAGATTCTGGCGGATCTGTTTGGAGAATAACCTGTAAAATTACATAAAAAACCAGAAGAGAGGATTTCTGACAAAATTGGTTGGAAGTCCTCTCTTTTTGTGCGATACACCCGGCAAGCGCCAGCTGTGCTTGCACGAGCAGGCCTACGCTCCGCTGCAGTCCGTACTGAGCGCGTGCCGCTGGCACGCAGCACCATTTGCCGTGTAACGGACAGAGAACAGGATGTTGTATAAATTTCTTTTCTGTTGTAAGCTTATGATACCAGGGCTAAAAGATCTGAAAATTTTTGTGTGCAGGCATTGTTTCTCTCTGTGAGCGGTGACTGTGTCCGGAAAAAGGAGGAAAAGAGATGGATTATGGATATCTGATGGATGAAGCACGAAGGGCGCGGAAGGCTGCATACGCGCCGTATTCCGGTTTTCAGGTGGGGGCGGCGCTTCTCTGCAGCGATGGCAGTATCTTTACCGGGTGCAATGTGGAAAATGCTTCTTACGGAGCGGCGAATTGTGCGGAACGCACGGCGTTTTTTAAAGCCGTCTCGGAAGGAAAAAGGTCGTTTCGCGCCATCGCGGTCGTGGGAGGGAGAGAGGATGCGGAACATCTTGATCCGTGTCCGCCCTGTGGGATCTGCCGTCAGGTCATGCAGGAGTTTTGCGGAGAGGATTTCGTGATCGTGCTCGGGAACGACAGTGTGGATTATGAACTCCATACCCTGCGGGAAATTTTTCCTCTTCCGTTTCAGTAAATCGTAAGAGGCAGAGGAAGCGAATGACCTGGCGCTGTGACCGTTCATCCGGCGGAACGGTTACGGGGAAAGAAAATTGTAACAGAAATTCCCTTCCTTTTCGTACAGATTTCGATTATACTAAGAGATGTTAAAAAAGCGACGAAAGGTCATGTTGAGAAATCGTAACAGTTCAGCCAGCTGAATTGTTACGGCATCCAGCCATTGAAAATCGCTTCGCGATGGGCTGGATGCCCACAGGCACTATGTTTTCACACGGCCTGCGCAGTAAATGCGCAGACCCGGCTGAACTGTAACGAGGAATCAGCAATACGAGGTGGAAAGAGAATTATGAATGCGGCAGATTTATTAAGTCATGTGGACCATACGCTGCTGAAGGCGACGGCTGCATGGGAAGAGATAGAGAAACTATGTGAGGAAGCTGTGCGCTACAAAACCGCTTCCGTGTGTATTCCTCCGAGTTATGTGAAACGGGTGAAGGACGCTTACGGAGGAAAGCTTGTGATCTGTACGGTAGTCGGATTTCCTCTGGGTTACAGTGTAACACAGGCAAAGCTTGCGGAGACGCGCCAGGCTCTGGAGGACGGTGCGGAAGAGATTGATATGGTGATCAACCTGACGGACGTAAAAAACGGACGGTTCGACTGTGTCGAGGAGGAGATCCGCTGTCTGAAGCAGGAAGCGGGAGAACGCATCCTGAAGGTGATCGTTGAAACATGTTATCTGACGGAGGAAGAAAAAATCAAGCTGTGCGGCTGTGTGACCAGGGCAGGAGCAGATTACATCAAAACTTCTACGGGATTTGGAACCAGGGGCGCCGAGCTGTCGGATATTCTTCTGTTTCGCAGGCATATCGGAGAAAACGTCAGGATCAAAGCGGCCGGCGGGATCCGAAGTGTACAGGATATGGAAGCTTTTCTGGAAGCCGGGGCGGATCGCCTGGGAACCAGCGGCGGCGTCGCGCTTCTCCGGGAAGCGGGACTGATCGGGCAGAAGATAAACGGATGAGAGGACATATTTATATGAAGAAAAAGAGATTTTGCCTGTGTCTTGCGGCGGCTGCGATGTTTGGACTCTACGGATGCAGCAGTCAGAGCGAGCCCCCGGTGACGATCGCAGTCGTCACCGACGGGGGAAATGTGGACGACCTGGCGATCAACCAGACGATCTGGCAGGCTGTTCAGTCCTATGGAGATGCGTCCGGGGAGAACACCGGTTATTACATACCGTCCGGGGACGGCAGTGCGGCCTGCAGCGAGGCGATCGATGAGGCGGTGGAAAAAGGCGCCGAGGTGGTGATCTGTTACGGTGACGCCGCCGGAACAGCCGTATATGAGGCACAGAGGGAATACCGCAGTGTCCGCTTCCTGGTGTTTGACGCGGAGCCCCATGCGGAGGGAAGCGAAAAAGTCCGGATGAGAGGGAATACAAGGTGTATTCTCTTTGACCGCGAACAGGCCGGGTTTCTCGCGGGATACGCGGCTGCGAAGGAAGGATATACAAGTCTTGCCTATTACGGCGGTGCGGAGGAAGACAGAGCAAAGGAATATGGAGCAGGTTTTCTCGAGGGACTTCAGCAGGCAGCTGCGGAGATGAGCCTGGCGGACGGAAGTATCCAGGTTCAGTATGAAGAAAGAGGGACCGACGCGGTGTCACCGGATTTTATGAATGCGGTTGAGCAGGAGTATCAGGACGGATGCCAGGCGATTTTTACCGACGGCGGCGGCTTCGAGCCGATCATCAGAAGATCTGCGGAAATCGTGGGAGGAAAAGTTCTGGGGGTAGTGACGGATGAATCTCAGAAGTCCACAACGGTTGTGATCAGCGCCGAAAATAAATATGAAGAAATCCTGAACCAGGAACTGGAGAAAATCGCGGAGGATGACTTTGACGGAGGAAAAATAAAGATACTGGGCGTAAAAGAAGGAGGGGTCGGGCTGACTACGGATACGTCTCAGATGCAGAATTTTAGCGAGGAGCAATATCAGCAGATCACGGAAAGGATCCAGAAAGGCGAGGTTTCGTTTCCTGGAGCCCAGATTCTTGAAAATATTGATGATCTGAACTGCCTGCAGATCTACACGGCTGAGTGATCCGTACCCGGCCATTCATGGCTCCCGTAATTAATTAAGAAAAAAATAAGATTGGTGGTTGCAAGGATTCCCAAATTGTGCTATTATGTAGTGGAATTGAAAAAAGTATTTCAAAAATGTTACAAAAAAATAACTTTCATTAACAGTTTTACGGGAGTGAATAATAATAATGAGAAAAAAAATCCTTGCTTTGATGTTGACAGCAATGATTGGCAGCGCTCAGGTTATGACCGTAAGTGCAGCGAAAACAACAGATGAACTGGAGCAGCAGAAAGCACAGACGACAGCACAGTTAAACGAGACTCAGAGTTCCATCAATGATCTGGAGGCCAAGAAAGATGCGATCACGAGCCAGATCGGAGAGTTGGATGCGCAGCTGGTTGTAACGATGGCGGCTGTAGAGACACTGAAGAACGATATCGCAAGCAAGCAGACCGAGATTGAAGAGACGCAGCAGAAGCTGGCGGAAGCACAGCAGGATCAGGCAGAGCAGTACGAAGCTCTGAAAGACAGGATTCAGTACCTGTATGAGAACGGCGGAAATACCGCATGGGCGTCCCTGCTTCTTTCCGGTGAGGATTTATCAACGATTCTGAACCAGGCGGAATATACCCAGAAGATGTACGATTACGATCGCGAATGTCTGGAGAAATACATGGAAGTTACCCAGCAGGTAAGCGATTACAGCGATCAGCTGTCCACTGAGAAGGCGGAGCTCGAGGCGAGCGAGGCAGAGCAGGAGGCACAGCAGGCACAGCTGGAAAGTATGCTGGAAGAGAAGAAAGCGACTTCCGCAGACTATGATGTACAGCTTGCGGACATGCAGGCCAAGGCAGCAGAGTATGAGAGTCTGATCGAAGAGCAGAATGCAAAGATTCAGGAGATCCAGGAACAGCAGGCAGCAGAAGCAGCGGCGGCAGCTGAGGAAGCGGCGAGACAGCAGGCAGCAGCACAGGCTGCTCAGACCACAACGCAGGAGGAAAGCTCCAATTCTTCCCGTTCGACCAGCAGCAGCTCCTCAACGTCCACATCTGCTTCGACATCGCAGTCCAGTTCAAGCTCCAGCAGCAGTAGCACGAGCACAAAGACAGAGACCAAAGAGGATTCTTCTGAAGATACATACAAAGGGTCAAGCTCCAGCAGTGCAAGCGGACAGGCGGTTGTAGACTATGCAGTTCAGTTTGTAGGCAATCCGTATGTATGGGGTGGGACAAGTCTGACAAACGGAGCTGACTGTTCCGGATTTATCATGAGCGTCTATGCACACTTCGGATACAGTCTGCCGCATTCCTCTTCAGCGATGAGATCTGAGGGAACCGGTGTATCTTATGCGGAAGCACAGCCGGGCGACATCATCTGCTATGATGGCCATGTGGCAATCTATATGGGCGGCGGACAGATCGTACATGCAAGTAACGCAAAAGATGGTATTAAGATCAGCAGTAATGCAGCATACCGTACCATCCTTGCAGTGCGCCGGATCGTCTAAGCGAAGACTTACATAGTAAAACAGAAAGTTTTCTGTGACCGTTCTGTTGATGAACGTTACGGATTCTTCCTACATATTGAAAATCTGAGAGTTGTGAGATGGATATAAAAATCGCTCACAACTCTTTTTTTGATCAAAAGAAAATGGAATAATAAAAATTGTAAGAAAAAAGGAGGAATATCTTTCGAAAATATTTTGAAAACGGAATCGTGTTCTTAAGAAAGGCCCGTTAAGATATATTATGAAAAGACAACAAGGGGATCGAGGAGGAGAGAAATGTCATTAGAGTTGAAAAAGCATAAATATTATCTGTTATTACTGACGGCCTTGTTTTTTGTTCTGATCTACCTGTTTGTACCGGAAGGATCGGTGTTCGGTTCCAATACGGACTGGATGAGCCAGCATGCGACGCTTGCGGAGACGCTGCGGGATGCATGTCTCTCTCAGAAAACGATCTTTCCGGATTTTCTGTGGATTGGCGGCGGGAGCAACGCTTATGAATTCTCTTATTACGGATATCTTCGCCCGGACATTCTGATCGGATGTCTGCTGCCGCAGATCCCCATGATATATATTCTGATCGCGTGTATGATGATCTGCGTATTGGTCTCCGGCCTCCTGTGTTATTATTTTCTGCTCCAGAATCAGATGGAACCATATATGGCTTTTATCGGCAGTGTTTTTCTGATGACAGCGGGATGTTTTTTTCAGGCACACCGGCAGGTCATGTTTATAAATTATATGCCGTATGAACTTCTTGCTCTTCTTCTGCTTCCCGGGCTGGTGAAGAAGGCAAGGTATACGCTTTTTACGCTTATGCTGGCGCTGGTGATCTACAACAGTTTCTATTATTCCATTACGGTTCTTGCAGTCATGACATGGAGGGTGTATGAATTGAGCAGAGACCGAAGAACCTGGTTTCTGTATCTGCGATCTGCGGCGGTGGCTGTTGGTCTGGCCGGTGTTCTGCTGCTGCCCACAGGGCTGGTTCTTCTGGAACACAGACGGCAGGGCGCAGCGCTGTCTGTGGGAGAACTGTTCCGCCCGGATCTGTCCATGGAGGGACTTCTGTACAGTCCTTACGGAATGGGGCTGACGCTGTTCGCGTTGTATGCGCTGCTGGCGGGACTGACCGTCCGGCGTCTCCGGGTGCGCAGTATCGTTCTGCTGGCCGCGGTTTTACTGCCGGTGGTCTCCTGGATTTTAAATGGAACGCTCTATGCCAGGGCTAAGATCCTGATGCCGCTGCTGCCGCTCGTCATTCTGCAGATGGCAGAACTTCTGCAGATGATCCTGAAGAAACGGTTCAGGATCCGGATCTGGCCGGAAATATTGTTTGGAGCAGTGGCCGTAGTATATGCCGGGGAAGTCAGTTCCAGATATATCTCCGGTGTGCTGCTGGATGCAGTCCTTCTGGTGATCGTTTTATGGCTGATGCGTTTTTACAACAGGAGACGTGTCTATGCGATGCTTCTGGTGACGCCCATTGTCTGTTCGGTCTACACAGCGCGCCAGGATAATTTTGTCTCGAAGGGAGAATGGGCCTGTTCTTTCTCTTCCAGGGAAATAGAAGCTGTGGCGACGGATCCCTGGGCGAGAATGGACGGGATGGAGCAGCCGTTGATCTCGTCCAATCGTCTGCTGTACTCCGGCCAGAAATCGACGACCATGTATTCCTCTATCTCCAATCAGGAATATTCTCACTGGTTTTTTGACATTCTGCACATGCCGGTCCGGATCAATAACAGAGTCGCTATGCTGTGTGAGGCCAATCCGTTTCAGGAGTACCTGATGGGAGTAAAATATCTCCAGACGACAGCCGACAAGGTTCCCGTGGGATATGAGATCAAGGCCCGGAAGGGAGATTCTGTGTTGGCGGAAAATGACCATGTACTGCCGCTGGCTTATCTGAGCACAGAGACGATCAGCGAGGAGGAATTTTCACGGCTGGAATTCCCACAGACATTGGAGGCGCTGCTGCGGTATACGGTGACGGAATCGCAGGAGGACAGCCAGACGGGCATCAAAGATGAGAAAGTAATGTCCTTTGAAAGTCCCTCGGACGACCTGGGGCAGGATTCACATATAGAGGAGAAACAGCCATTGTTTTCCAGGATGGAGGTGTCTGACGGACTGGAGATCCGAAGAGAGGGGGATACGGTCACTGTGAACGCGGAGAAAACAGGAGATGTGACAATGACGCTGGATAAGCCGGTGAAGGATCGGATCGTAATTCTGGAGTTTGATGTGAAGAGTGAACAAGGAAGACGGGTGACGATTGATATCAATGGAACCAGGAATCGTCTTTCCTCTGCAGGAGCAGCTTATCCGAACGGAAATTCCAGATTTACTTATTATCTGACAGTCCCGGAGGGCGAGAGCCTGGAACAACTGAAGATTACATATTTTAAGGGTAACTATGAGTTGTCCGGACTCCGGTGGTATGAGTATCCGGTGGAAGAACTGGTGAAAAGGGATGCGGTTCCTGTTGTGTTCAAGGACACGCAAGACGGCGCTGTTCTGAACTGTAGTCTGGACGCAGAGGAAGAGGGTTATTTTGTCACATCCATTCCCTGGCAGAAGGGACTGAAGATCCTGGTGGACGGGAAAGAGACTGCCGTGGAAAAGGTAAATACCGCTTTCGCAGGTACCAAAATCTCTGCCGGGCACCATGAGATCGAAGTGCGTTTCTGCCCTCCGGGGAAAAAAGCGGGGCTCGCCATGTCGGCCGCAGGAATCGGGCTTCTGGTCTTTTGTCCCGTGTGGGACCGGAAAGCAAAAAAGAGAGAGAAAGACGCGCAACATTAGATTTGCAAACCGCAATATCCGGCAGTATAATAAGGACAACAGTCAAAAACTTCTGCCGTTAAAAGAGACGGATCTGGCAGGAGAAGAAGGAGGAAAAAGCATGGAGGATGTATTTGCGGGCTATGAGCGCAAGCATGATTATCTGATCTGCATCGATTCCGACGGATGCGCGATGAATACGATGGAGGTGAAACACAGAAAGAGCCTTGCTCCCTGTATGGTCTACGAGTGGGATCTCGGAGAATATCGGGATGCGATCATGCGCAGGTGGCGGGAGATCAGCCTGTACAGCATGGACCGGGGAATTAATCGCTTTGAGGCACTGGCGAAGATCCTGGTGGACGTGAATGAAAATTATAAGCGGGTGGAAGATCTTGGCAGCCTGCTGAACTGGGTCAAGACGGCAAAGGAGCTTTCCACGGACAGTCTGCGCCTGGAAGTGGAGCGGACGGGAAGTCCGGTGCTGAAGAAGGCGCTGGAATGGTCGGAACTTGTGAACGGTTCGCTGAAGATGATTTCGGAGAAAAATAAAAAGCCTTTTGATGGTGTGCGTGAGGCATTGGAAGAGGCAGGACAGTTTGCGGATATCGTGATTGTCACCGCGGCAAATCGGACGGAGATCCTCGATGAATGGGGATATTATGATCTGCTGAAGTATGTGAAGCTGGTGCTGACCCAGGAGAACGGCAGCAAGGAAGCGTGTATCGGAAAGCTTCTGGAGTACGGCTATCCGAAGGATCATGTGGTGATGATCGGCGATGCGCCGGTGGACGAGAGAGCGGCGAAGACAGAGGGAGTGTTTTTCTACCCGATCATGGTATGGAAGGAAAGAGAATCCTGGGAGGAATTCCGGGAACATGCGCTGGACAGACTCAAAGACGGAACATTTGCCGGGGAATATCAGGCGGAGGTTGAGAAGGAGTTTGTGCAGAATCTGACGAGGTAATCGCCGATATTTGCAGTCGGGAGATCTGAATTGGAATGGGGACAGAGCAGTCATATCCGTGTTGTACGGAGAGGCTGCTCTGTTTTTGGTTTAATAAGATGTTTTATTGCTTTGTGGTATTGCGGCTCGCAGAAGGGTGCGGGCATTCGCCCATTGTGCAGCTGGTTTTGATGGCTGGATGCTGTAGCTATTCAGCTGGCCGAACTGTAACGGGTTGTCTGGCGTCAATGATCAATGGATCTTGACGGTGTACTCCGTGGTTGATAGAATATTGGCAGACATTGACGAAATCTCAGACTTTGTAAAGGAATTATTTTTTGAAAACAGGATCCGGAAAACGGGAAAAATCAGGAAAGATGGTGAAAGACTATGAGGACAGTTTTTAAAAATGGGCAGATCTATACGGGAAATGCAGAAGAGACGTTGTTTCCCGGCGCATTTGTTGTGGAAGATGGAAGCTTCCTGTCTGTGGGAAACATGGAAGAAGTACAGAACTATGTGGATAACGATACGAAAATCGTGGATCTCGGTGGAAAATTTGTCTGTGCGGGATTTAATGATTCTCATATGCATCTGCTGAACTATGGATACACGCTGAGTATGGCGAAACTGTCGGAGCATACGTCGTCCATGGCGGAGATGCTGGAGTATCTTCGGGAATTTGACCGGGAAGAACAGAGCAGACAGGATTGGAAGATGCAAAATGCAGACAAATGTGGAGAGACGGGAGAAGGCCGGGAACCGGCGCAGCGCTGGCTGATGGGGCGCGGCTGGAACCAGGATTATTTCTCGGATGAACAGCGGTTTCCGACCCGCCGGGATCTGGACATGGTTTCAACGACCCGGCCGATCTGTGTGATCCGCGCCTGCGGCCACTGCTGTGTGGTCAATTCCCGGGCGCTGGAGGTGATGGGGATCACCGGTGAGACGCCCCAGCCGGAAGGAGGATATTTCGAGCTGGACGCAGACGGCGAGCCGAATGGGATCTTTCGGGAAAATGCTGTGGAGTACGTTTATGGCCGTATTCCCCACCCGTCATTGGAACAGATTAAAGAAATGATGCGGCTGGCAGTCCGGAAGCTGAATGCTTACGGTGTGACTTCCGCGCAGACAGACGATTTTGAGACGCTTCCGGTACCGTATAAGCAGGTGATCCGCGCTTACCGGGAACTGGAGCAGGCGGGAGAACTGACGGTGCGTGTCTATGAACAGGCTCAGTTTACGTCTGCGGCGTCTCTGAGGGAATTCCTGGAATCCGGATGGAATACCGGCGTCGGAAGCCAGAGGTTCCGGATCGGGCCGCTGAAGATCGTCGCTGACGGTTCCCTTGGCTCCAGGACCGCGTATCTCGGAAGTTCATACCACGATGATCCTTCCACCCGGGGATTGATGCTGTATACACCGGAGCATCTGGAGACGTTGATTCAGGAGGCGGCCGCCCACGGGATGCAGACGGCGGTTCATGCGATCGGGGACGGGACTCTGGACGTCCTGCTGGATATCTACCAAAGGGTTCTCGAAAAATATCCCCTGGAGGACTGGAGGAGCGGTATTGTACACTGTCAGATTACCCGGCCGGAGCAGCTGGAGCGGATGGCGCAGCTGGGTCTTCATGCGTATGTCCAGTCCATTTTTCTCGATTATGACCAGAGGATCGTCGAGGAACGCGTCGGAAAGGAAACAGCATCTTCCAGTTATGCGTTTCACACGATGAAGGAGAAAGGGATCCATGTATCCAATGGAAGCGACTGTCCGGTAGAAGCGCCGGATGTGCTGGCAGGCATACAGTGTGCGGTGACCAGAAAGACGCTGGATGGTTCCTGCGGACCGTACCGGCCGGAGGAGGCGATGAGCGTGGGGGAAGCATTGGATTCATACACATCGGAAGGGGCCCATGCATCTTTTGAGGAGACGGTAAAAGGAAAGATCCGGAAGGGAATGCTCGCAGATTTTGTCGTGCTGGGAGAGAATCCTTTTAAAGTACCCGTTGAGAAGCTGCGTGAAATTCCGGTTGTGGCTACGTATGTGGGCGGAGCGTGCGTTTACCGGTGTGATGCGTGAAACAAAGGAATCGGCGGTAATGAGAATGACCGCGGCCAATAGAGAAGCTGCGGATGAACAGAGGGGGATACAGAAGATGAAGAAGACGAATGATTTCGGCAGGGATTCCGTTCCACTGCTGGTGCTGAAAACGTCCGTTCCGTTTATGCTGGCGCAGCTGGTGAATGTGCTGTACAGTATTGTGGACCGGATCTATGTGGGAAACATCCCGGTGATCGGGGCGGATTCCCTGGCGGGGGCCGGTGTGTGCGCCCCGATCATTACGTTGTTGTCCTCGTTCGGGACATTGATCGGGATTGGGGGCTCTGTACTCTTTTCCGTGCGGCTGGGAGCAGGGGATGAGAAGAATGCGAAGCGTATTCTGGCGAACAGCTTTTCTCTGCTGCTGATTTTGTCGGCGGTGCTGACGATCGTGTTTCTGTTGACGAAGGATCACCTGCTGAGTTGGTTCGGTGCCAGTGAGGTGACGTTTCCCTATGCGAATACATATCTGACGATCTATACGCTCGGGACCTTTTTTGCTCTGCTGTCCATGGGGATGAATTATTTTATCACCGCACAGGGATTTCCGGGTCTTGGAATGCTGACGACGCTCATCGGAGCGGTGATTAACATTGTTCTGGATCCGGTGTTCATCTTTCTTTTTCATATGAACATTGCAGGCGCCGCTGTGGCGACGGTGATCGCCCAGATGGGGTCCTGTGTGTTTGTACTTTGCACGCTCCGGAGAAAGAAGATGAGAATTCCGCTTTCCATTGTCCGCCCCGAGCCTGAGATCACAAAGAGAATTTTTGCGCTGGGCTTTTCACCGTTTCTGATCCTGGCGACGGACAGCGTGATCATCATAGCGATGAATGCGGTGCTGCAGTATTACGGTGGAAAGGAATACGGAGATACGCTGATCACGGCCGCGACGATCGTACAGAGCTATATGCTTCTGATCACCTCACCGATGCTTGGGATCACCGGCGGCTCACAGCCGTTGATCAGTTATAATTACGGGGCGAATCAGCCGGCCAGGATCCGGAAGACGGTCTTCTGGGTGCTTTTGCTGTGCATCTGCTTTACATCGATCATGTTTCTGGTGTCCCGTCTGGTTCCGGAGGTGTTTGTCCGCATTTTCACCAATGATGCGGAGTACCGGGAGCTTGCCGTATGGGGGATCCGGGTGTTCACGATGATGATCATACCGCTCAGCTTTCAGTACGTTTTCGTGGACAGCCTGACGGCGCTGGGAATGACCGGAAAGTCGCTGAGCCTTTCCCTTTTCCGGAAGACGCTTTACTTTGCGTCGACGTGTGTGCTGCCGATGCTGTTCACAGCCAATGCCGCGTTCTATGCAGAGCCGATCGCCGACGGAGTTTCCTCTGTGCTTTCCACCGTGGTCTTTTTCTTTGTCTACAGAAAATACTTGAAAGGCAGCGGACGTTTGATGGAGATCAAGGTCTGATCAATTTTAAGATATGAAGCCCCGAAAAAGTCAGATGATGTCTTCAAATGAGAACGTTAGGAGGTCGTTAGAAGTGGGAATAAAACGTTTTTTTCTGCCTTTGGCAGTTACTGCCCTAATTTGCATGATTCTTTTGGGAATCGGAAGTCAGAAGTCTGGGTTTCATGTAGATGAAATTTATACGTTTGGGCTGTCCAACCATCCTTATTCAGAAAGTGATTCTATACGGATATCGTTGGCGGACGGTGTGCCATACAATGGGGAAGAAATCTGGCAGGACTATACAGGTGTTCGCAAAAGCGGACGTTTTGATTATGCAAATGTATTTGAGAATCAGGCGCATGACGTACATCCTCCGCTTTATTATCTTCTGATTCATACGATTTCGTCAATGTTTCCGAAATTACCGGTTTTGTGGGTGGGGCTTCTGCTGAATATACCGTTAGCTTGTGTTGTGTTCTGGCAGATGGTGTGGATTGCTCATAAGATTGGTATGAAGAAACGAGGGGCTGTTCTTTTTTCCATGTTCTATGTGCTTGGAGCAGGATTTGTGGATTATGCGGTCGTTTTTTTTCGTATGTATGCATTGCTTTCAGTTATGGTTAATGCATTAGTCATGGTATTTTTGAAATTTCCTGCAGAGGAAAAAGGAAATTTCAGATATTATATCACTCTGGGTTTTATACTTTTGGGCGGTATGATGACGCAGTACTATTTTCTGATTTATGCTTTTTTCTTATGTGTAGTATATCTGGTATATCTGGTAGTTTTTCGAAACTGGAAAAAGATCATTTTAAGTATTTTAACTGCGATGGCTGCTATTGGGACAGGAATTTTGATCTTCCCGGCTTCGTTGGATCAGATTTTTGGCGGATATCGGGGAAGAGAGGCAATCGAAAATGCTCGTGTAGGAGAACTGGGCAGTCATTTATGGAATTATCTCGGTCAAATGAGTCGAGGGATTTTCGGGGGATTTTTCCCGGCTGTGCTGTTCGTCCTGTTGTGCCTGGTAATTGTGTATGTCAGAAAAAAAGAATATGATAGGAACGCGCTGAGGTCGAATTTGCAGTGGTGGTGTCTGATGGTGCTTCCGGTATGTCTCTACGTGGTAGTGATTGCAAAAATCGCTCCGTATCAGACGCTGAGATATGTCATCGCAGTCATGGCACCGTTGTATCTTGCTATGTTCAACAGTATGGTGTACCTGGTTCCATCAAGAGGGAAAAAGTATGTACTGCTGTTGGCTGCTGTTTTTTTGGTTTGTGGTTATCGGCAAGGGCTTGAAAATTTGTATTTAGGTGATAGGGATAAAATCAGTCAGGTGGAAGCACACAGTGATGCACAGGGGATCTATTTGTATAAAGAGGATTGGAAAATTTTATCCGATTATCCGTTTCTCCGATACATGGACAATATTATTTTCTGGGGACAGGATGACTGGCAGGAGAAGATATCGGTTGATTATAATTGTGACACTATGATTGTGTATGTTACGAACTGTGAGGAATTGAACCAGAAAGAAGTATTGTCTCAGCTGATGGCAGGAAATAAAATGAATTCCTGTAAAAAAATATTTCAGTCTGGTTACACCACTGCATATTATCTGCAGCGTACAGGCTATGACGGTTAATCTTCTGTTCGCTTTGTGCAACTGTTTACCTTTTTGAACAGGTGCTGCTTTTGGGAAGCCACAGATACACTCTGTCTTGGCAATGGAATATAATGATTGAAGAAATATGACGAAAACTGGAGGAGGAACGAAATGACTACAGATATGACGAAGGGGCGTATTATCCCCCAGCTGACGGAATTTACGATCCCACTGGTTCTGGGGAATCTGTTCCAGCTTACTTATAATGCGGCGGACTCTGTGATCGTTGGGAAATTTGTCGGTGATGACGCTCTTGCGGCGGTGGGAACGGCAGGCCCGATCATGAATATGGTGATCCTGTTTATCAGCGGGATGTGTATGGGAGCAGGCATCCTGATGAGCACCCATTACGGAGCGAAAGACTACAAGCTGCTGGAGCGCCAAATTAGTACGTCCATGCTGGGAGGTCTGGCGTTTTCCGCCGTGGTTGCTCTTCTTCTGATCCTTTTTGCACATCCGCTTCTTCTGCTGCTTCAGGTTCCGGCGGATATCATCGGATCGGCCAAGGGATATCTGCGGATTATCTTTCTTGGACTGATTTTTACCTTTGTCTACAATTTCTTTTCCAATACGCTGCGTGCGCTGGGGGATAGTAAGGTGCCGCTTTACTTTCTGATTATCAGCGCGTTGTTCAATGTAGTCGGCGACCTGTTTTTTGTCGTTGTTCTCGGGTGGGGCGTCCCGGGCAGTGCTCTGGCGACGGTGCTCAGCGAGATGATGTGCTGCCTGTTCTGTCTGGTTTATATTAAGAAGAAGGTGCCGCTTCTCTGTCTGGGAAAGAAGTGGAGAGTCTTCGACGGTTCTATTCTCTGGAAAACATTCAACTACGGTATCACAAGCGCGCTCCAGCAGATGTGTGTTCAGCTTGGAAAGATCTGTGTCCAGACGGTGGTGAACGTGCAGGGAGTGGCGTTCATTGCGGCTTTTACTGCAATCAACCGTGTGGATGATTTCGCGATGACGCCGCAGCAGAATATTGCCCATGCAGCGACGACCTTTATGGCGCAGAACCGGGGAGCCGGAAAGATCCGGAGAATGAAGCAGGGATTTCTCTCTTCCATTCTTCTCCAGGTTATCTATACGGCAGTAGTCGCAGTGCTGGTTTTTTTCGGCGCGCGTCCGATCATGCAGATGTTTGTCAGCGACGGTTCGGAGGAAGTCATCGGGCTGGGAATGTCCTACCTTCAGCTGATCGCATTCATGTACCTGATGCCGGCGGCGACCAACACGATCCAGGGATTTTTCCGTGGCTTGGGGGATCTGAAGGTGACATTGATCAGTACTATTTTAAATATGTCGGCGCGGTTTCTCGCCGCCTGGCTGATGGTTCATGTCATGCACGGCGGTTTCGACCGGCTGGCCTGGGCGAATTTCTTCGGCTGGGTTGCAATGCTCGCGTTTCAGATTCCGATGATCCTTGTGCGTTGGCGGAAAATTCATAACAGTTCATCCTGCTGAGCTGTTACGAATTTTCAAAAAAATTAGCACTCACCTCTTGACAGTGCTAACAAATAGTGTTATAGTCTCCATAGAACATAAGAAATAGCAAAGTACATCCGCCTGTGACCGTTCCGCTGCCGGAACGGTGAGATTGATCCGCAGCCTGTTTCAGGCAGGTCATTGACCGCCAGTGGACTGCAGGGATCCGGGCGGATGCGTTTCCACCATAGAAGAGGAGGTTGGAGATATGAATATAAGCAAATTTACGCAGAAATCTCTGCAGGCTGTTCAGGACCTGGAAAAAACCGCCTATGATTTCGGTAATCAGGAGATCGAACAGGAGCACCTGTTGTATAATCTTCTCCATCAGGAAGACAGCCTGATTCTGAAAATGATCGAAAAGATGGAGATCCAGAAAGAGCACTTTATGAACCGGGTGACAGAGGCGCTGAACGCCAGGGTCAAAGTATCCGGCGGTCAGCCATATATCGGCCAGTATCTGAACAAGGCGCTGGTCAACGCTGAGGACGAAGCGAAAGCGATGGGCGACGAGTACGTATCCGTTGAGCATCTGTTCCTGTCCATGCTGAAGAACCCGAGTCCGTCGATGAAAAAACTGTTTCAGGAATACGGGATCACCCGCGAGCGTTTCCTGCAGGCGCTGAGCACCGTGCGGGGAAATCAGAGAGTGACCACGGATAATCCGGAAGCGACGTATGATACCCTGGAGAAATACGGCCAGGATCTGGTGGAGAAGGCCAGAAGCCAGAAGCTGGATCCGGTGATCGGACGTGACACGGAGATCCGGAATGTGATCCGGATCCTTTCCCGAAAGACGAAAAACAATCCGGTCCTGATCGGAGAACCAGGCGTAGGTAAAACCGCGGTCGTGGAAGGACTGGCGCAGAGGATTGCCAGCGGAGATGTGCCGGAGAGTCTGAAAAACAAGACGATCTTTTCTCTGGATATGGGCGCGCTGGTTGCGGGAGCAAAATACCGCGGAGAGTTTGAGGAAC
>DXEK01000063.1 GCA_019115005.1 Candidatus Fusicatenibacter merdavium | reverse complement strand
AAAAATATAACTTTTTTTATATCACCTCTTGACATTTCTTAGCTGGACTTTTCTGAAGCCGGCGTTCTCCGCACTCTGCATCTGGGACTGGTAATCCCGCAGCGCTTTTTCCTGCGCCTCATATTCCATCTGCTTTTTCTCATCCGCACTCATCTTCACCAATGTGCCATAAGCTTTCCGGATATATTCGTCTTTCCCTGCCATATACTCGAACTCCTTTCGGTTTTTGCCATGCAGGAACCGCATCCAACGCAGGATCCCTTTTTCGGACTGCGCTTCCGGCGGCAGCTTCTTCAATTCGAGGAACTGTAATTCCAGAAGATCCGAATAACGCTCCTTTTTGCGATCATCATAGAGATGAACCGTATGATAATACAGGTCATCGTCAAACCAGGAAAAATCCAGGATGCTGACATGGATGCATTTCCGGAGCTTGTCATAGGAATCTCCCTTTTTCAATGTCCGTCTTATATTTGCGGTTCTCTCTCTGCTGTGATAAAATAGGGAAAATTGCGATCCGCATCCGGAGGTATACAAATGACAAAATCAAGAAAGAGGAAGGCCGCGCCTTCCCCATGTAAATATCGTTTTCTTGCCGCCCTGATATTTTTTCTGATCAGTGCAGCGCTTCTCCTGATTTCCACCCTGATCCCCGGAACTGCCGAGTGGTACTCCAGCAGGGTCTATCACCCGGCTGCCGCCGCGATCTCCGGCGTGACAGGACGGGTACCGTTTTCTCTCGCGGAATTCGGCCTCTATCTGTTGATTCTGGCATTTCTGTTTTCCGTCATCTACACGATCCGGAACATCATAAAAAGCGGCTCTCCCGGACGCCGACTGCTCTCCTGGCTGTCGGGGATCTGTCTGGCAGCGTCGCTGCTCGCTTTCTTTTTCATGCTGGGCGGTGGGATCAATTACCACCGTGTCTCCTTTTCCGAGAAATCCGGGATTGCCGCTGAACCATGTGCTGTGGAAGATCTTTCCAGGATCTGTTCCTGGCTGACCGAAGAAGTCAACACCAGAAGTTCCCAGGTCGCCCGGGATGAAAACGGTGTTATGATCTTAAGCCGCCCGGAAGGCCCTGACGCAGCGGCTGCGATGGAAAACCTCGGCACTATGTTTCCGGATCTCTCCGGCAGCTATCCGCAGCCGAAGAAAGTTTTCTTCTCGCAGATTCTCTCCCGCCTGGATCTGACCGGAATCTTTTCCGCATTTACCATTGAGGCCAACTATAACCGGGATATGACAGCTTACAATATCCCCTTCACTGTATGTCACGAACTCTCCCATCTCCGCGGATTTATGCAGGAGGAAGAGGCGAACTTCATCGCATTTCTCGCATGCGTCCAATCCGAACAGATGGATTTCCAGTACAGCGGTTATCTGTCCGGATGGATCTATTGCATGAACGCTCTGTACACTGCTGACTACGATACCTGGAGTTCCATCCGAAGCCAGCTTTCTCCCGATGTGGAACCGGATCTCACCGCCAACCGGGAATTCTGGGCAAAATATGACGGCGTACTGTCGGAAGTATCCAATCAGGTCAATGACACTTACCTGAAAATTAACGGACAGGCCGACGGGATACAAAGTTATGACCGTATGGTGGAACTGACCGTAGCTTACTATAAAGACAAAATCTGATCGAAATCATAGGACAGGAGCATTATCATTATGAATCCCAAACCGTTTACCAATTTCCCCCGCCACCGATTTTCCGGGACATGGATCACCCACCCGATGTTCTCCGGGCTGGCTCCGCTCAATGTTTTCCACCGGGAAAACGAACCTCTGGACTATTCCCATCCGGAAGATAAGAAAAACCTTCATTTTCTGTTCCGGAAAAAGTTTTCCGTTACTCCGGACAAGCGCTGCAGATACCTGATCGATTTCAGTGCGGACGACTATGCCAGAATAAAGATCAACGGGCGGACCGCGGCTCTCGGCCCGGCACAGGGATACTACTTTTATTACCGGTGGAATCGGGTGGACGTCACAGAACTGCTCCGCACAGGAGAAAACATGATCGAAGCGGAGGTCTATTATCAGGGGCTGATCAACCGTGCATACCAGAGCGGAAACCTCCGCAGCGGCCTTGTGCTGGATCTCCTGGAAGAATCGCCGGAAGGGGAACAAAGGCTGCTCCTGAAAACGGACGATACCTTCGAAACGATACTGCTCCGCTCCCGTCTGAAAGCCGCGCCCGGACGGATCTGGGGTTATGATACCCAATATCCGGAAGACTACGATAGCCGGCTGGAACCCACAGACTCTGACGCCGTCTGGGAACCGGCCTGTATCAATCCGAATGCAGATTACATTTTTGCATCATCGCCTTCCCCCTCCGTTCAGTTCTATGAGCGGAGACCGGAGATCAAAAAGCGGCAGTTCCCCGGACAGACCATTCTTTTCTGCGATTTCGGGGAAGAAATCACAGGAACTCTGAAACTGAAAGCGCGCGGAACTGCCGGCCAAACGGTCACGATCCTCTGCGGGGAAGAACTCGGACGGGAACCCTGGAAGGTCCGGTTCGATATGCGGTGCAACTGCCGTTATGAGGAATACTGGACACTGAAAGACGGGGAAAATCTTCTGGAGCAATTCGATTACAAAGGATTCCGCTACTGCTCCCTGCTTGTGCCGGAACATGCGAAAATCCTGGAAATCTCCGCTGTCGTGAGACATTATCCCTTTCACGCAGAGGACTGTGTGCTGAAGACCAACGACCCTGTTCTGTCACAGGTTTTTGACCTGTGCAAACGCACGGTACAGTATGGCTGCCAGGAGACTTATGTGGACTGTCCTACCAGAGAAAAAGGCCAGTATCTCGGAGACCTGACGATCACCAGCGCTTCTCATCTATGGCTGACCGGCGACGGACGGCTGCTGCGCAAGGCGCTGGAAGATTTCTGCCTTTCCGTCTTTTTCTGTCCCGGAATGACCGCTGTCGCCCCCGGTTCCCTGATGCAGGAAATCGCCGACTATTCTCTTCAGTTTCCGATCGTCGCCCTGCGTTACTACGAATTTTCCGGAGACCGGGACTTTCTGGCGCTGTGCCTGAAAGCATGCCGAAACATTCGGTCCTACTTCCGGCGGTATCGGAGACCGGACGGTCTTCTGGAACAGGTATCTGAAAAATGGAATATGGTAGACTGGCCGGAAAACCTCAGGGATGGATACGGCTTTCCTCTGACCCGCCCGGCCATCGGCCCCGGCGTACATAATGTCATCAACGCTTTTTACATCGGTTTTCTGATCAAAATGGATGAGATCGAGCAGATCCTCGGCTGTACCCGGCCTCAGCGGAAACAGGAAATCCGGCGGCTGACCGACGCCTTTCAGAATGCATTTCTCGACCGGAAAAGAGGAATCTATGTGGATGCCGAACTTTCACCGGCACCTCAGGCGGACAGCGCCTCAAAAAATCCGGCGCCCGGCCATGCGTCGCTCCATTCCAATATACTGCCTGTATATTTTGGATTTTACGACCGTTCCTGTACAGAGACACTCACAGATTTCCTGTTGGAGAAAGGGATGTGTTCCGGTGTTTATATGACCTGGTTTCAGATGAAAGCCCTGTGCCGTCTCGGACAATATGACGCCGTCTATCATATGATCACCTCCACCGGAGAAAACTCCTGGTACAATATGATCCGCGAAGGAGCGACGACCTGCTTCGAAGCATGGGGCAAAAACCAGAAATGGAATACCAGCCTGTGCCATCCCTGGGCCACCGGTCCTATTTCCGTTCTGATCGAAGACTTTCTCGGATGGCGTCTCGACGGCACACGCGGCTTATGCCATCTGCCGGACGGCATAAACGCAGAGATCCGGCTGCCGGAGCACTTTCGGCGGTAACGGAAAAAGACTTTCGCAAAAGACAAATACTCAGCGAAAATAGAAAATCGAAGGAAACAAAATGTATTTGACGTTTCCTTCGATTATTTTTTCATTGTATCTTTTTGACTTTCCATCCGGACCATTACGAGCGTTTCTTTTCCTGTCTACGGTCCAGCAAAGAGCCCAGCCCCTGCAGGATTACCGCCGCCAGGATCACACCGGCTGCGATAAATTTACCTTCCTGTCCCGTCAGGATCTGCGCGAAGACTCCGATTTCCGGAAACGACCGGACGACCTTCCCGATAAAATTACTGTAAGGAACAGGATTCATGTCCTCCGTCTCATTCGCATCCCCTTTGGTGACAAACTCACCCATCAGGACACGATTTTCCACAACCCTGTGCGTGATGATACTTGCGGAATCCGCAGAACCATAAAACGCGATCACATCATCCACTTCCACATCTTCCGGAGCCATCTCATGAATATATACAAGGCTGCCCGTCGGTATCGCGGGTTCCATACTTCCGCTGACAACTGTATAAATATGGTATCCAAACAGCCTCGGCGCCGTCAACGGCAGACATATAAGGATCATCGCCACCAAAAGAACCGTTCCCAGAAAACGGCAGAATACCGCACCTGGATTCTTCCGTTTTTTCTTCTCTTTTCTTTCATTTTTTTCCGTATCATTTGTCATGATCTCGTTCTCCTCTCAGGAATTTCCCGATCGTCCAATACTTATATATTATCATAAATACGAAGAAAAAAATACTGATTTCTTGGCAGATCGGACCGGGAAGCTGGCTGAACTGTTACCAGGGAAAATTCCTTTCTGCTTTTCTTGATTTTTATACGGCCAAATGGTAATATTATTTCAAAGAGTGAATGAAAGAGAAGTCGATTCATGACTGTCCAGCCGGTTGGACAATCATGAAAATCTGTTATATGTACCAGGGACATAGAAGTGCGGGATTCCACTTAGCAAAGGAGGAATACGTACCACTTGAGACAACCGTACAAAAATATCATGGAAGCCAGAGAACGCCGTATCGCCGAGGCACGGTCGCTGACATTATTCAGTGACACATTTATGTCTGTAGCCCTGAAGGATCCGGCGGCCTGCCAGCATGTACTCCGGATCCTGACAGGTATCAGGGATCTCACCGTAAAAGAGATCCGCATCCAATACCGGATTTCAAAAATCACATCCCACGACGCAATTCTTGATATTCTCGCGGAAGACAGCAAAGGCAGAATGTATAACATCGAAATTCAAAGAAAAGACACCGTTGACCACGCCAGACGGACCAGATTTTACAGTTCGATGATCGACGGCGAATCTCTCGCAAAAGGAAAAACCTATTCTGAGATGCCCGATGTTTACATCATCTATATCAGTGAGACAGATCTCTGGAAAGCCGGAAAAACCGTTTATCCGGTGCAAAAATCTTTTGCAGGGACAAAGATCCCCTATGAAGACGGAGTACATATTCTGTACGTCAACGCAGCCATTGACGATGGAAGCGATACTGCAAAACTGATGAAATACTTTAAAACATCAGATCCCGCCGACATGAGTCAGGGGGATCTCTCCAAACGAGTACATTTTCTGAAACAGGAGGAAGGAGGTTATCAGATTATGTGCGATATCAGCGAAAAGTGGTTTCTGGAGGGCAAGGAAGACGGAAAAAAAGAAGGAAGAGAAGAGGGGTTCATCCAGCAGGCAAAGAAAACTGCTTATAATATGGCAAACGCAGGGATCCCTGTTGAAAAAATTGCTTCCTTTGTGGATTTCAATATTGACACTGTAAAAAAGTGGCTCTCCGAACAGCCCTCTCCCGTCAGCTAACTGCATGATCAAAAATGATATGAGCACTGAAAGATGCCAGGCGTTCCCAACGAACCCTGGCATTTTTTATAACATTCTTCTTTTTCACATTTTCCGACGCTTTTATTTTATGATGATACTATGGATCGCTCCGCACTTTGCGCTCCCGCAATCCTAAAAACATTCGGAATCCGCCGATCGGCCTGCTTTCTCATATTTTTACGGGTCTTAATGTCATGCTTTTTCATGAAAACATGAAAAGCATGACCTTTTGCCCCTGACATCATTTCATGAGACAAGCGACAAAAGGTCATAAATTTCATGCTTGCATGAAAATTTATGTCTTTGTGGAGCGCAAAACACCGAAAAGTAGCCATTTTTCGAAGAAAAATGAGCGTATTTGAGGTGTTTTCAGGATTGCGGGAGCACGAAGTGCGGAACAATCCGTGTCTCATGCCCATTTGTCGGGCAACTCATTTCATTCTCTTTCTCACAATAAACACGATCACACCAAACGCTGCGACAGCCAGTACTGCGATTGCTGCTCCGGCCACCATCGGAAGGCCTTTCTGTACCTCTTCCCCGTCAATATCCAGATTGCTCTGCGGAACATCTTCTTCATCCAGATCCGTCAGATCCTGATTTTCCTGTGGAACATCCTCATCCTCGATCTGTGTCGTATCTTCCTCTGTATCCGCACCAGTCTCCTCCGTGCCGGTCTCTGCGGTTCCGTCTGTTCCCGTTTCATCCGTTGCGGAATCTGTCGTTCCCGTACCTGCCGTTCCAGCGCCTGTTGTGTCTGTTCTGGCGTTTGCGGTCTGTCCCGTTCCTGTGCCCGCCGTACCCGTTCCGGCGGTGCCTGTTCCGGTTGTACCGGTTCCATTCGTTCCGGTGGATCCCGTTGTTCCTGCTCCGGCGCCCGAAGTTCCGCCTGCATTGCTTCCATTACCGGTCTCCGACGTCGTTCCCGGCACCGTGATTACCTCCGTCGGAACCTGCGTATATACGAACGTAAACACGTTCTCCGCCTCATTGTCCGACAGGGTCTTCGTCAGCGCCAGGGTCTGCGGATTGTAATTCTCAAGATACAGATACGCCACCACCGGCTTGTCCCCCACGTTTCCGTAGTAGGTACGGCTCGGCGCCAGTTCGTTTCCTTCTGCATCCCGGTAGTTTACCGTATATTCCGTCTGGTTTCCGCGGATCCCGTATGCCACCACATACTCCACGTCCCCGTCTACACGGAAAGCCGAACTGTCTACCGTGTTGTTGTCCCTGCCGCTCTCACGGACGCCGCGCAGATAATACTTGCTGTCCTGGGACAGTTCCACCGCTCCCGCCTGCACATCGAAGGAAACGATATCTCCTCGCTTCAGTCCGCTGACTGTGATCGCATCTGCGGTCTCCTCCACGGTATACTCGGAACCGCTGGACTGGTTGTTCACCGAGAGTCCTTCCGTCCCGTCAAAGCTTCCCTGGTTCCCGCTGTAAAACGTCACCTGGTACGTATATTCCTCCGCCGATACCTTTACCGGAGATCCTGCCAGAGCGCCTCCGAGAGCCAGACAGAGGGTCAGTGCAAAGGCCGGGAGCATCCCGGGGCCTTTCTCATTCCTTTTCTTTCTCATGATCTCAGGTCTCCTTTCCGGTCATCGCGGCGTTTCTTCATCGATACCACCGCCAGAATCAGCAGCACAATGCCGCTCACAAGCGCCGCCGCACACAGGCCGAGCATCTGTGTCGGGTCCCCGGTCTTCGGGGCCGTCGTCACGACCTTTTTCACCACACGGTTGATCACGTTGTCCTCGCCCTGTTCCACCACAGTGTTCGGCTCCACTTCTTCTACCGCGAAATTCATCTGCAGTCTCGCCAGTGTATCCTGGTAATCATTGCCCTGGGTTTCGCCTTCCAGCTCCACAGTCAGGAGCACCCGACCGTTCTCTCCGCTCTCCAGGCGTCCCAGGTAGAAATAATCTTCCAGCGCCCCGGACGCCTGATGGAGACCTTCGCCTCCGGTGGTATCCTCACCGCCGACAATATCGCTGCTGTAAAGCACCGTCTCCTCTCCGTCCGGGTCCACATAAATCAGTTCGTATCCGTAAGCGCCGCCTTCCGCCACGCTCTGGGTATCTTCCAACGACTGCAGAACCTCATTGGTCATGTACCAGTCCGTCTCGCTGTCACTGGTATTCCCGACATTCACCTGGAGTTCGATGGTATCGTCCGGCTGGATCCGGTAAATCTCCTCCGCCAGCTCCGAGGATCGGAAGTTGCTCTCCATCCCGTCGCCGTCAAACTCCACCGGCCAGCTTCTCTCTCCCTGGAACTCTTCCGCAGATACTGTCGTTCCCATGCCTACGGTCATCACTGCGGCCATGACAAGGCACATCATTTTCCTTTTCATCTTCCGCACCCTCCTATCGTAAGCTTATGGTTCCGTCCGCGGCCACGTCCACATCCACACCCCAGACGCTCTTGATCGCATCCTGCGCGTTGTGGGTCTGTACCGCCTGCACTTCGGCTCCCAGTTCAAAAGTGTATCCATCATATGCATAAGTAAACGTGATCGTCTTATAACCATTCTCGTCGGTGGACGTCGTCTCCTCCACCTTGTCCGCCACCGTCGGATCGATCCGGATCATATCCGACAGCGCCGGCGTCGTCTCACCGACGGAAAGAATCTCTGTATAATACAGGATCGTCCGCTCTGCTGTGGAAGCGTCTTCATCGACGATCCATCCGCTTCCCTCCGTGAAGTTCAGGTCGATCAGCGCCGGGGACAGATTCGTGTCCGTATTTCCTTTGTCGTCCGTCCAGCTTTTGTTCAGGATCACCCGCACATAGCTGTCGATGGAACCGTTGTTGGAAACACTGATCGCCTCCTCATAACTCTTTCCCGGGACGATCTGCTCGTCCTGGAGATGGCCCAGCAGCTCGCCGCTGGCCTCATCCCACCGGCCATTGTCCTCATAATCCCTGTGGCTGACCGTCTCTCCGTTTTCCAGAAGGCTGACGCCGATGTTGGAGACCGTCACCTGCGCGCCGTAATTTTCACTGTAATAAGTCAGCGCCGCCCGTGCGCTTCCGACAGTACTTCCGATCAATAATACCGCGGATGCCGACAGAAGGGCCGCTGTAGTCAGCCGGAACGGAATTTTTTTCTTTTTCATCCTTCCTCACCCTCCTCTGTGTAGACCGTCTCGCTGGAATCCATCACCCGGTTCCAGTCTGCGTACGGATTGCCCTGTTCATCGTAAAGCGCCGGCGTGCTCTCCTGAACGACAATGACATTGAAACTTTCCTCACTGTCCATATTGTTGATGCCGATTCTCAGTTCTTCCGCCTCGCCGCCTGCCGGGACAACATCGCTGTAATAGTAATAACCGTCCTCCCCGGGCGACCACTTACCGTTGTCATCGGCATAGGTCAGGCCATCCTGGTATTTCTCTCCCGCAAAAGCACGGACCCGGACGAAACAGTCCACATCTCCGGTGTTTTGGATCGTCACATGCTTGGTCCAGTCCACCACCTGCTCTTCCGGGACTGTTACCGTATTGCCAAGGCTTAAGCTCGCCCCGCCGGAAGCAGCGGCATACGTGGTAAAATACGCCATCGCGCCTCCGACACTGACTCCCATCGCAAGGGTAAGGGCTGCTGCTGCCAGGCAGAGATTTTTCTTTTTCATCCTGATCATCTTTTTGTTGATCATGTCTCTCCTCCTCCCTTACTCTTACTGCTGTATTTCAGTATTTCCGGACGTCTCCTGTCCGGCGCTTTCCTGCTGTCCGGAAGTTTCACTCGTCTGCGGCTGCAGATCCAGTCCTTCCGAACTGTCTGTCTGCTGTTCCCAGTCCCAGACGCCGTCGGTATATTCAAAATGGTTTACAATGCCGCTTCCGGGATTCATTCCGCCGTTATATTCGTTCGTGAAAGATACCGACGCCGGAGCTCCTTTCTCCCCGTCCGCCACGATCACTGCCGTCTGCGTTCCGCTGGAGGATACGTCATAATTGGGACCGCCGTAAATCTCGGTAACGGTCACCACCGTGCCCGCCGGAATTCCGGTAATGTCCACGGTTTTCGTTCCCGTACTGTCAAAATTCAGGGACACCACATTTTCGTCTCCTATCAGGAGCGCAAGGAGGCCATACAGCGGGAACTAAAACTCTGTGGCTATTTCTGCATCATCACATCAGAGAAGATGACTGCATCGGAGGCGCTGATCCACTACAAGGGAAGGGATGTATCTGAAAAACTTTTCCGTACAGATAAGACTTTCATAGGCTCCAAAAGCATGCGGGTACAAAGTGCACAGTCTCTGTCAGAAAAGATATTTGTCGAGTTTATCGCACTTATCGTCCGCAACAGGATCTACAATCTTCTGAAAGAAATGATGCTGCGGTTGGAGACAAGACCGAACTACATGACTGTCCCTGCAGCCCTCAGGGAGCTGGAGAAGATTGAAATGGTACGCCGCAACAATGGACAGTACCGCCTGGATCACGCGGTTACCAAGAAGCAAAAAACGATACTGTGTTCCTTTGGATTGTCTGACATAGATGTCAAAAGCATAGCTATGGATATAGGAAAACAGTTATCCGGCAGTCCAACAAGCATAGATGAAACAGCCACGAAGGAGGATGAAGACGATGGCGAGGACACGTTCAATATCATCGATTGAAACTGAGATCTCAAAAGTAACTGCTGAACTTCAAAAAGCGCAGGAGAAGGTCGATGAACTCTCTCAAAAGCTCCTTGAGCTTCAGGAAATG
>DXEK01000062.1 GCA_019115005.1 Candidatus Fusicatenibacter merdavium | reverse complement strand
CTCCGGTGATCCGGTATCTCCTTCGCAACTTGCGTACTCAGCCATAATAGCCTGTTTCTTTTCTTTTGAAATCATTTTTGTTTCCTCCTGTTATTTTTCTTACGCCACTGACTAAGAAGCGGTCGGAGTGTCCGACTTCTGAATCAGGGCAGGGATGCCTCATCCCAGACACTCAATTAGTATAGCATATTCATTTTTAAATGTAAATACAGATTTTCATTTTTTTAAAGTCGCGGTGGTCAATGGCTGACGGTTACACTTACAGCAGGCTCACCGCACAGACCGCCTTATCATACTGGACATCGGAGATCTTGATCCCTGTCTTTGCGCTGCTGGCGTGTACTGCCTGGCCGTCTCCGATATAGATGACTACATGGTAGATACTCCCGTTATCTGCGTAAAAGATCAGGTCTCCCGGCTGTGCATCGCTGACAGCCACCTGTGTTCCGCAGCCGGCCTGTGCCCGCGAGGAATGAGGCAGGCTGATCCCGTAATTGGCAAACACCTGAAGCGTAAAGCCGGAACAGTCCGCGCCGTTGGTCAGGCTCGTCCCTCCCCACACATAAGGGTTGCCGATAAACTGGCAGGCAAACGCCACCAGTTCTTCTCTCGTATTCAGAACGAAAGCCACCGGCATATTTTCCTCTCCTGCTGTGTGGACCTCCATCCACGCCTCCTCGCCGGTCTTCAGAAGGTCCTGGCGGATATAACCTTCCACCTCGCCGGAAATCACCCGGTACCAGTCGCCGTCCTGTTCCTGGATATAGCACACTCCATGGTTTTCAAGCTTTCCGACAACGGAATACTCCGTCCCTGCATTCTCACGTATATTCACATAAGACCCCTCGCTCACCGCTGCGACCGCATAGTTTTTGGCGCCTTCAAAAGTCTGAACCTGCGCCTGTGCGGCCTGTGCTTCCGCCGCCGGAATCACGCAAACAGCGCCGGCGGCAATGCATGCCGCCAGTATGATTTTCTTCAATAACATAAATACCTCCATAAATTTCCTGTTTTATGACATTTCTTTACATTTTTAACGTCTTTATTAAATATATTACGTTTTTATTACGAAGATATTATATCAGGATGATTTTTCCTGTCAAGGGGTAATTTGCATCCGCTTACCGGACGTATCAAAAAAGGATATTCCGAACTTCAGAATATCCTTCTTTCCTGCTTACACTCTGTAGTTTTCCCGCAGAAATTGTCTTGCCTGCTTTTCATCCTTTTTCAGATGTTCCTGCAAGGCCTCCACTGACGGAAATTTCTGCTCTCTTCTCTGAAAATGCAGCAATGCCACTTCGGCCATCTGTCCGTAAAGATCCTGGCCGCAGTCAAACAGATATGTCTCCACACCTGTAAAATTTTCCTTCACCGTGGGTTTTACGCCGATGTTCGTCATCCCGTAGAATTCCTGACCGCCTACTTTCACGCGGGATACATAGACGCCATAGGGCGGCAGGAGTTTTTCCTTGACCGGGACCTGATTGATCGTAGGTACGCCTATGGTGCGTCCCAGCGCCCGTCCGTGAACAATTTCTTCCCTGACGGTGTAGGGATACCCCAGAAGGCGCTCCACAGTCTCCATTCTGCCTTTCCGCAGTTCTTCCTTGATCCAGGTACTGCTGATCTCACGGCCGTCCTCCCGGGCTTTCTGTATGATCTCTGTCCGGAATCCGCAGGAAGGCCCCAGCGTCTCGAGCATCCGGACGTCGCCTCTTCTCTGATAACCGAAACGGAAATCTGTTCCGACGACGACACAGGCCGCATGCAGCTTTTCCACCAGAATCTCTCGGATAAACGCCTCCGGTTCCATATGCATGACCGCATCGCTGAACGGACATTCGATCAGCATATCCACGCCATATCCTTCCAGACGAAGATGTCGCTCATCATTAGTCAGCAGCTGATGCGCCGGTTCATGCGCCACCCGCATGGACGGCGGGACGGCAAAGGTAAAGATCACCGTCTCCAGCCCCTTCTGTCTTCCTACCTCCAGGACACGGTTCACCAGAAGCATATGCCCCCGGTGCAGCCCGTCAAACTTTCCAAGCGTGACCACACTGCCGCGCTGCGTTTCAAAAGATAATGTATTTTTTATATATTTCATGGCCGCTCCAGAAACATTTTCTCAGGTTTCCAAATTTTTCTCTTCTCGTCATACTGATAAATCCCAACAAACAAACCATCGCTGCTGTACAGACGGATTTTCGTCGTCCGGTCAGGGCGTGCGCCGCCGGCAAAGGACGACTCTTCCAGCGGATTTCCGTTAAACACAAGACCGTCGGCTTCCGGCCGCACTGCTATGTAAGGATGATCGGAAAACATCTGATCCACCGGCGTCAGAAGCTGTGCAAACGTTCCCTCCCTGACTGCCGTCTCGATTTCATTCAGTGTCTTGCTGTCCGCAATCTGAAAACGTCCGACACGGGTACGGGTAAGATGCTCCATGCATCCGTGGCATCCCAGAGACTCCCCGATATCATGACACAGAGTACGGATATAAGTACCTTTGGAACAAGTCACCTCCATTTTCACCCTGGGCGGTGCAATCTCCAGAATTCTGATGCTGTGAAACTGTACCCGGCGGGGTTTACGTTCCACCTCGATGCCCTCTCTCGCAAGCTCATAGAGTTTCCGTCCGTTGACTTTCAAAGCGGAATACATCGGAGGCGTCTGCATATATTCTCCCTCAAATCCGGCGATACATGCACGAATCTTTTCCGGATCCGTTTCCGGTTCTGCAGTCTCCAGAACAGTGCCGCTGGTATCCTGTGTATCGGTACTCTGCCCGAGAAGAAGCACTGTCTCATATGTTTTTGTCTCATCCGTCAGCAGATCGCACAGACGGGTCCCTTTGCCCAGACAGACCGGGAGAACGCCGACTGCATCGGGATCAAGGGTTCCTGTATGCCCGATCTTTTTCTGCTTCAAGATTCCTCTCAGTTTTGCCACCACATCGTGGGAAGTAAAACCGGCTTCCTTGTAAACATTCAGTACGCCATGTATCATGTTATTCTCCGTCGCTTTCCAACAACTGTTTTTCGATATACAGGGTCAGGTTATTGATCACGTCAAACGGGCTTCCGTTCATCGTGCAGCCCGCCGCACGGATATGTCCGCCGCCGCCAAACAGATTGGCGATCTTGCTGACATCCACTTTTTTGTCGGAGCGCATGCTGACCTTAAAAGTCTGCGGCGCCAGCTCATACAGGAAGATCGCAACCTCCACGCCTTCTGTGTAGCGCAGCTGATTGACGATCCCGTCCATATCCGCCGGCGTCAGTCCGTAGAATTTCATCTCTTTCTGACGTACGATCCCGACAATGCATTTTCCATTCAGCAGCATGATGCTCTCCATCAGCGTTCTTCCCATCAATTGATTCTGTGCGTAGGTCTTCCGGTAAAAAGCCTGTTCCACGATATCGGAAAACGGAATATCCTTCTCAAGCAGTGATGCTGCGACACGCATAGTGTGCGGCGTCGTATTGCTGTACTGAAAGATACCGGTATCCGTCACAATACCTGTATAAAGCGCAGTCGCACATTCCCTCGAGATTTTCTCATGGTCCATCAGATCATACAGCACCTCACAGGTAGAGCTTGCGTCCGGGATCACATGATTTTCCATACAGAATCCTGTATTTGTCACATGATGATCGATGCACACTGTTTTTTTCGCAGTGGCGATATATTCCCCGGCAAGAGCCACCCGGTCTGTGCTGGATACATCCACCAGGATCAGCAGATCATAGATCCATTCCTTCCGGATCTCCGTCCTGGCGGAGGAGATCTCGGGGATAAATTCGAACCCGTGCTTTTTTCCCTCCAGATAAACATCCGCCTGTATCTGAGAGAAATTATCTCTCAGATACAGATAGACGCCCATCGCAGAGCCGATACAGTCTCCGTCCGGATTTACATGGCCTGCGATTGCGACAGTCTGAACACCTTCAAGGATCTCATCAAGCTTCTTCATCGTCCTTTCCCTCCTCTTGTGTATGGGTCACTTCGTCGATCAGTTTCGACATAGCGACACCATAGGCGATGGATTCATCCAGTACAAACGTAAGCTCCGGCGTGTTTCTCAGGTTCAGATTCTTCGCCAGCATTCTGCGGATAAAACCTTCCGCGCTGCGCAGACCCTGGATCGTCGCCTTCGATTCCTCCTGATTTCCCAGCACACTGATATACACCTTGCAGGTCTTGAGATCAGGAGCCGTCTCCACGCCCGTCACAGAAGTCATCATTCCAACCCGTGGATCTTTCAGCTCTGTACGGATGATGTTGCTCAGTTCTCTTTGAACCTCCCCGTTGATACGGGTATTTTTTATGCTGTTTTTTCTCATTATTTCCTCCTCCTGACGCACTTACTGCGTCATTAAGGGAGATTTGGAAGTTTCCTTCCAAACTTTCACACCTTATTCCGTTATCTGGGAACCTCAACCATGATATATGCTTCTACCTGGTCAAGTTCCTGAAGATCATTGAAGCCCTCAAACACAAGACCACATTCGTAGCCCGCTTTGACTTCTTTGACGTCGTCTTTAAAACGCTTCAGAGATGCAAGCGCGCCCTCGTAAATCTGAGTGCCTTCACGGCTGATACGTACCTTGCATCCTCTCTGGAAGACGCCGTCCAGTATATAACTTCCTGCGATCGTTCCGACACCGGACGCCTTGAACAGCTGGCGCACTTCCGCGTGTCCGATCACCTTCTCTTCATAGATCGGTTCCAGCATTCCCTTCATCGCCGCCTCGATATCCTCGATCGCCTGGTAGATCACACGGTACAGGCGGATATCCACGCCTTCCTGCTCCGCAGTGGATTTTGCAGTCGCGTCCGGACGTACGTTAAATCCGATGATGATTGCATTGGATGCAGAAGCCAGCGTAACATCGGATTCGTTAATCGCGCCTACGCCGCCGTGGATCACGCGGACCACAACCTCATCATTGGACAGCTTCACAAGACTCTGTTTCACCGCCTCAACCGATCCCTGAACATCCGCTTTCACAATGATATTCAGCTCTTTCAGATTTCCTTCCTGGATCTGGCTGAACAGATCATCCAGAGACATCTTAGTCCTGGTCTCTTCCAGCAGACTCTTCTTGCCTTCCGAAACAAAGGTCGCCGCAAAATTCTTCGCTTCCTTGTCGGATTCCGTAGCCACCAGGATCTCTCCTGCATTCGGAACGTCGGAAAGTCCGAGAATCTCTACAGGGGTAGACGGACCTGCTTCTTTGACCCGGCGTCCTTTATCATCCATCATCGCACGGACTTTTCCATGACACGCACCGGCTGCGATCGGGTCTCCCACATGCAGCGTACCCTTCTGTACAAGGATCGTTGCCACCGGACCTTTTCCTTTGTCCAGTTCCGCCTCGATGACAAGGCCTCTCGCGCGGCGTTTCGGATTTGCTTTCAGTTCAAGGACTTCTGCAGTCAGCAGGATCATCTCCAGCAGATCGCTGATGCCCTCATGGGTCTTTGCGGATACCGGCACGAACACGGTACTTCCGCCCCAGTCCTCGGGGATCAGTTCATATTCGGAAAGTTCCTGTTTCACACGTTCCACGTTTGCTCCCGGCTTATCGATCTTATTGATCGCCACGATGATCTCCACACCGGCAGCCTTTGCGTGGTTGATCGCCTCGACGGTCTGCGGCATCACACCGTCGTCCGCTGCCACCACCAGGATCGCAATATCGGTCGCATTTGCGCCGCGCATACGCATCGCGGTAAACGCCTCATGTCCCGGCGTATCCAGGAACGTGATCTTCTGTCCGTTGATCGAAACGGTATACGCACCGATGTGCTGGGTAATACCGCCTGCCTCGCGGTCCGTTACATTGGTATGACGGATGCAGTCCAGAAGGGATGTTTTTCCGTGGTCTACATGGCCCATAACGCAGACTACCGGCGGACGCGGGATCAGTGTTGACTCGTCATCCTCCTCGTCGCGCAGCAGCTCCTCGATCACATCCACCTTTTCTTCCGGCTCAGCGATAATGTCATAATCCAGCGCAATCTCCTGTGCCTTTTCAAAATCAATTTCATTGTTGACTGTGACAAGAGTACCTTCCATGAACAATTTCTTAACGATCACTGCCGGCTGCATCTTCATCTTCTCCGCCAGCTCCCGAATGGTCATTTTCTCGGGAAGTTTGATCTCTTTTACTGTCTCCTTCGGCATTTCCTGTTTCGGCCTATTCACCGGTTTCTGGAGCGCTTTCGGCACTCTGGACTGCTGACGGCCGCCCTGATTCGGACGATTGCCGGAACGGCGATCATCATTAAATCGATTGTCCCTGCGGTCATCTTTGTTTTTATCTTTCTCTTTTCTGTTTGTGTCACGTCCCGGTTTCTTGATCCCAAGATCGATGGTATCCGCGCCGGACGATCTGTGTCCGTCGGATTTTCCGCCTCTTCTGTTATCGGAACCCGGACGGCGGCTGCCGCTGTTGTCCTCATCCTTGGCAAACGGTCTGGGACCACGGTCCGGACGGGACGGTCTTCCGTTTCCGCGTCCAAACGAATTTTTCTCCCCGGATTTTTCTCCATAAGAACGTGCCGGACGATCTCCCTGCGCACGGTTTCCGCTGCCGGAAGACGGACGGCCGTCTCTTCCGGAACGTGCCGGACGGTCATTCTGAGAACGACCCGCTCCGTTTCCCGCTGAACGGCCGTCTTTGCTCTGGGAACGGCCCGCATTGCTGCCGGACGTACGGTCAGACGCCGGACGGTTCTGCGCAGACTGTGCACTTACCGCCGGACGGTCTCCCTGCAGACGATTCTGCGCTGTCTGAGACCCTGCCGCTGGACGGTCTCCCTGCGGACGCGCCGGACGTTCCCCACGGGAACGGTCATTTTTCGAGCGCACCGGACGGCTTCCTTTCGCAGGTTTCTGGCTCTGGTTTTTCGCGAATTCTCTTGCCTCCTTGCTCGTCGCATTCTGCGGACGGACTACGGAGATGATATTTTTCTTTTTCGGGCGTTCCGCTTTCGCCTCTTCTCCTGTTTTCTTCTGTACTTCTCTGGTTTCTGTCTCTTTTTTATCCACTGGCTTTCTCTCCTCTTTTGAACCAAGTGCCTGACGCACCATAGCTTCCTCGTTTTCTTTCAGACTGCTCATATGACTTTTCACATCAATATTTTTCGATCGTAAAAAGCCCAGGACCTCTTTATTGCTAAGGTTCAGTTCGCCTGCAAGTTCGTAAACTCTCTTTCCTGGCATAGATACACCGACCTTTCTTTCATTGCCGCATCCTGACAAATCTGGAAAAACCCTTACACAAGATGCTCTCGAATCACTTCTGCAAAATTTTTATCACACACCGCAAGGCTGGCCCGGTATTCCTTTCCGATGATATTGCCCAGTTCCTCTTTCGTTCCAAAGACAAGATATGGGACTTTATAATATTGACACATATTTCGGAATTTTTTCTGCGTATTTTTCGAAGCCTCACCGGCTATGATCACAAGATACGCTTTGTACTCTTTCACCGCTTTTTCTACAGCAAACTCGCCGCTTGCCACTTTTCCTGCACGCATCGCAAGACCAAGCATGCCGCAGGCTTTCTTAATGTCCAAGTTCTGCAAACGCCTCCCTGAGTTTTTCGTATACTTCCTGAGGGATTTCCGCATTCAGAGAGCGGGAAAGCCCCCGGCTTTTCATCGCTTTTGCAAGACATTCCGAGCTGCACACATAAGCGCCCCGCCCGTTTTTCTTGCCTGTCGGATCCAGGATGATCTCGTTGTCTGTTGTTCTGACCACGCGGATCATCTCTTTTTTATTCTTCATTTCATTACAGCCAATGCATTTGCGCAGTGGCACTTTACGAACAGTACTCAAATGCTCTCCCTGCCTTTACTGCTTATTCTTCTTCCGGCTCAGCTTCTTCCAACTCAGGCACGTCAAGCTCTTCCGATTCTTCGCTGTACTCGAAAGCTTCCTCGTCCTCCGGCAGATCTTCATATTCGTCTTCCTCGAAATAATCAAAATCACCCTCTTCTTTCGCCTGAGTCTCACTCTTGATATCGATCTTAAATCCTGTCAGGCGGGCTGCAAGCCTTGCATTCTGGCCTTCTTTTCCGATCGCCAGAGACAGCTGATAATCCGGCACGATCACCTTTGCAGTCTTCTCGTCCGGATCCGCCATAACGGAGATCACCTTCGCCGGACTCAGCGCATTTTCAATAAGCAGCGCCGGGTTTTCATCCCAGGTAATGATATCGATCTTCTCTCCGCGCAGTTCCTTGACCACAGCGTTGACACGGTTTCCGTTTATTCCGACACATGCGCCGACCGCATCCACATCTGGATCGTTGGACCACACCGCCATCTTCGTTCTCGATCCCGCCTCACGGGCAATGCTCTTGATCTCAACAATACCGTCTCTCACTTCCGTTACAACCTCCTCGAACAGGCGCTTTACCAGTTCGGGATGAGTACGGGAGACGAGAACCTTCGGACCTTTCGGCGTATTTTTCACTTCCAGAATATACAGTTTGACACGCTCGGTCGGTTTGAAGACCTCGCCTTTTACCTGCTCGTTCTCCGTCAGAGTCGCATCCACTTTTCCGAGATTAATACAGACATTCTTGCCGGAATACCGCTGTACGATACCGGTCATCACATCATGTTCTTTTTCAAAATACTGATCATAGAGAACTTTTCGTTCCTCCTCGCGGATCTTCTGGAGAATCACATTTTTGGCATTCTGTGTCGCGATCCGTCCGAACTCTTTGGACTTGATCTCCACAGGAACGATGTCGCCAATCTCGTAACGGGAATCTATGTTCTTTGCGTCGGCAAGCGAAATCTGAAGCACCGGATCTTCCACTTCTTCTACGACTTCCTTATCTGCAGTCACCCGGAAATCTCCGGTATCCGGATTGATCACGACTTTTACATTGTCAGCCTTACCAAAATGGTTTTTGCACGCCTGCAAAAGGGACTGTTCGATCGCCTCCAGCAGAGTCTCTTTGCTGATATTTTTTTCTTCTTCCAGAATTTTCAGGGAGTCTATTAATTCTGTGTTCATTTTTTTCTCTTCCTCCTGTACTAAAAATCAAATGCCAACCGTATCAAGGCAATATCCGTTTTTGCAAATGTTCTCAGCGTGCCGTCCTCCTCTTCAATCGTCACGCTGTCATCATCATATGCGGTGAGAACTCCATAAAATTCTCTGCAGCGGTCCACAGCACGATACGTTCTGATTTCCAGTTCTTTTCCCATACTGCGCCGGTAATCCTTCTCTTTTTTGAGCGGGCGTCCCAGGCCCGGGGAACTTACCTCCAGGATATAGGCGTCTTCTATAAAGTCGTCTTCATCCAGTCTGTCGGAAAATGCACGGCTGACATTTTCGCAGTCATCCACGGTAATGCCGCCTTCCTTGTCGATGTACGCCCGAAGGTACCAGTTTCCGCCTTCTTTGACATACTCCACATCCACAAGTTCAAAGCCATTCGCTTCCACGATCGGAAGGATCATCTCCTCTGCTTTCTGCTCATAGATCTCTTTTCTGCTCAAATCCTCACCACCTTTTTCACTGCTCTGTCAATTTTTTACGCCCGCGGTACACCGCGGGATTTTTGACTTACAAAGAAAGAGTGGACGCTTTCGTCCACTCCTTAGCCAGTTACTTTATTCAACATCTCCAGTATATCACTCTGCAACTGGAAATGCAAGCCTTTTTTTCGCACATCATCCGCACTCCGGATCCATCCGGCGAAACGGCTATTTGAGATGCACGTCCATCTGCGGATATGGAATCTCAATCCCGGCGTCGTCAAATTCCTGTTTGATCTTTTCATTCATCTCCCACTTGACCGGCCAGTAATTGTCCGTCAGAACCCATGCACGCAGTCCGACCGTAATACAGCTCTCGCCCAGTTCATCCACAAAAAACTGCTTTTCCTCTTCCAGGAACCGCGGCTCCGTCTCCACCAGACGCTTGAGGATCGCTTTCGCCTCCATCAGGTTCGATGAGTAAGAAATCCCCACCTTGATCTCCAGCTTCCTCTTTTCCATCGCCGTGACGTTGACAATCGTACTGTTTGTCAGATTGGCATTGGGGATCATGATCGTACGGTTGTCGACACTGTTGATCGTCGTATAATACATTTCAATCTTCCGCACGGTCCCTTCCTGGTTCTCATTGGGGAAGACGATATAATCCCCCACTTTAAACGGTTTCAGCAGAAGAATCAGAACACCGCCGGCAAAGTTGGAGAGTCCGCCCTGCAGCGCCAGGGAAATCGCTACGCCGGCAGATGCGATCGCAGCCGTGATTGAGGACTCTTTTACCAGGTTCAGCTGCACGATAATCGTCAGCACAAGAAAAATATTCAGCGAATACTTTACCAGCGAGACGGTAAAGCTCGTGATCGCCAGGTCCGCATGAAATTTCAACATGTTCTTTCTGATCACCACACACAGTTTTGCGATCAGCTTCCGGGCGATAAAATAAAGGATCAAAGCCAGGAGGACTTTCAGCACAAAGTCCGCAAACCCTCCCAGTCTTTGCTGTGCATAAAGATAGATTTGTTCCACAATCGTCATGTATTACTTTTCCTCTGTCTCAAATTTCTGCTCCAGTTCTTTTTTCAGATCCTTTTTCACAAGTGTTTTTTTCTGCCGAGTCTTAGCCGTTTTGTTGTCCTTCGCCTTTTCCGCCGGACGGCTGTAGCTGAAGACGGAAATCGCAAGAGGCGGGATCTTGACCGTGATGGAATTCTTCCGCTCGTCACATTCTGCTTTTTTCGACATCTTCACTCTCGGGTTTACAACGCCGGTGCCTCCGTAAACGGCGGCATCGCTGTTAAAGATCTCCTTGTATTTTCCGGGGTAAGGAACTCCGATCATATAATCGTCGTATTCCACGTTGGAGAAATTGCAGACAATCAGAAGCGTATCCTCTCTCTTTTTCGCTTTCCGCAGGAAGATCAGCAGGTTCTTCTCCCACTCAAGGCAGTTGATCCACTCGAATCCGTCGGAGCTGAAATCATTTTCGTACAGAGCAGGACACGTCTTATACAGCTTCAGAAGCGCTTTCATATACTCCTGCAGTTTCTTATGTCCATCCTCCTCCAGCAGCTCCCAGTCGAGGCCTCTCTGCTCGCTCCACTCGCGGATCTGGCCAAACTCCTGTCCCATAAAGAGAAGTTTTTTGCCGGGATGCGCTGCCTGATAGCCGAACGCCAGACGCAGGTTCGCCAGCTTCTGGCTGTCATCTCCGGGCATTTTTGTATAGAGAGAACCCTTCATGTGAACCACCTCGTCATGAGAAATGCTCAGAAGGAATTTTTCGCTGTACGCATAGATCATGGAGAATGTCAGCTGATCATGATGAGAGCCGCGGAAAACCGGATCATTCTTCATGTACTCGATGAAATCGTTCATCCAGCCCATGTTCCATTTGTAATCAAAGCCCAGTCCGTCGTCTTCCAGATCTCCGGTGACCTTGGGCCAGGCGGTGGATTCCTCTGCGATCAGCATGGCGTCCGGGAACTTCTTTTTGAACACACTGTTCAGATGTTTCAAAAATTCGATCGCTTCCAGATTTTCATTGCCTCCGTAAATGTTAGGTACCCATTCTCCGTCCTGTTTTCCGTAATCCAGGTAAAGCATGGAAGCCACCGCATCCATACGGATGCCGTCCGCATGGTATTCTCTCGCCCAGAACAGAGCGTTGGCGAGCAGGAAATTCGTCACCTGCGGTCTTCCATAATTGTAAATCAGCGTGCCCCAGTGAGGATGGGAACCTTTTCTCGGATCCAGGTGTTCATACAGGCAGGTTCCGTCAAACGCGGACAGACCGAACGTATCTCTCGGAAAATGCGCCGGCACCCAGTCAAGGATCACGCCGATCCCCTGCCGGTGCATATAGTCCATAAAATATTTGAAATCATCCGGAGTTCCGTATCTGGCGGTTGGCGCGTAATATCCTGTCACCTGATACCCCCAGGACTCATCCAGCGGATGCTCCATCACAGGCATCAGCTCCACATGGGTATAGCCCATCTCCTTCACATATTCCGCCAGCATCGGCGCGATCTCACGATAGTTGTAAAACTCACGCTCGTCCTCAGGCTTTTTCCAGGAGCCGAGATGTACCTCATAGACGTACAAGGGAGTCTTGTCCCCCTGGACTTTCCGCCGCTGTTTCATCCATTCTTCGTCCTCCCAGCGGTACTTTTTCAGATCGGCAACCACGCTGGCATTGTCCGGACGGAGCTGTGCCGCATTGGCATAGGGATCCGCCTTCAGGTAAACCAGTCCGCCTTTCGCTTTGATCTCATATTTGTACAGATCGCCTTCCCCCACGCCGGGAATAAACAGCTCGTAGATGCCGGAGTCATGGAGATGCATCTGGTGCACCCTTCCGTCCCAGTGATTAAAATCTCCGACAACGCTGACGCGGAGCGCGTTCGGCGCCCATACTGCAAAGCAGGTACCCCGCACACCGTCGATCACTGCCGGATGCGCGCCCAGCATCTCATAGACGTCGTAGCAGATCCCTGCCTCAAACTGTTTCTGAGCTTTTTCGTCCAGCTGGCTCGGAAAAGCATAGGCATCGTAAAATTCTTCCGTCTCCCCGTCCGGCCCGGTAACCACAAAACGGTATTCCGGGATCTTTGCCCCCGGAAGGAGAACCGCGTAATATCCGCTCTCATCCTCCTGGACCATAGGAACCGTTTTGTCTCCGGAAAGGATCTTCACTGACGCCTGTGAGGCATCCGGAAAGTATCCCTGGATAACGATCCCGTCTTTCGTTTTATGGGGTCCCAGAATGTTCCTCGGCTGATTTTCCTCCGAGTAAACAACCGCTTCAATCTCCGCCCAATCCATCATTTCATATAATTTATCTTCCATCTGTGACCATGACCTCCTTCGCCGGTTGGTTTTCATTTATTGTACCATTTTTCTGAGATGTGTACAAGAGAAAGTAAGTCTGTAATGCCGGATGGTTACAGTTCAGCCAGGTCTGCGCATTCACTGCGCGGGCACTATGTTTTCTCATATTTCATGGATCAGAAGACCGCTACGCAGTTTCGGTTCGAACCAGGTAGACTTCGGCGGCATCAGACTGCCCGCATCCGCCACGGCAAAAAGTTCTTCCATCGAGGTGGGATACATGGAAAAGGCGGCTGCACAGTCTTTCCGGCAGCGGCGTTCCAGTTCCTTCAGGCCGCGGATCCCTCCGACAAAATCGATCCTGGGATCTGTCTTCGGATCATCGATCCCGAGCAGCGGCGACAGCACCTCTCTCTGCAGCAAAGATACATCCAGGCATCCCACCGGATCTTCTTTTTTCCGTTCCGGTCTTGCCTCCAGACAATACCAGGAATCTTCGAGGCACAGTCCGATCTCTCCCTTTTCCCGCGGGCGGAACATGTGATTCTGCTCCGTGATCCGGAAAATCGCACTCAGTTCCGCCAGAAATCCTTCCGGCGTATACCCGTTCAGATCACTGACCACACGGTTATAATCCATGATCTTCAGTTCGTCTTCCGAAAAAAGTACAGACAGAAAGTACCGAAATTCTGCGTCGCAGGGCGCCTCCGGATGCTCCCGGCTATATTTTCTGCAGACATTGACCGCGGAGGCGGCTCTGTGATGGCCATCGGCTATGTACGTATGGGGAATCCTTTTGAACAGCCCGGTCAGCAGCCGGATTACCTCAGAATCCGAAATCTTCCACACCTGATGGCGGATCTGATCTTCCGAGGTAAAATCATACAGCGGCTTTTTCTGTTTCTGTGCTTCCAGGATTTCGCGGACGGACTCGTCTCTGCGATAAGCCAGAAAGACCGGGCCCGTCTGGGCACGGCACGCCTCCACATGGCGGATACGGTCCGCTTCTTTCTCCGCACGGGTGTTTTCATGGCGGCGTATCACCCCGTTGTCATAGTCCTCCGCCAGAGAGCAGGCCGCAAGTCCGGTCTGCGAACGACCATCCATCGTCAGTGTGTAAATATAGTAACAGGGCGCTGGATCTTTGACATAAATCCCTTCCGCTTTCTGCCGCTGCAGCAATTCCCCTGCCTTCCGATATACTTCCGGCGCATACATATCATATCCGGAAGGGAACTGTGTCTCCGGCCGGTCGATGTTCAGAAAACTGTATGGACGGCCCTTCACCGCCTCCAGCGCTTCCTCCCGGCTGTACACGTCATAAGGCAGAGCCGCAACCTGCGCTGCCAGTTCCGCGGCAGGGCGAAGTGCCGCAAATGGTCTTATGATTGCCATAATCTGAAATCTCCTTTTTCTTTACTCTCGCTTTGATGCTCCGCATCTTTCTGTGGAATTCTCCGGCTGTGATGTGAAAAGGCTGCCGCGTCAGGCATATCTTATTGCCATCCGCGACAGCCTCTGACTGATTTTTCATATGTGATTCCCGCAGGATGTGAACCGGACAAATAGCCCCTCAGGCCGATTTGGCTCCACAGAAACTGCTATTTCACGATCCGTACCTTCAGCACGCCTTCCACCTGTTCCAGCAGTTTCACCATTTCCTCGGTCGAGACGCTTTCCAGGTCCATCATCGTGTAAGCGTAATCCCCTTTTCCTTTGTTGACAAGATCCGAAATATTGACGCCCGCATCGCCCATAACCTTAGTAAACTGGCTCAGCATATTCGGGATGTTTCTGTGGCAGATGGTGATACGTCCTTTGGCGGAACACATTCCCATATCGCAGTTCGGGAAATTTACCGAATTCCGGATATTTCCGTTCTCCAGAAAATCACGGATTTCCTTTACCGCCATGATCGCACAGTTGTCTTCCGACTCCTCTGTGGACGCTCCCAGATGGGGAGTCACGATCACTCCTTTTGCGCCGGCCACTTTCGAATTCGCGAAATCTGTGACATAGCGTTTGATCCTGCCGCTCTCCAGACCTCTGAGGATCGCATCCTCGTCGGCAAGAAGATCTCTCGCATAATTCAGAATGACAACGCCGTCCTTCATCATGGAAACGGCTTTTTCATCGATCATGCCCCTGGTACTGTCAAGAAGGGGAACATGAATCGTAATGTAATCGCATTCCCGGTAAATGTCTTCCACGTTCTGTATATGTCGGATCGCCCGGGACAGATTCCATGCAGCGTCCACAGAAATATATGGATCATATCCGTATACTTCCATTCCCAGCGGGATCGCCGCGTTCGCCACAAGCTGTCCGATCGCTCCAAGCCCGATGATTCCCAGCTTCTTTCCGCTGATCTCACAGCCCGCAAACTGTTTCTTCTTTTTCTCCGCCAGCTTCTGGATCTCCGGATTGTCTTTTTCCTGCTGTACCCAGGAGATTCCGCCGACGATATCACGGGAGGCGAGCAGCATTCCCGCGATCACCAGTTCCTTGACGCCGTTTGCATTGGCTCCCGGTGTGTTAAAGACGACGATCCCCTGCTCCGCACACTCGGTAAGCGGAATATTGTTCACACCGGCGCCCGCGCGGGCAACCGCATACAATGTTTCGGGGAGATCCAGTTCATGCATCGATGCGCTGCGCACCAGAACCGCCTGCGCGTCTTCCAGCCGTCCGGCTTTTTCGTACTGATTCCCAAAATTTTCCAGGCCTACCTCCGCGATCGGATTCAGGCAATAATACTGATACATCACAGATTTTCCTCCTCGAACTTCTTCATAAACGCAACCAGCGCCTCGACGCCCTCACGCGGCATCGCATTATAGATACTCGCGCGCATACCGCCCACTGTACGGTGTCCTTTCAGATTTTCCAGACCAGCAGCTTTTGCCTCTTTTACAAATTTTGCATCCAGATCCTTATCGCCGGTCACAAACGGCACATTCATCAGAGAGCGGTCCTTCGGGACAACGGTTCCGCGAAACAACTTGCTGGAATCCAGATAATCATACAGAAGTTTTGCCTTCTCCTCGTTTTTCTCTTTCATCACAGCAAGGCCGCCCATCCGTTTCAGCCATTTGAATACCTTGCCGCAGATATAGATACTCCAGCAGTTCGGCGTATTGTACAGAGAACCCGCATCCGCGTGCGTTTTGTAGGTCATCATCGTCGGAGTCCCCGGAAGCACATCTTCTGTGATCAGATCCTCGCGGATCACAGCGATCACCATGCCAGCCGGCCCTATGTTTTTCTGAACGCCGCCGTAAATAATCCCATACCTGGGAACATCGACAGGTTCCGACAAAAAGCAGGAAGACACATCCGATACCAGCACCTTTCCTTTCGTATTCGGAAGTTCTTTGAATTTTGTTCCGTATATCGTATTGTTCTCGCAGATGTATACATAATCCGCATCCGGACTGACCGGAAGATCAGAGCAATCCGGAATATAAGAAAACGTCCGGTCTTCGGAAGTAGCGATCTTGTTTGCTTTTCCGAACTTCTGCGCCTCCTGGAAGGCTTTCTTCGCCCACTGGCCGGTGACAATGTAATCCGCCACCCGGTTTTTCATCAGATTCATCGGGATCATCGCAAACTGCAGGGACGCTCCGCCCTGAAGAAACAAGACCTTATATTCCTTCGGGATGTTCATCAGTTCCCGCAGATCCGCCTCCGCCTCGTCGATGATCTGCTGAAAGGCTGCAGAGCGATGGCTCATTTCCATCACCGACATGCCACAGCCACGGTAATCCATCATCTCTTCCTGTGCTTCTCTTAAAACCTCCTCCGGCAGGACCGCCGGACCTGCGGAAAAATTGTAAACTCTGCTCACTTTCTGCATCCTCCTCGCGTTTTTTTCTCATTTACAGAAGAAATACGGTTTTTCGACCGTATTTCTTCTAGTAATGTGCTACCGCTTTACTGCGATAAAACAATCATACAACGCTGTTATGTTTCTGTCAACCTTTTTCGGCTCTGATTCACACATCAGACAATGTCAAACGCTTATTTTGCAATATCGTCCGCATCGAAAACTTCTTCGATCGCAGCGCCTGCCGCCACCATCGGGAATACCTTTTCGTCTTTGTCAATCTGGCAATCGATGACCACCGGTCCGCCATACGCGATCGCTTCCTCAAGCGCCGGCGCGATCTCCTCTTTTTTCGTCACACGGATTCCCTTTGCGCCGAGAGCCTCCGCGACTTTCACAAAATCTGTGGCATCGTCGAGTACGGTGTAAGAGTATCTCTGTTTGTAAAACAGGGTCTGCCACTGGCGCACCATTCCGAGCACATGATTATTTACCACCACATCGATCACAGGGATGTTATATCTGGAAAGTGTCGCAATCTCATTCATGTTCATACGGAAACAGCCGTCGCCGGCAATGTTGATCACCGTTTTGTCCGGTCTTCCCATCTTCGCGCCCATCGCCGCGCCGAGACCGAAGCCCATGGTTCCAAGTCCGCCGGAGGTCAGAAGCTGTCTGGGCTCTTTGTAAGTATAATACTGAGCCGCCCACATCTGGTGCTGGCCGACGTCTGTAGTGATCACCGCATCCCCCTTGGTCACACGGTAGATCTCTTCGATCACAGCCGGTCCGGTCATACCCTCCTCGTGTTTCATCGGATACCGTTCCTCCAGTTCCCGGATCTCCTTCATCCATTCCGGATATTCTTTCGTCTCCAGACGCTGGTTCAGCTTCTTCAGAGCTTCTTTCAGGTCGCCGATCACGCACGCATCGACAACGACATTTTTGTTGATCTCCGCCGCGTCAATATCGAACTGCAGGATCTTTGCATTCTTTGCGAATCTGCTGGTGTCTCCTGTCACTCTGTCGGAAAAACGGGCGCCGAGTACGATTAGCAGATCACATTTTGTCACGCCAAGATTTGAAGTCTTCGTACCGTGCATTCCGAGCATGCCGGTGTACAGCTCGTCGTCTCCCGGGAAAACGCCCTTTCCCATCAGACTGTCGCAGACCGGAGCGTGAAGCTTGTGCGCCAGTTCCCGGACTTTCTCGGAAGCTCCGGAGATCACAGCGCCGCCGCCGATGAAGATATACGGACGCTTTGCTTTATTGATCAGAGAAACCGCCTCATCCAGCGCCTCCTCTGTAATAGTATTCACCTGGCGCTCGATTTTTTCCGGTTCTTTGTACTCATATTCATATTTCGCCGCAGTGACATCCTTCGTGATATCCACAAGCACCGGACCCGGACGTCCGCTCTTGGCGATATAAAAGGCGCGGCGCAGTGTATCCGCCAGCTTTGAAACATCTTTGACGATCATGCTGTGCTTTGTGATCGGCATCACAACGCCGGCGATGTCCACCTCCTGAAAACTGTCTTTTCCGAGCAGAGGTCTTCCCACATTGGCCGTGATCGCCACGACCGGCGAGGAATCCATATAGGCAGTCGCGATGCCG
>DXEK01000061.1 GCA_019115005.1 Candidatus Fusicatenibacter merdavium | reverse complement strand
CCGCCGGCCCGCGCCATGTCTCCCCCGCTCCCGGCCCGCCGCTTCCTCTGCTCCGCCCGCTGCGCCGCACCCGTCCGCACCCGTCTCTTTGGGCCTGGTTTTTGCAGGCGGGAGGGGATGTGATGGGAGGGCGAAATTTTTTTGTTATACCGGGTGGGCCTAACAGTTCAGCCAACTGAACTGTTACGGTTGTTGACTTTTTGCGGCGGATGCATTGCGCAACGGCGGGAAATGTATTATGCTTATAGCAATCTGCCGGGTTTGAAGCAGAAGCATCGGGTATAGGCGAGGCGTTTGTATCTGATGCGTATTGGCTGCTGTTCAGCCAGGTGAACGGTTGGGAAATGTTTTTTTAGAAAGGAGTTTTTTATGAGGATTGCTGTTATTTATTACAGTCAGACGGGGCATACCCGTGAGATGGGGGAAGTGATTGCGAAGGGGATCGCGGATGCGGGCGGGGAAGCCCGGCTTTTTTCGATCGAGGAGGAGATGGATGTCGAGTATATCAACGGCTGTGACGGGGTCATTTTCGGCACGCCTACCTGGGTGGCGAGTACCTGCTGGCAGATGAAGAAGTGGTTTGATGTGGACAGCCGGCCGCTGAAGCTTGCCGGGAAGCTGGGCGGTGTTTATGCGACGGCGCATTATGCCCAGGGAGGCGCCGATATCGCGATCATGACGTTGATCGGCCATCTGCTGGTGAAGGGAATGCTGGTGTATTCCGGCGGCGCTTCTCTCGGACAGCCGTTTATCCATCTGGGACCGGTGGCTTTGGACGCCGTGGAGGGGCATTATGAGTCCTGCAAGGAGACGTTCCGGATTTTCGGGGAGCGTTTCGCCAAAAAGGCAGGGGAACTTTTCTGCCCCGCTTCCGAATCGCCGCAGAAGAACGCTTGACCCCAACATTTTTTATGAAAATATATCAGGAGGACTTTTTCAATGAATCAGAAAACTTTCCAGAATCCGCTGAAAAGCGGTTTTTATCCGGATCCGTCCATCTGCCGGGTCGGGGAAGACTACTACATGGTGACTTCCTCGTTCGTTTATTTTCCGGGCCTTCCGATCTTCCACAGTAAGGATCTGGTGCACTGGGAGCAGATCGGACACGGAATCCACTCTCCGGAGCAGCTGGATTACAAGAACTGCGAGACTTCTCTCGGACTGTGGGCGCCTTCGATCCGTTATCATAACGGATTGTTCTATATCATCAACACGTTTGTCTCCGAAGGGCGCGAGGCAAGGAGAGATAACTATATCATCACCGCGAAGAATCCGGCGGGACCTTGGAGCAAGGCCTGCTTTGTGGAGGGTGCAGACGGTATCGATTCCAGTCTTTTCTTTGACGATGACGGAAAAATGTATTATGCGGGCAATTATATCGTCTCTGATCCGGTTTACGAGGGACATCATGGGATCTATCTGTGTGAGCTTGACCCGGAAACGTTTCAGTTCAAGGGAGAGCGCACAGTGATCTGGAACGGCCTGAAGACCCGCAGCAAATGGATCGAAGCTCCCCATATCTACAAACACGACGGCTGGTATTATCTGATCGTCGCCGAGGGCGGTACCTTTACCAATCACAGTGTCATGATGGCGCGGTGCCGTACCATCGACGGGGATTATGAAATCTGCCCGCGCAACCCGATCGTCAGCCACCGTCATATGTCGCTGATGAGTGAAATCTCTGTGGTGGGCCATGCGGATATCGTGGAAACGCAGAACGGTGAATGGTGGATGGTTCTGCTGGGCGTCCGGCCCTACGACGGATTCGGCGGACCGCATTTTAACCTGGGCCGCGAAACCTTTATGGTCCCGGTGGTATGGGAATCGGACGGATGGCTGCGCGTGGATAACGAAAACGGCATCGTCAACCGGGAAGAACGCCTGCCGGACCTGCCGGTCTACCTGGCGTCGCCTTCCTTCTGCAGCGATAATTTTGAATCGGACACTCTGAATTTCTGCTGGAACTCGATCCACCCGGCGGCAGAGCCGTTCTGGTCTCTCACGGATCGTCCCGGATGCCTGCGCCTGTTTCTGAGAGAAGAAGTGATGCATGAGATCTGTACACCGGCATTCCTGGGCCGCAGACAGCAGCATAAAAATTTCCGGATGCAGTTTGCAATGGATTTCCGGCCGGAGGCGGAGTACGAGGAAGCAGGAGCCGCACTGGTGCAGGACGACCGCTACCACTATACATATACCGTAAGACGGAAAGACGGCGCCCGCGTGCTGACGCTCACGAAGGTGAAAAATCATGTGCGCACTGTACTCGCAGAGACTCCTCTGGAGCAGGACGGCCGCGTTTACCTGACCGTCACCGCCACACCGGAAGGATACCATTTCTACTATGGCTTCTGTGATCAGGAATTCCGCCTGCTCTGCAAAAATGTGGATCCCACCCTGCTCAGTTCTCTCGTAAACGAAGGATTCACCGGAGCCTATCTCGGAATGTACGCGACTTCCAATCATAAGGCCAGCGGCAACTATGCCGATTTTGACTGGATACTTTACGAAGCAGCAGAATCATGAGCGCTCTCCGGTTCAACTGACGCAGTGATTTTTTACTAAAAAAACTTGCATATTAACAGAATTTGTGTAAAATGGAAACGTAATGTAGTTGAGTCTAACCCGGAGATTGCAACCGTTGAGCCGGCTGAACCGGTACCGGATATTTTCTGTGCAGGATCCGAAAGGACATGAAAAACTACAGAAAAAAAGGAGGAACCAAACGATGAGCATCAGAATCGGTATTTTAGGATATGGAAACCTCGGAAGAGGCGTGGAGTGCGCGATCCGGCAGAATCCGGATATGGAACTGAAAGCGGTATTTACCCGCCGCGATCCGGAAAGTGTAAAAATCCTGACAGAGGGAGTAAAAGTATACTCTGTCGATGAAGCGAAAAATATGACCGGGGAGATCGACGTGCTGATCCTGTGCGGCGGAAGCGCTACAGACCTTCCGAAACAGACGCCGGAGTTTGCAAAACTGTTCAACACCATCGACAGCTTTGATACTCACGCAAGGATCCCGGAGCATTTCGACGCAGTGGACGCTGCCGCAAAGGAAAGCAGTCACGTCAGCATCATCTCCGTGGGCTGGGATCCGGGGATGTTCTCCCTGAACCGTCTGTACGCGAACGCGATCCTTCCGGAAGGAAAGGACTATACCTTCTGGGGCAAAGGCGTCAGCCAGGGACATTCTGACGCGGTGCGCCGTGTGGAAGGCGTAAAAGACGCCCGCCAGTATACGATCCCGAAGGACGAAGCCCTCAGAGCAGTCCGCGCCGGAGAGAATCCCGACCTGACCACAAGAGAGAAACATCTGCGCGAATGCTTTGTGGTCGCAGAGGAAGGCGCCGACCTGGCAAAGATCGAGGAGACGATCAAGACCATGCCGAATTATTTCGACGAGTACGACACGATCGTACACTTCATCAGTGAAGAAGAAATGCAGAAAAACCACAGCGGTATTCCTCACGGCGGCTTCGTGATCCGCAGCGGAAAAACCGGCTGGAACGGAGAGCACAGTCACCTGATCGAATACAATCTGAAGCTGGATTCCAATCCGGAGTTCACTTCCTCCGTCCTGGTTGCCTATGCAAGAGCGGCTTACCGCCTGAGCAAAGAGGGACAGTGCGGATGCAAGACAGTCTTCGACATCGCACCGGCTTACCTGTCTGCAGAGGACGGCGCAGAACTGAGAAAACATCTGCTGTAAGACCATAACAGGGACATACGGTATCCACGATAGCGGTACCGTATGTCCCTGAATATCTTTCTTTTGCTCAGAAAAAATCATGCTTCTATTCTCAGTATGCGTTTTTCATCATAAAGGGCCGTCTGTGTTCGCCCACTCTGACTCACAGCACTTCCCGGCAAACCCTTCGTATCCGTCATCCATGATTTTTTTCAGCCCTGCCGTTCCCTCATGTTCCCAGATACGCGCAAGATAGATCATTCCTGCCATCGCGGCAAATTTTTCATAATATTTTCCGCAGTTTGCATGAAACAGATACATTCTCTGCTGCTCAGGTATCTTACACACCGCCGCATTTTTTAATTGAACAATACTTTTCTCCCATACCTTTCGAATTTTTTCGGAATTCCAGTCAGCATCGTTGATCTCCTGATCTTCATAAGATACCAGATGGGCAAAACCCTCATTAAATGTGACGGCATCCAGCGCCGTCAGATAATTTATTTCATTCCCGTCCTCCTGGAGTTCCGGATATTTGTCTGCGATCAGGACATGAAAAAGTTCGTGTGTCAAAAGACCTTTCGCCAGTTTTTCTATGTTGTAGGATTTCAAGTATCCGGCCCAGCAGCACAAATCAAAAATCACATGGGCATTTCCCTCTGCGTCATATTTTGCAACCGCATCATACGGTTTGGGAAATCCGACAATCAGATCTACAGACACGCTGCGGACGGTACTTCTCCATTCAGGAAACAAAGTATTCCAAACATCAGGATTCAATGGTTCAAAAGAATCCGCTGCACGTTCCAATATATCCAATACTTTCTTTACTTCCTGTTTCCTGGCATCTGACGGATCCGGCTCTGTAAATATACTGCCATCCGGGGACTGTACATTTTCAAAGTTCTGATAAAACCAGTCTCCTCTGTGCCGCGCCGGATTCCCGCCACACAAATATTCCCTGGCAATCTGCGTATTCAGAATCACACTCTTTCCGGGTGCGGTCTGTCTCCTCCTGAAGTTTTTCACTCCGGCGCAGTTCCCGGTCCATTTTGTTCAACGACCGGTAAACTTCACCGAATACACCTTTTTCCTTCACAGGCTCATAGGAATGCTGGGAGATCTTCCGGATCGATCCGATTAGCACAGACAGTTTTTTTGACAGCCAGAAAGAATACACCAGCCCGCCGATCACTGCCGCTCCGGCGGCAAGCGGCAGGATCCGCTTTACCAGCGGACCCAGACGGACCACATTCTCCCCGTTATAATACACCATGGTCTTTCCTATGGAGTATGGATAACCGACGAGATAATTCAACGTTGTACCGGAAATTCTGCAGCTGCTGACAAACACCGTGTTCCCGTTTTCATATCCGCTTTCCGAAAGCGCCAGAAGCTCTGACATACTGTAAGCTTCCGGATAGACGTCAGGCTTACGGTAGGAAAAGATCTCCCGGCCGGACTCGTCCAGGATCTGTACCCAGAGTCCGTATTCTTCCAGCCGTTGAAGGCCGAGCGCTTTCACGTCTGTTTGTCCGTCGTCGTACTCGATCCAGGTAGAAAAGTCGTTCGTAAACGTATGCGGCCACGAAGCGAGACTCAGTCCCTCCGGCTCCGGGATGGAAAAAACATAATAAAACATTCCGATCCCAAAAACGATCAGAATGACAAACAACGCAGATAAAAGGATCGCGGTGTAGGCAAATGGATTCCTGTTCCGTCTAGCTTTCATATGGATTCACCAGCTTGTATCCCAGTCCTTTCTTCGTGATGAGGTATCTGGGGGACGTGGGATCTTCCTCTATCTTTTCCCTCAGATGCCGGATATGAACCATGACCGTATTGTCGCATCCGAGACTGTCCTCTCCCCAGACCGCTTCATACAACTGTTCCCGGCTGATCACCCGCCTTGTATTCTGCGCCATATACTGCAGAAGTTCAAACTCACGGGCGGTCAGTCCGATTTCTTTTCCGTTTTTCATCACACGGCAGCCGTCCGGATCGATCGTCAGTTCCCCGATCCGGACCATCCGGGAACCCGGGGATTCCTGCTGATACTCTGCCCGGCGCAGCTGCGCTTTTACCCGGTAGACAACCTCTCTGGGACTAAACGGCTTCGTCACGTAATCATCGCCGCCCACCGCCAGACCCAGTATCTTATCCAGTTCATCATTCTTTGCGGAGAGGAACAAAACAGGACAGCGGGAGAACTGCCGGATCTGTCTGCACACCTCATAACCGTCCAGATCAGGCAGCATGACGTCCAGGATGACAAGATCCGGTTCATCTTTCCTGCAGATTTCCACCGCTTCTTTTCCGCGATCTGCCTTGAGTATCCTGTGAAATCCCTCGATCGACAGCGCTTTTTCAAGCAGCTCCGAGATATCCGGCTCGTCGTCAACGATCATGATCTTATATTCCTTCATTGTACATCGCCCTTCCGGGATCCTCCGATCCCTCACTTTACACGGAACGCTCTGACAGTTCCATATAACTTTCGTACGTTCAGTCGCTTCCCGTTCCGCCCATTCTCCCGGTCAGACGTTTCTTCCGGAAATCGCTCGGAGAACAATGTCTCAGAGCCTTGAACGTGCGGTTAAATGCACTCAGGGAACTGAACCCTGAATTCATCGCCACATCCGTGATACTCATTTCCTTGTTATACAGCAGTTCCTCCGCCCGCTTCACACGTTTGGAATTCAGATATTCGTAAAAGGTCATGTTCATATACTGTTTGAAAACTCTGGTGAAATGGAACTTGGAAAATCCGCTGACGGAGGCCACTTCCTCCAGCGTAAGGTTTTCCATATATTTCCGATTGATGTAGGTACAGGCGCTCATCACCGCCTCGATATACTCCTGCTGTTTCGAATCAGATTGATGCTTGTCCTTATGCTCATCGCTGTATACCTCAAAACGCCCCAGTCCCACATACATTTCAATCAGGCTGGCGTAAATGGACGCCTCACGAAAGGTACTGTTTCCATCGTACTCACAGATTATTTTATCCAGCCTTTCCTTCAGAAACCGATATAACTCCGTGTCATCCTGCCTTTTCAGGAAAACCACTGTAGGCATCATAAAGAGCAGTGTCTCCATTTCTTTCAGATTATACAGCAGCGCCGGATCAAACTGCAGGATCATACGTTCTCCCCGCGGCGGAGCCTGCAGCGCATGGATCACACCGGAATTGATAATGATAATATCTCCGGTTCCCAGATCGTACCACTGCTCTCCGACTCCCACCCGATAGGTATCCTCCACCGGCATGATGATCTCGATCCCCACATGCCAGTGCTCGGGATAATCTTCATAGTCAACGTTATGATACAGGCGAAGCCCGAGAGAATTCCCGTAATTGATCGTTTCGTGCATTCCGTTCAGTATTTCAATCATCGCAAATATCGCTCCTCTGATCTTTTGCATTTGCTTAACAGTATGATTTGGGGTCAAAAGGTATTTTGGCCCCAAGGATGCTACGGATTGCTCCGCACTTCGTGCTCCCGCAATCCTGAAGACACCTCAAATCCGCCCATTTTTCTTCGAAAAATGGCTGCTTTTCGGTGTTTTACGCTCCACAAAGTCATAAATTTTCATGCAAGCATGAAATTTATGACCTTTTTCCGCTTGTTTCATATTATATCGGATTCACAAAACTGCGTCAATAAACCTGAAAAAATAGCGCTCCGGAAAAATTTTGCCGAACACAGTGCAGCATTTTTCCGAAGCGCTATACATTTATCTTTGGATCCCTGCGCTTATCCCTGCTGTTTCGCCGCCTCGTTGACACAGCGGAGCGCATTCAGGCTTCTGGGATATCCGATGTACGGAACACACTGGCTGATCACATTGATCAGGAACTGTTTGTCATTGCCGACACGCATATTGCCTGCCGCATGGGACGTCAGCTGCGGCTCGCAGCCGCCCTGTGCCGCCAGGAAGCAGAACGTGATCATCTCTCTCTGCCCGTTGTCCAGTCCGGTTCTTGTATAATAATCTCCGAAACAGTTGTCCGCCAGCCATTTGTTGATGTGTCTGGATTCCTCCGGACCGCTCTTGTCGAATCCGCGCATTCCTTCTCCGAAGATATCCACCTGTACCTGATTACCTTTCTCCAGACGGTCTTCCGCCGTCGTCTGTGCCTGAGGTTCCAGCGGAAGGGAAATGCCCTGCGTCTCGAAGCACTCGTTGACTGCATTCAGGAACGGGTAAACTCTTCCGATCCCCAGATAGGCAACCGCCTGATACACTGTCTCCTTGATCTCCACCGGCGTCACCCCGTAATTCAGAGCCGCCGGCACCATCAAACGGAACGCATCGATCCCCTGGCAGCCCAGCAGGGTCGCCAGGATCGCCAGAAATCTCGTCTTGTCGTCCAGTCCCCTGCCCGGCTCGTTCACTACCTCGTCAAACGCAAAATTCGCAAAGCGTTCTGCAAACTCCGGATCCGTCTGCGCAAGCGCCGGCTCCTGTCCCGAAAACATTTTCTCAAGATACTGTTTTGCTGTATCTGTCACTTTCATCCTATATCTCCTCTTTCCTGCTGAAATTCTGTTTTCCGTTTCGTTTTCCGCTGTCCATAGGCCAGAACGAAACGCTTTTTCGTTCTGGTATTATCATAAAACCTGGAGTGTACTCCAGGTCAAGTCCTTTTTTTAAATAGAGGAGACCGTGTACCCGCTCAGCTGGCTGAACGGGTACCGGTCTCTGTAATCTCCGTCTGTATGTATTGTTTCTTTCCGTTTTATCTTCCCACCAAAGTGATCGGATTCCGTGACGACTCAGCTGGCTGAGCGGTACCCGATCACAGCAGTTCGCTGAACAGATCTTTTACGGTCGGGTAGATCTTTGCGAATTTGCGATACTTTTCTTCGTATTTTGCCACCAGTTCCGGTTCCGGTTCGATGGTCTCGGTCACTTTCACGATCTTCGCCGCGGCGTCCTCAACAGAAGCAAACTCTCCGTTGGCAACCGCCGCCAGCATCGCACCGCCCATCGCCGGGCCTTCCTCGGACTCAATACTGTCCACCTTGATGTTCAGGATATTCGCGATCATCTTTTTCCACAGCGGGCTCTTCGCTCCGCCGCCGCAGATCTTGGTGCGCTCGATCTGAATTCCCAGAGATTTCGCCACCTCAAAGGAGTCGCGGATCGCGAAAGCAACGCCTTCCAGAACCGCCTGGGTCATATCGGCGCGGGTCGTGTCCATCGTCAGACCGATAAAGGTTCCGCGAGCGTTGGGATTGTTGTGCGGAGAACGCTCTCCCATCAGGTACGGAAGGAAGAACACATTGTTCTCGCCGAGTTTCGTGATCTTCGCCTGCTCTGCAGAGTAATCCTTCGTGCCGATGATCTCGTCCATCCACCACTTATTGCAGGACGCCGCGCTCAGCATACATCCCATCAGGTGATAATGTCCGTCTGCATGTGCGAATGCATGGAGGGCATTGTTGCTGTCCACACCGAAATTCTCGCTGGAGATAAAAATCGTTCCGCTGGTTCCCAGGGAAACGTTGCACATGCCGTCGCCGACGGTTCCTGTTCCGACAGCCGCCGCTGCGTTGTCTCCTGCTCCTGCAACGATCTTGCAGCTTTCCGGCAGACCCAGTTCCGCCGCCACTTCCGGCTTCAGCGTACCCACAACTTCATAACTCTCATACAGCTTTGCCAGCTGCTCTTCCCTGATTCCGCAGATTTCCATCATCTCTTTGGACCAGCATTTATGCTGTACATCCAGCAGAAGCATTCCGGACGCATCGGAGTAATCCGTGCAGAAGGAACCGGACAGTTTATATGCCAGATAGTCCTTCGGCAGCATGATCTTACAGATCTTCGCAAAATTCTCCGGCTCGTTCTCCTTCACCCACAGAATTTTCGGAGCGGTAAAGCCGGCGAATGCGATATTTGCGGTATACTGGGACAGTTTGTCTTTTCCGATCACATTGTTCAGGTAATCGGTCTGTTTCTGGGTACGGCCGTCGTTCCACAGGATCGCCGGACGGATCACATGGTCCTCGCTGTCCAGGATCACCAGTCCGTGCATCTGTCCGCCGAAGCTGATGCCTGCCACCTGCGACTTGTCAAAGCCTTCCGTAAGTTCCTTGATCCCTTCCTTACTCTGTTCCCACCAGTCTTCCGGTTTCTGCTCCGACCAGCCCGGATGCGGGAAGGAAATCGGATACTCGCGGGATACAATGTTCATGATTTTTCCGGAACCGTCCATCATCAGCAGCTTTACCGCTGAGGTTCCAAGGTCAACGCCGATATAGTACATATCAGAACTCCTTTCATTTCATCAAAACAGCAAAGCGGATGCAGCATCCGGAACAGACTATGCCTGCCACAGATGCCGCATCCGCCCCTGTTTTCTATTCCATTGACAATTCCACCGCCGAACCGCTGTCACAATGCGCAGCGTTCCGGCCGCCGGACTGCCGCTATGCTCTCACAGAAATTATGCCCACGGATTCTCGGTCGGATAACGAACGCCCTTCGGCTGATTGTATCCGATGCTGTTTACGTCAACGCCAAGCATCTTGAATACTTCAAACATCTCTTTTCCAAAGTGTCCGAATGCTACAGCTCCGTGATGCGGATAGTTGCCTTCTACCAGAACGTGACGGTAGAATCTTCCCATCTCCGGAATTGCGAAGATGCCGATGCCTCCGAAGGATTTTGTCGCTACCGGAAGAACCTCGCCCTGTGCAATGTAAGCTACCAGCTTCGCATCGGATGTACTCTGCAGACGGTAGAATGTGATATCTCCCGGCACGATATCGCCCTCCAGAGTACCCTGAGTTACCTCTTCCGGCAGGCTTCTTGCCATGATGAACTGATATTTCATCTCGCAGAAGGACAGCTTGCTGGAAGGAGTATTTCCACAGTGGAAGCCCATGAAAGTATCGTTGAACTGATAATCGTATTTTCCTTTGATCTCGGACTCATACATATCTCTCGGCACAGTGTTGTTGATATCCAGCAGAGTCACAGCATCTCTGGATACAACGGTTCCGATAAACTCGGACAATGCGCCGTAGATATCTACCTCACAGGATACCGGGATTCCTCTTCCGGTCAGACGGCTGTTGACATAGCACGGAACGAACCCGAACTGTGTCTGGAATGCCGGCCAGCATTTTCCGGCGATCGCAACATATTTACGGGAACCTTTGTGGGCCTCGATCCAGTCTAACAGAGTGATCTCATACTGTGCCAGTTTTGCCAGGATCTCCGGTTTCTTATTGCCTTCACCCAGCTCTTTCTCCATATCCTTGACAACTTCCGGGATACGCTCGTCGCCTTCATGCTTGTTGAACGCTTCGAACAGATCCAGTTCGGAATTCTCCTCGATCTCAACACCCAGGTTGTACAGCTGCTTGATCGGCGCGTTGCATGCAAGGAAATCCTGCGGACGCGGTCCGAAGCTGATGATCTTCAGATTATGTACGGCTACCACTGCGCTTGCGATGGTCTTGAACTCTTTGATCATATCCGCAACTTCCTGTGCGTTTCCAAGAGGATATTCCGGAATATATGCGTGCAGGTTGCGCAGTTTCAGGTTGTAGCTTGCATTCAGCATACCGCAGTAAGCGTCTCCACGTCCGCCTACCAGATTGTCGCCCCTCTCCTCAGCGGCAGCTACTACCATACACGGTCCGTCGAAATATTTTACAAGCAGAGTCTCTGCCGTCTCCGGTCCGAAGTTGCCAAGGTAAACAACCAGTGCGTCGCATCCTGCCTCGTTGACTTCGGACAGGGCTTTCAGCATGTCCTTCTCGCTCTCAACGACGGTAGGACATTCGTAGATTTCTCCGTCGTAAGCGGCTACGACGGCTTTTCTTCTGTTCTCGGACAGAGTCATCGGGAAACAGTCACGGCTTACAGCAACGATTCCCAGTTTGATTTCAGGCATGTTGATCATGATTTCATTCCTCCATTTTTGTGTGTGATTTGATGAATGGTTCCGGCAGGCCTGTGCATGCCCTGCGCAGACTGCCTCTCTATTTCATTACCGGATGCTCAGGTTTTCTCCCCGGATGCCGGCAACGCTTCCCTCAATATTCGCATCCGGATGGCTGAGCAACCATTTGTTCCGCGCGAACAGCAGGTCGTCCTCTTTGGTCGCCTTTGTATATGGATCAAGGTCGGTGTTGGTTCCCTTCGGCAGCACAACCACCACTTTAAATCCGGATTCCGCCACATTGCACGGCGCATAGTGCAGGGTCGTCGCATACACTTCGATCACAGTACCCGCCGGAACAAGGAACGCCTCCATTTTTGAGGAATCATAGGTCTGCTCCGGTGTAATGTCCTGCTCTTTTCCCAGGATCAGGATCATATCTGTCACAGCAATGTTAATCTCGCTGTCGCGGTGGTACTCCACGGCATTCAGCAGATAGTTGTTTCCATTACAGTAACCGATCTGGATGGGCATACCGCCGTACAAGCTGTCGGAAATCTGCTTCGCGCTCTCGCATGCTTCCAGATCTGTCTCCGACGGCACATAGACAACTTCCTCTTTCGGGCAGGGCGTTTTCTCCATGCCGCGGATGATGTCGCTGACATCGATACCGGTGACGACTCTTCCGTAGGGACGGAATGCTTCATCCGTCACTCTCAGAATCTGCATGATAAGAACCTCCTTTGCTATTAGTTTATTGCTTGAACTAATTATAGTGTAGCACTTGTCTACAGGTATGTCAATATGTATTTTTACTTTATGATCGGATGATATTTATATCTTGACATTTATTACGGTTACTGATATATTTATTACAGTAACCGTAATAAAAAACAAAGTCCGGGATACTGCTGTATCTGATAGGAACGGTTCTGTGCCGTTATGGAGCAACAACCGTTAAGATGACAGAATGGTATGATACAGAGAAAGGAGAATGCAATTTGAGAGATCATGTGAAAGGGGGAGCTCTGACAGAAGTGACATTTTTTATCCTGCTTTCTTTGTATACGCCGAAACATGGCTATGCTATCATGCAATTTGTAGAAGAGGAAACGAATGGTCGGTTGTCGCTGGGGGCGGGGACTCTGTATGGGGCACTGAATACGCTGCAGGAAAAAGGATGGATCCGGCCGTGTGGGAATAAGGACGGAAGAAAAAAAGAATATGAGATTACCCAGGAGGGAAAATCTGTAGCGGAGACAGAACTACAGCGGCTTCACTCTCTGGTAGGTATTGCTGAAAAAATCATGGGAGGAACAAAAATATGAGCAAGAAATGTTACCGCTTCTTCGGAGGACTGCTTCAAACGCAAGAGAGATGGCTGAACAAAATGGCGCAGCGTGGTTACCGGCTGACTGCAGTTGGCAAACTAGCATATCATTTCAAAGAATGCCAGCCGGGGAAGGTAGTTTATAAAGTTGATTTCATCGGTCATAAAAGTCACCGGAATGCGCAGGATTATCACGATTTTCTGGAAGATGTCGGTTATAAGGTCTTTTATAAAAATATAAATCTTAACTACTCTATTGGAAAATTAAAATTCCGCCCGTGGGCAGAAAAGGGAGGACGTATTGCAACTCATCAGACTACTTTTAACCGGGAACTGTTGATTGTTGAAAAAGAAAACGATGGAAGACCATTTGAACTGCACACTTCCTGGGAGGATCAGACGGAATATTACCGATCGATCCGAAATCCATGGCTGACTCTCTTTGTGATGCTGGCACTATTTGCAGTTATCTATGGCTCCTGGCATTTTTTTCTCTGGGCTCTGCCGGTAGTTTTCTATCAATATCAGATTATTAAGGCAAAAAAAGAATCAAAGGTTCAGGAATAATTATTCGAACGATATCCAGCCATTGAGAATTGCTTCGCGGTGGGCCGAATGCCCACAAGCACTATGTTTTCATACGGTCTGCGCAGCAAATGCGCAGACCTGGCTTAACTGTACCAATAAAACAGCCGTGTTTTTTGTTATTCTTGCATTTATCCGAAAAATGTCCTATACTTTTTGTCGACAAATTATGAGGAGGCGATTTTATGTTTTCATTTATGACTACCGCAGACGGCGGTCTGACGACTGCCGGATACATAATCTGTATCATCGGTACGATCCTGATTTTTCTGGCAGGCGTATATCTGGCCGGACGAAAGGCTGCCGGAGCACGCACAGCCAAAGCTATGAGTGCAAAGAGATTGTGTTTCTGCGCGATGGGAGTTGCGCTGGCATTCGTGACTTCCTATATCAAGCTGTTCAAATTTCCATACGGAGGCTCCATGACTTTATGCTCTATGCTTTTCATCGTGTTGATTGCGAACTGGTACGGAGTCAAGACCGGGATTCTCGTGGGGTTTGCCTACGGACTCCTTCAGTTTCTCCAGGAACCTTACGTCCTTTCCCCGTTCCAGGTCTGCTGTGATTATGTATTTGCATTTGCAGCGCTCGGTCTGGCAGGCGTTTTCTCGAAAAGCAAAAACGGTCTGATCAAAGGTTATATCCTGGCTGTATTGGCCCGGGGAGTGTTCCATACTCTGGGCGGATATCTGTACTGGATGGACTATATTCCAGACAAGTTCCCGAAATCACTGACCATCCTGTATCCTGTGATCTACAACTACACCTATCTTCTGACAGAAGGCGTCCTCACCGTGATCCTTCTGGCGATCCCGCCGATCCGGAAGGCGTTCAATTATGTAAAGCGTCTCGCCCTGGAGCCGTAAGCATTGGCAGCCGTTTACGGAAATAAAGTTCAGAAGCTCCCTCGGATGAGACATACTCATCTGAGGGAGCTTCTGAACTTTTTATTCCCGCAGGCAACGAATCAGGCGGACACGCTTGCATTCCTTTTGACTATCCGCCTTTTTGCCGCCTGATCTCCTGCTACTCTTCCGGCGCCTGAGTCTCCGATACATCCGCATCTGTTCCGGAATCACCGCTGCCGTCTGTCTGTCCCGTCTCGCTCATCGGCGTGATCACGATATTTTCCACACCGATCTCCGCTTTCCGTGTGACAATATCTTCGATCTGCGCCCGCTGTTCATCGCTGACCTGTGTCTGCGGCACAACAACGTCGGCAGTTTCTCCCGTCAGATTTACCACCACATCAGAAAATCCCTGCGCTTCCAGCATCTGCTCAGCCGCTGTCTCTTTTTCGATCAGATCCGTCATTTCCACAAGACTCTGCACGGCGCTCTGACGTTCCGTCTCGGAAAGACTGGTATTGTTGATGATCTCATTCAGCGCTTCCTTATTCTGCGAGCGTACCTGTTCCCGGTCGAGCCTGGCCTGCGCCATGTATGTAGAAGCCCCGGTCAGGACTGCTTCTCCCGGCGTCTCGGTAACATTTCCCGCATCCTCCGTCTGTGTATCTTCAGAACCACTCGCGGTCATATCTTCATCACTGATATCATAGTCCAGGCTTTCAATATCCTGAAGGAC
>DXEK01000060.1 GCA_019115005.1 Candidatus Fusicatenibacter merdavium | reverse complement strand
ATTGCGGGTTGTTCCAAAGACAAAATCTCAAATAAGTACATATTTGAAAGGAGTCTAACAATGATTTATTCACACGAAGTAGAAATGATGTGTCCGGTTACTCAGGGCGTTCATCACGGCGCAGCTCCGATCCCGGAAGAAGCAAAATGGGTTAAAGCAAAAGAAATCAAAGATATTTCCGGCATGACACACGGAATTGGCTGGTGCGCTCCTCAGCAGGGTACCTGTAAACTTACACTGAACGTAAAAGACGGTGTTATCCAGGAGGCTCTGGTTGAGACGATCGGATGTTCCGGAATGACTCATTCCGCAGCAATGGCATCTGAGATCCTGCCGGGACTTACCATCCTTGAGGCTCTGAACACAGACCTTGTTTGTGATGCTATCAATACAGCAATGAGAGAACTGTTCCTGCAGATTGTATACGGAAGAAGCCAGAGCGCATTTTCCGAGGAAGGTCTGGCAATCGGCGCCGGTCTGGAAGATCTCGGTAAAGGACTGCGTTCTCAGGTTGGAACCATGTACGGAACACTTGCAAAAGGACCTCGTTATCTGGAAATGACCGATGGATATGTAACAGGTATCGCTCTCGACGAAGAGGATCAGATCATCGGTTACAAATTCGTAAACTTCGGTAAAATGATGGAGTTTATCAAAGGCGGAGACGATGCAAACACCGCATTTGAAAAAGCCCAGGGACAGTATGGCCGTGTAAACGATGCTGTCAAGATCATTGACCCGAGAAAAGCTTGAGAATCAGGAGGACGAGGAAATGGCATTATTTGAATCATATGAAAGAAGAGAAAAACAGATTCTGGCAAAACTCGCTGAGTACGGAATCAATTCCATCGAGGAAGCAGCAGAAGTAACAAAAGCTGCAGGCCTTGATGTATATAAAATGGTAGAAGGCATTCAGCCGATCTGCTTCGAAAACGCAAAATGGGCTTACACCGTAGGCGCTGCGATCGCGATCAAAAAAGGCTGCCGCAAAGCATCTGAGGCTGCCGCTGCAATCGGTGAGGGACTTCAGTCCTTCTGTATTCCGGGTTCTGTTGCAGACCAGCGTAAAGTAGGTCTGGGACATGGAAACCTGGGCAAAATGCTTCTGGAAGAGGATACCGAGTGCTTCGCATTCCTGGCTGGACATGAGTCTTTCGCAGCTGCTGAGGGAGCGATCGGTATTGCAGAGAAAGCAAACCGTGTACGTCAGAAACCTCTGCGTGTTATCCTGAACGGTCTTGGAAAAGACGCCGCTCAGATCATCGCTCGTATCAACGGATTTACTTATATCGAGACAGAGTTTGATTATTACACAGGAGAACTGAAAGAAGTATTCCGCAAAGCATACTCTGACGGACCGCGTGCAAAAGTTAATTGCTACGGCGCAAACGATGTACGCGAAGGCGTTGCGATCATGTGGAGAGAGAACGTAGATGTTTCCATTACAGGAAACTCCACCAACCCGACCCGTTTCCAGCATCCGGTAGCTGGTACTTATAAGAAAGAACGTATCGAGGCAGGAAAGAAATACTTCTCTGTTGCATCCGGCGGTGGTACAGGACGTACTCTGCATCCGGACAACATGGCGGCAGGCCCGGCTTCTTACGGTATGACCGATACTCTCGGACGTATGCATTCCGACGCGCAGTTCGCTGGATCTTCTTCTGTTCCGGCTCACGTTGAGATGATGGGTCTGATCGGTGCAGGAAACAACCCGATGGTTGGAATGACGGTAGCTGTTGCGGTAAGCATTGAGGAAGCTGCTAAGGCTGGGAAGTTCTAATCATTTAAGGCAATTTGCGGAAAAGAATATATCCGCATAAACAATATAGTGAAACACACAGACCGCACTGGCTTTAATGGCTGGTGCGGTTTTTCGTGTTTTTTACATACTTTCCAACGCATATTAGACAAAAGAATGTAAAGCAATAAATTGACAAATGCTTTACAAATTGCAATACTAAAGATAGGAGGTGTTAATATGCCACAGACAATGGTAAATTTTCGTATGGATGAAGATCTAAAGAAAAGTTTCGGAGAAAAGAAGGAAAAGAAAGAGAGAGCTGCCGCAGCCTTTTAAGGTACACAAAAGTGAGCCTTTTCATGCGTAACAGATTGTCGCGTCTGTTACGCATTTTTTGAGATACACCTGGCAAGAGGCTGCCGTGCCTGGGCGATCAGGCTGGAAAAACCAATTAACAGACCTGAAAAAGGGAAGAGATCGGAGGAAAAATTGTGAAACGTGTTTTACAGCAAGATTTGATTTATGAAATCCTCTCCGTGGTGGAGGAGATTCCTGAGGGAAATGTGGCTACCTACGGACAGATCGCAAAACTGATTGGAAGGGAGAAAAATGCCCGCCTGGTAGGCAAGGTGCTCAGCATGGCTGAGCGGTATGGACATTATCCTTGCCACAGAGTGGTCAATCATGAGGGAAGACTGACTCCGGGCTGGCCGGAACAGAGGCAGCTGCTTCAGATGGAAGGAGTTCCGATGAAAGATGACTTTCATGTGGATCTGAAACAGTGCCGGTGGGATTGCTGATCAGTTCGGATGTATCAGGACGTCGATCGCAAGTTCCAATCCTTTTGTCATATGTTCCAGCGCCATCGATGGGACGGAGGACGTTTTATGCGCAGCCTGTTCCATGGAGTATGGCACGTGGATGAAACCGCCCTGTATGGGAAGATTTCTGCTTCGGATCAGATGGAGCAGGGTGTACATAACGTTGTTGCAGACATAGGTGCCCGCGGAGTTTGACACAGATGCCGGAATCCCGTGATGTTTCAGAGCGGCTGTGATTTCTTTTACCGGGAGAGAGGAAAAGTAAGCGTCCGGTCCTCCGGCAATGACAGGCTGATCTTCCGGTGCGATCCCGCAGTTGTCTGCCGCCGTGGCGTCTCTCAGATTGACGGCGACACGTTCCACTGCGATTCCGGAATAACCGCCCGCCTGGCCGACACAGATCACGGCGTCCGGTTGGTAAGTTTCCAAAGCTTCCGTCAGCACGGGACCGGAGGATTCGAAAGAAACCGGAAGCTGAACTTTTATGATCTCAGCGCTGCCGATACAGTCCGGCAGTTGTTTGATCGCTTCAAAAGACGGATTGATAGTCTCTCCGCCAAAGGGTTCGAAACCGGTCAACAATATTTTCATGTGTGCTTCTCCTTTTCTGAAGTTGTGTGATCCGCCGGAATGGCGCGTTTTCTGCTCATTCGGCATTCCCATTATATCATATTTCGCGTCGGATATGCTGATTTTTGCCGAAGAAAACCGGCAGAATAGTTACAGTTCAGCCAGCTGGACTGTAACGCAGAATATTCCCGTATAAGTTTTACTAATGCGAACATGCAGAAACAAAAATTGATGATTTTTTGTTTCCTTCTATAATAGAAGACAGAACAGCGGAAAGGCATCCGGTGGAAGGCCGCGAGAGATCGATGATTCGATCGGAAAAGCGACAGCGCTGTTTGTCTGGACTGCTATAAAAAACAGAACAGGGAGTGAAAGTGTGATGAGTATTACGAAGGCGGCAAAAGAGTACCACGAGCGGATGTGAACCCCAGCTGATCTCCCATGCAAAGAACAATAGGATATCCGATGAACGACAGACCGTTCCTGATCAAAATCATTTCACGATGTCTGCCGTTCATCGGATATCCGAGAAGTCTGAACGCGTTAAACTGTGTCAGGGAAGCGGCGGCAGAGATGCCGGAAAAAGAAGAGTAGGAGGATAGAAATGGAAAACTATCAGTTTGGTTATGGCTGTATGCGGCTTCCGCTGTTGAATGCGGAGGATCCTGCATCGTTTGATTACCCGTTGATCGAAAAACTTTTTGATACTTATCTGGAACAGGGTTTTACTTACTTTGACGCTGCATATACTTATCATGGCTATCACTGTGAGGAAGCTGTGCGGGAGACTCTTGTCAGGCGCCATCCAAGAGACAGCTTTGAACTTGCGACGAAACTTCCGCTGCGGGATTTCAAAGACGCGGAGGATATGGAGCGGATTTTCAATGAACAGTTGGAGCACTGTGGGGTAGAGTACTTTGACTATTATCTCCTTCACAATATGGGAACCAACGTCTATGAAAAATGTCAGAAGTACGACGCCTTCGGTTTTGCGGCCAGAAAAAAGCAAGGGCGGTACGCTGGTCAATCTGCCGGAGGAAGCCCTGAAGCTGATGAAAGAATACCATCCGGATGCGTCGGCGACATCGTGGGCATTCCGCTTTGCGGCGAGTCAGGAAGGCGTCGTGAGAGTCCTGTCGGGAATGAATTCCATGGAGCAGGTGCTGGACAACACAGTGACATTCAAAAATTTCAAACCTATTACAGAGGAGGAACTGGCGGTCATCGATCAGGTGCGGGAGATCATTGAGAAGAATACGCCGATCCCGTGTACCTCTTGTTCTTATTGTACCCACGGATGTCCGAAACAGATCGCGATTCCCCAGTATTTCGCGCTGTACAACAGTATTTCCAGGACGACGGGAAGCTTTTCCAGCCACGCGGTTTACTATAACAATATCAGCCTCCGGCACGGAAAAGCCAGCGACTGTATCGGGTGCAAACAGTGCGAGAAAGCCTGTCCGCAGCATCTTCCGATCACAGAGTATCTGAAGGATGTGGCGGCAAAGTTTGAAGCAGGCGGCAGTTTTCCGACGAGAAAGTAAATATCAGAATCTGTTGATCGAGAAAAAATAAATATCGAAAACAAAGAACCGGCGGTTCTGGCGATGAGTCAGGGCAGCCGGTTTTGTCGTGTTTATGCAGCCATATTTTTGACGTACAAGAGAAGTTAGAAAATTGTAATCTTTATAATAGGTCGTTTTGTTTACAAAATAATAGGGATGAGTTATAATTTTATCAGAAAAAGTCCGTGAAATTTTGTTTTTTGTTGTAAATATTTATGAACAGATAAATATAAACGAAACAAAGAAAGCTTATTTTGAGTTTGTGGAAGAAGGATTTGTATGAAAAGAGCATGTTTTTTGGGTGTTGCTGCTTTCGCGCTGATGTTGTTCGTCGGCTGCGGAAAGGAAGAGGACGAGACGCTGAAAGTCTGTATCAATGACACAAACAGGTGGTATATGGATACTTTGGTCGAGGGCTGGCAGGAAATAGAGGGAGGATTAGAAGTAGAGATTGTTGAGATACCGACAGATGGTGAATCAGCAGAATTAAAGCTTTCTGAACTGCGTACAGAGATCATGGCGGGAGAAGGGCCCGACATATTTGTGCTGTCATGCACTCCGCCCACGGTGGATGCAAGCCATGAGGACCTTTTCAGAGATCTGGGGAAAGCAATGGAAGCGGGTATGTTTTTACCGTTGGACGAGTACATCAGCAATGCAAAATATATAGATACCAGTGGGTGGAACCAGACCGTGCTGGTGGCCGGCAAGACGGAGGAGGGACAGGTAGTGCTGCCGTTGTATTACTATATTCAGGCATATGTGTATAAGAGCAGTGATCTGTCCGGACAGGAATTACCGGACTCCTGGGAAACGCTTATCGCTTCGGACAGCCCGATAGTGGGAAACCTCTGGGCTTTTGATTTTGTATATTCTTTTGAAAATCTGGCGGATTATCAGACGGGAAAACTGACGTTTACGGAAGAAGTACTGAAGGCTTATCTGGAGGAGTACTGTTCGGGCTTGGAAAGAGTGGGTGCACAAAACAGCGAGACGGAGTTTCCGGAACCGATTGCAAGCGGAAATATAACTCCTGAATTTCTAACACAAGGAGTGGGAGGAGCGCTGGAGGAAGATCAGACATATCTTGCAGTTCCAAACAGGGAAGGCAGTGTGACAGCGCTGGTGTGCAAATTTGCTGCGATAAATGTAACTGTTCAGCACCCTCTATTCAAAGATAACATCTGGGTGGCCTGAAATTGCACTTCGAATTGCCTCATAGGCATTGTAGCCAT
>DXEK01000059.1 GCA_019115005.1 Candidatus Fusicatenibacter merdavium | reverse complement strand
TATTCCAAAATGCTGGATTACCATAAAGCCTGCGGAGCCGATGCAACGATCGCCGTGATTGAAGTACCCATGAAAGAAGCAAGCCGTTTTGGAATCATGAACACAAACGAAACTGGACGAATTATTGACTTTGAAGAAAAACCGCAGGAGCCAAAGAGCAATCTCGCCTCTATGGGTATCTATATCTTCGACTGGAAACTTCTGCGCAAGATGCTGACAGCAGATATCAAGAATCCGGATTCCAACCATGACTTCGGAAAAGATATCATTCCGGAAATGCTTCGGGAAGGAAGAAACCTGTACGCTTACAAGTTCCAGGGTTACTGGAAAGATGTAGGAACCATCGACTCCCTGTGGGAAGCAAATATGGATCTTCTGGACAAAAACAATGCGCTGGATCTCAGCGACAATTCCTGGAAGATCTATACCGAAGATGTCACCACACCTCCTCACTACATCGGACCAAATGCAGAGATCAAACGCGCCTTTATCACCCAGGGATGCGTGATCGACGGAGAAGTAAAGAATTCCGTCCTGTTTACCAGCACGAAAGTTATGTCCAATGCGAAAGTTTATGACAGCGTACTGATGCCGGGAGCTGTTGTGGAAGAAGGCGCGGTAGTTCATCGCGCGATCATCGCCGACGGTGTCAAAGTCGGAAAAAATGCTGTGGTAGGCGATCCGAACAGCGAACATATTGAACTGATTTCGAAACGTGTAAAGGGGGACGAATAAAATGGCAAACGCATTTGGAATTATAAACTTCTCAGGAAGAAACATCTGGGTGGAAGGTATGCAGCCTTACCGTCCCATCGGAGCATTTTCGTTCCTCGGCAGATACCGTGTCATCGATTTTCCGATTTCCAATATGACAAACAGTGGAATCGATCATATTCAGGTATATATCCGCAGAAAACCGCGTTCGCTGATCGAACATTTGGGAACCGGCCGTCATTATAACATTAACTCCAAGAGAGGAAAACTCCACATCCTGTTCTCCGAGAACGGCATGGACAGAGATATTTACAACAATGATATCGCCGCATTTATCGAAAACATGGGATGTATCGAGCGGGTAAACCATCCTTACGTGATCATTGCTCCGAGCTATATGGTTTATTCCATGGATTACGATGCACTGCTCCAGACGCACATCGAGTCCGGCGCGGACATTACCCTGCTGTACCATTCCGTGGACAATGCGAAGGAAGCTTACCTCAGCTGCAACATTCTGGAGCTGAACCGCCAGAAAGGCGTCAGCGCCATTGAGCCGAACCACGGAAACGCCAAGAACAGAAACATTTTCATGGATACATATGTGATGAAGAAAGAATTGTTCATTGAACTGGTGACCAAAGCACACAAACTTTCTTCCGCTTACTCTCTGTCCGACATTGTCAGCAGCGAATGCGGCGAACTGGACATTCGCGGCGTTGCACACCGCGGCTACTTCGGTTCCATCACAGACTTTGAGAGTTACTATAATGCAAATATGTCTCTGATCGATTTCAAGGCGGCGACAAATCTGTTCAATGAGGACTGGCCGATCTATACAAGAACCAACGATTCCTGTCCGACTCAGTATTTTGAAACCGCAAATGTAAAGAATTCTGTCGTTTCCAACGGATGTATCATCGAGGGAACTGTTGAGAATTCCATCATCGGACGCGGCTGTATGATCCATCCGGGCGCTGTTGTGAAAAACAGTGTCATTCTTCCGGGCGCCGAGATCGGAAAAGACGTCCATGTAGACCATTATGTAGTGGACAAGAATGCACGTCTGATCCACACGAAGGAAATCGTTGCGGAAACCGAACATCCCGGATATATCCGCAGAGACGATGTACTCTGATCTCAGAAAAATCCGCTCACGAAAAGAACGGTTTCTGAGTATTTAAGCAAGCATTCCAAAGAGCAGGAAATATTCCCGCCGCTTCATTGGTTGTCCTACCGCAGCGGGATCGTTTCCTGCTCTTTGTCGTTTCTATCTGTTTCTCTTTTTTGTAACTGTCAGCCGGCTGAACGATTACGTCATCCGCCAATAAAAAGCCGCTGCGCGAAAAACCGGATACCCGCAGTCACCACACTGCATAAGGTCTTAGATTTCGCGCAGATAATATCTTTCCTTCAGGCTTCCGTACACAACCCCGGTCCCTGCCATCGCTTTGGCAAGCCTCTCTCTCTGACTCACTCCCAGAACGTCGATCTGATTCATAAAATAGCAGCCTGTCCGCTTACCGGTCAGAAACTTCTGATATCCTCTGCGCGCAATCCGGGCGGCGGTTTCTTCCGTGACCGTCTGGCTCTCCCGGCACTCCAGCACACCGGCAGCCTGCGCGGTCCGGTGACAGACCTCGCTCAGAGGACGCCCGATTCCGGACATTCCCTCCACCACGATCAGAAAATCGCATTCCGGCGGAATTACCGGCTCTCCGGGCCCGGGAACCTTCAGCGGCAGCCGCCGGGAACCGTCCGCCTCCACCAGAACAAGATCCGCCTTTGAAGACACTGTTCTCCATATCTCCAAAGGCAGAGGACCCATTTTCTCTCCGCCGCAAATCGTAGTGCCGGCCACAGCAAACCCTTCACGGTCCAGATATCCGAGGATCTCCTCCGCCGTCCCGTCCAACACCTGATTTTCTTTCGGGAGAAACATTTTGGTCGTCGTTGCGAGAAGGACTTTCCTGCCCGCTTCCCGGTACTCCTGCGCCAGCCAGTACAGGAGACCTGTCTTTCCGCCCGCGCCCACCGCGCAGATACAGCGGACATCCTCCGGGAAACGAAACGCCCGGATCAGGCAGTCAAACTTTTTCATCTATGTTCTCCTTTCGCGCTGTGGTCCCAGACACAAACTCCCGCTTTTTCTTTCGCCATCGTCAGATCACCAGCTCCACGATCTGATCATATCCAAGCTTCCGCTCGCTCAGCTGCTGTTCCAGTTCTTCTCTTCCCTGCACCGGTTCGCTCCATGCCAGCCCGCAGTCCGCGGTGATCTGTCTCGGGACAGGGATCAGTCTTCCCGACAGGCCCGCAGCCTTCCCGGCTTCCTCCATCGCGATCGCCTGTGTCGTCGTGCGGAAAGAGACGACGACCCGCAGTTCCTTTTTTCGCATATCGTTATTCCACCTTCCAGCTATATATATGAATCACACCGGCGTCTCCGTTTCCGCTGCCGCGATCTCCCGCACTGCCCGGACTGCACAGTCTATTTCTTCCTCCGTGTTAAAATAGCTGAAACTGAAACGTACTGCTCCCTGCTCTTCCGTTCCCAGTGCCTGATGCATCAGCGGCGCGCAATGGGCGCCGCCGCGCACTGCAATCCCATACTCCTGCGCCAATTCATCACACACCTCATCGGAAGACAGCGTTCCTATGTTCAGTGCTGTCACCGGCGCACGGTTTTCCGGCGGTGTATCCTCCAGGTCGCCATATACCGTGACACCCTCGATCTGACGGATCCTCTGATAAAAACGCTGCATTAATTCCGCCTCACGCCGGTGAATTTCCGGAACTCCGGTATGTTCCAGCCACTTTACCGCGGCCAGAAGTCCCGCGATCCCGTGAACGTTGACCGTTCCGGCTTCCAGATGCTCCGGCATCTGGGGAGGCTGATCTTTCCGGTAACTCTGCACTCCGCTTCCGCCGACACAGAGACTTTCCAGATCGATCCCCTCCCGGACACACAGGCCGCCGGTTCCCTGAGGGCCCAGCAGTCCCTTATGGCCGGTGAAACACAGTACATCGATCTTATCTTTTTCCATATCGATCGGAAAAATACCCGCCGTCTGGGCGGCATCCACAACAAAAAGAAGTCCATGTTCCCGGCAGAACTGTCCGATCCTTCGGATATCCACCAGGTTTCCGGTAAGGTTCGAGGCATGGGTACAGACGATCCCCTTTGTCTGCGGCCCCACCGCCTGCTCCAGCAGATCGTACCTCAGCCGTCCCTTTTCATCACAGGGAAGGATCGTCAGAGATGCGCCCCTTGCTTCCTGACGATACAGAGGCCGGAGAACGCTGTTGTGTTCCAAACAGGTGGTGATCACGTGGCTTCCCGCTCCAAACAGACTGCTGATCGCCAGATTCAGAGCTTCCGTCACATTCGCTGTAAAGACAACACGGGACGGATCCTTCATCCCAAACAGACGGCTAAGCTCTGTCCGCGCCCGGAATACTGTCCGCGCCGCCTGAAGCGAAGCCTCATAAGCGCCCCTTCCGGGATTTCCAAGCTGCTCCATTGCCTCACAGACCGCCCGGATCACTTCCCTGGGACGGTGCAGACTAGTCGCAGCGCTGTCCAGATAAATCATACCATTCCCTCCTGTAATCGTTACTATAACCTCCGGCTGTACCGTATCCATGTCAGCCGCCGGAGATCAACAATTTTCCCTCTTCCGAACAGGGATGTACAAAAATTTCCTCCGTTTTTCCGATCTCGGCGATCTTTCCCTGCTCCATCACCATACAGCGCCGGGTCAGCCGCCGGATCTCTTCTTTATTGTGGGACACAAGGATCGACACGCCTCCGAAATTATTCAGAACCTCCTGAACTTCCCGCTCCATCTCACGGCGCAGAAAGCTGTCCAGCGCCGAAAAAGGCTCGTCCAGAAGAAGTACCCGCGGTTTTGCCGCCAGCATCCGGGCCATCGCCGTCCTCTGCTGCTGTCCCCCAGACAGGACCGCCGGATAAGAATCCGCCACCTCCGTCAGATAAAAACGTTCCAGAAGTTCCCGGGCATAAGCCTGTCCCGCACGATCCTTTTTTTTCAGTGAAAAGCAGATATTTTCAAGCACTGTCAGATTCGGAAACAGTGCATAATTCTGAAACAGATAACCGATCCGCCGTTCTCTGGCCTTCCGGTTGATCTTTTTCTCACTGTCATAGAGCGTCTGGTCATCCAGTCGGATCCTCCCGCTCTCCGGCGGAAGGATCCCGGCGATACACTTCAGCGTCACGCTCTTCCCGCATCCGCTTCTGCCAAGGATCCCCAGAACCTCATTTTCCAGGGAAAATTCCAACCGGATCGTGCCGGTTTTTACTTTTTTCACAAGTTCCACCTGCAGTTTCAAAACGTCTCTTCCTTTCCCGTATTCTTTCCCCGTTCGAAAAAGTTGATGCCAAGGATCGCCGCTGCAGACAGAATCACGATGATCACTGCCCACTGATACGCCTGCGCCCGGTTTCCGCCCTGCACTGCCGTATAGACGGCCAGAGCCATAGTCTGCGTCTTATCGGGAACGTTTCCGGCGAGCATGATCGTCGCGCCGAATTCCCCCATCGCCCGGGCAAACGCCAGGATCGTCCCGGCAAAAATCCCGCTCCGGCAGTTGGGAAGGATCACCCGCAGAAAAATCTTTCCTTCCCCTGCGCCCAGCGTTCTCGCCGCATACAGCAACTGCCGGTCCATCTGTTCCATCGCGCCTCTCGCCGAACGATACATCAAAGGAAACGATACCACAAATGCCGCCGCCACAGCCCCCCGCATGGAAAAAATAAATGAGAGACCGATACTGTTAAAGAACTGCCCGACCACACTGTTTTTTCCCAACAAGATCAGCAGAAAAAAGCCAACCACCGTCGGCGGAAGGACCAGCGGCAATGTCAGTACAACATCCGCCAGCGGCCGGATCCGCTTCATTTTCATCGCTCCATACGCCAGAAGCGTCCCGAAAAACACCGAGCAGACAGTCGCATAAAACGCCACCTGAACAGAGATCCACAAGGGTGACCAATCATCCATATTTTTTCTCCATTTATGTTTTTATTCCAGCACGGTAAATCCGTAAGCTTCGAACGCTTTCATCGCCTCATCGCCGGTCAGATAATCCAGAAATTCCTTGGCTCCCTCCGGATTCGCACAGTCTTTGAGCACCGCTGCGGGGTACAGGACTTCCGGTCCTCCCTCCGGAGCATTGCACACGACCTGTACCTGATCGCTGGTCATCGCGTCGGTCGCGTAAACCACACCGCAGTCAGCCTCACCGGCCTCCACCCAGGAGAGAACTTCCCGCACGTTGCTCGCAAACACGGTATGGGACTGAACCCCCTCCCAGATACCGAGATTCTCAAAAATCTCCTGCGCATATTTGCCTGCCGGTACACTCTCCGGCTCACCCAGAGCGATCTGCGGATCTGAATCCAGAATGTTCTCAAAGCTGCTCACCTCAGGGTCTCCCAGAGGCGCGATCAGTACGATCTCATTTTTCAGAACGTCCTTTCTCGTCTCTGTATCGATCAGGCCTTCCTCTTCCAGCGCATCCATATTCTCCTCTGCCGCTGAGAAAAACAGATCTACAGGCGCTCCCTCCTCGATCTGTGTCTGCAGCGCGCCGCTGCCTCCGAACGTGAAGGCGATCTCCATTCCCGGATCCTGTTCTTTATATTTCTCCGCCAGTTCATTGAGTACATCCGTCAGACTCGCAGCAGCGGACACCATGATCTCCTGTTCCCCGCTTTCCGCAGCGCCTTCTTCCCCGGAAGCCGAACTGCTGTCCTGAACCTCCTGGGAACTGTCTGCCGTTCCGGACGCCGACTGGCTGCTTCCCGATACGCTTTCCTCCGATCCGCTGCTGCACCCTGCAAGCAGTCCCGCCGCCAGAATACCTGTGATTCCTAATACTGCCATTCTTTTTCTCATTTTTTCCTCTTTCTGACGCATTTACTGCGTCAATAATGGTAGATTTGGAAGTTTACTTCCAAACTTCCTCCTCGACGCACTTGCCGCGTCGTCCAGGCAGATTTGGAAATTTCTTTCCAAACTCCTTTTCCTCTTCTGTTATCCTTCTGTCACACTGCCTGTGAGAATATCCAGTCCATGTTCCAGAGCCGGCAGCAGATACTCCAGGCTTTCCCGGACCGCTTTGGGGCTGCCCGGAAGATTAATGATCAGGGTCTGCTCCCTGAGCACGGACACGCCGCGGCTTAACATCGCTCTTGGCGTGATCGACAGAGAGTAAGCCCTCATAGCCTCGCTGATCCCCGGCACCTGACGGTGAGCTACTGCGAGGGTCGCCTCCGGCGTCCAGTCTCTCATGGAAAACCCAGTTCCTCCGGTCGTCAGGACCAGATCCGCCAGATGCTGATCGCAGATCCTCTTCAATTCGTCCGACAACAGATCCTTCTCATCCGGCAGGATCCCTGTCTGCACCACCTGATAGCCCGCCTCTTCCAACAGCCGCACCGCCTCGGGGCCGCTCTTGTCCTCCCGCTCGCCCCGGGCGCTTCTGTCACTGATCGTCAACACTACTGTCCGATACAATTTCCATCTCATCTCCTTCCCCGATGGTTCCGCCGTGAAGGACTCTCGCGAAAACACCTTCCCTCGGCATAATACACTCTCCCATCTTTTTATAGATCTCACAGTGGCTGTGGCACTCTTTTCCGATCTGTGTCAATTCCAGCACCACATCGCCGCACCGGAGCTTTGTACCCACCGGAAGACGCTTAAAGTCAAATCCCTCCACCACCAGATTTTCTCCAAAAGCGCCATGGTCCACGCCGGCGCCTTTCTCATTGAATTCCCGGATCCTGTCATAAGACAACAGGCTCACCTGCCGATGCCAGCTGCCGGCATGAGCGTCTCCCTCCAGACCGTAATTCTCGATCAGCCGGACACGACCCACATTTTTCTTCTGCGTTCCGCGCTTTTCGCTGATACATACCGCAAGAACCTTTCCCATTTTCCATTCCTCTTTACAATTATTTTACCCGCCGATTTTCCACATCGGTCTTTTTTCATCGGTAAACGCCCCGTCCTTCGGCTTGTCCCTGACCAGCGCGCGCAGCCAGCCGCAAAGCTCTTCCGGCGATTTGCCCGTCCGGATCCGTTCCCTTGCATCGCCGTTGACCGGATGATGGAGACAGAGCTTGATTTTTCCGTCCGCAGTCGCCCGGATCCGGTTACAGGAACTGCAGCAGCCGCAGCTCACCGCGCTGATGAATCCAATGCTGCCTGCAAATCCCGGCACCCGGAAGACCCTGGCAGGGCCCTGCCTCTTTCCGGGAGATACCTCCGTCACCGGCCCGAAGTTCCGTTCCAGCAGTTGCCGGATCCTGCTGTTTTCCACCGGAGGAAAGGCTTTTCCCTCGCCGATGGGCATCATCTCGATAAACCGCACCTGTACCGGCCACTTCACTGCCAGTTCCGCCAGCGGGATCCACTGACTGTCGTTGAGCCCTCGTACCGGTACACAGTTGATCTTCACCGGGAGCCCCAGTTCCAGACATGCCCGGACTCCGTCGAGAGCCTCCGCCATCCGGTCTCTTCCGGCAATTCTCCGGTAACACTCCCGCTCCAGACTGTCCAGACTGACATTGACACCCGCAAGGCCGGCATTCTTCAGGGCTCCGATTCTTTGAGCCAGTCCCACCGCATTGGTGGTCATCACCACCTGTTCCATCTGCGGAAGAGACGCCATCCCCCACACTAGCTCCGCCAGATCCTGCCGCATCAGGGGCTCTCCGCCGGTCAGACGGATCTTCCGGATCCCCGCCATAGCGGCCGCCTTCGCGAAGATCAGCCACTCGCCAGCGGTCAACAATGCTTCTTCCGGCAGAAACACCGGCGGACGGTCCGGATCTTCCGGCATACAGTAGACACACCGCAGATTGCACCGGTCCGTCACGGAAATCCTCAGATAGTCAATAGTCCTGCCCATGGCATCCTTCAGACATTCACTCATCTCTTCCTCCGGCAAACCCATCCGCACAACCATCCGGATCGTTCTTTCTTACACCATTCTCTTCATATACGCCGCTCTTTCCGCCGTCCTTGTAGCACAGACGGATACCGTTCATCTCCATCGAACGGTCCAGCGCCTTACACATATCGTAAATCGTCAGCAGCGCAATCTCCACGCCGGTCAGCGCCTCGATCTCCACGCCGGTTTTTCCCACCGTCTTCACCGTGCAGCAGGCCTCAATCTCCAGCGTCTCATCCAGATACTCGAAATCGATCGTACATTTTGTCAGGGCCAGCAGATGGCACAGGGGGATCAGTTCAAACGTGCGCTTCGCCGCCATGATCCCGGCGGTCCTGGCAATCCCCAGCACATCTCCCTTTTTCATTGTCCCTTCCCTGATCTTCCGGAAAACCTCCTGGCTGACGCGGATACGGCCTCTTGCAATGGCCGTACGCTCCGTGATCTTTTTTTCACTGACATCTACCATCACCGCGCTGCCCGACGCGTCAAAATGTGTAAACTCTCCCATAATTCCTCCCTGCCGCAGGTCACTGGCCAAAGCCACAGTCCGGATACGTACAGACCGGACAATTCTGGCACTGACCGCCGTGAGCCAGCAGTACAAAATCTCTCTTGCTCAGCTTCTCCCCGGTCAGCAACCGCGGAACGATCAGATCAAAGACCGTACGTTTCGAATACATCACACAACCCGGCAGTCCTACCACCGGCACGCCGTCCACATAGGAAAGCATGAACATTGCCCCCGGCAGTACCGGCGTTCCGTAAGTGATCACTTCTCCGCCAAGAGCACGGATCACGGAAGGCGTCATATCGTCCGGGTCTACAGACATCCCGCCGGTCACCTGCACCATGTCCACGCCCTGGTCCAGATACCCGCGGATCGCCTTCGTGATCTCCTCCGGATCGTCTCCCGGAAATTTCTGTCCGACCAGTTCTGCGCCCAGTTCCGCCGCTTTATCTTCCAGCACCGGCCAGAACTTATCCTGGATCCGCCCGCTCTGGATCTCGGAACCTGTCGTAACGACTCCGATCTTCGCCGGGCGGAACGGACGGACAGAGATCACAGGGCGGTGTTCCGCGCTGATCTTCTCAAAAGCAGTCAGAATTTCTTCCCGGACCGCCAGTGGGATCACCCGTGCGCCTCCCAGAAGCTTGCCCTTCGTCACCATCTTGTTTCCATGGATCGTCGCGAAGCAGATCTCCTCCACATCATTCAGTTCATACAAAGCCTCCAGATCAATCTTCAGCACGCCGTCACAGGCCGCCCGCAGTTCAATCTTTCCTTCTTTTACCTCGCTGAAAGTGATGTTCTCGCCGGCCGCCGCCTGTACCATCCGCAGCGCCGCATCGTTTTCATGGACATATCCTTTACTCAGATCCCAGACATAAATATGCCTCTTTCCCAGATCGAGAAGCTTTTCAATATCCTTCTCCTCGATGATGTGTCCTTTTGCAAACGCTCTTCCCTTGAATTCCCCCGGTACGATCTCCGTGATGTCATGGCACAGCACCATGCCCACAGCATCTTCCACCCTTACTTTTTCCATCTCTTACTCCTTTTTTCTCTATCACCGATTTCCATACTCTGCATCCTGCCGTCCGGAACGGTTCCTTATAAAAACGGTACCCTCTGTCTGCTCAGGATCCCTTCCAGAACGCCGCCTGCAATGCATCTCGCCTTATCGGAGATTGTGAAACAGTTCTTCTGCTCGCTCTCCCTGGGGTCAATGTCTGCGATCTTGAATCCCTTCGTCACCGGGTATCCGTCCCGAAGCAGTCCCCTGAGAACGCCGGTCAGCGTCGCCTTCACCGGCACCTGCCCCACATGGGCGATCACCTGATCCTTCTCCACGATCTCACCGATCCTGCTGCAGTTTACCATGATCCCGTCCGCCGGCGAATGAATCACCCGTTCCTTTCCGTACCCAGCGATCACGCCCGGCACGCCGGTGTTCGGCATAGCCGTCCCTTCCGTGAGAATCCGCCCCAGATCGTGCCCCCGCATGGTCTCGATGACAAGGTGCGCATCCCTTCCTGCTGTAAATCCCGGTCCAAGCGCGATCACCGTATCGGCCATATCTATGGCAGTCCCCAGATTTTTCTTAGCCAGGATCCCATCCACCAGAACCTTCGGCCGAAACTGCCGCAGGCAGCTGCACTCCGCATCCGCCAGAACAGGAACCTTTCCCTCGCTCCGGCGCTGCAGCGCCTCCTCCAGACTTTCCACGCGGACAGCCTCGACTCCCTCAACGGTCCAGCTTCCCTCATAAACCGCTTCGGAAAATGCCACATACCTCCGGATCGCCGACGGCCGTTCCGTCTCCAGCACAAGAACAGAAAACCCGCAGCGGTGCAGCCGGTGGATCGTGCCGGTGGCAATATCGCCTCCTCCCCGGACAACGATCGGAAACTCCCCACTCATGGCTTGATCACCTTCCTGGCCTCCGTCAGGATCTGAGCGATCTGATACATATTCGTCACAGAGCCGACCTCCAGCTTGTCGGACAATCCGAAATGATTCAGGCAGGTCCCGCAGGTCAGGATCTCAACCCCCTGGCTTTCCAGATTTTTCAGATCCTCCAGGCTGTCCGAACCTTTACAGGAAAGCCATGCACCTCCATTGTAAAGAAGGATTGTCTCCGGCAGCCGGTCCTGTTCCGTCAGCGCATAAATAAATCCCTTCATCAGAATTTTTCCGAGTATGGAGTCCTTCTCCCCCATTTTGTCCGACGCCAGGACCACTACCATCCCCTGCTCCGTGCTGTTCATCGGCTGGCAGCCGCAGTTCTGCGAATCCTGCCGCTCCTCTCTTCCCGCCTGATCCGCTGCGGATCCCGTCTGCTCTGCCGTATCGTACACCCGTCCGGACGCAGATTCCGCCGCATCCGTCGAAGATGCTCCGGCTGCGCCGCCTTTCAGGATCTCTACCAGGTAACAGTTCTCCTGGACTTTCGTACCCGAAGCCTCATAATGCTTCTGCGCCGCCATCTTACAGAGATTCTGGACCGCGATCTCATTGTCCACCAGTACCTCGATTTTTGTTCCGTCCAAAGCCGCCTCCAACGCACGCTTTGCCTCGATCACCGGAAGCGGGCAGGCTTTCCCTCTCGCATCGATCTGTTTCACCATAACCATATTCTCCTTTCTCTTCCTATCACGGACGCACCTGTATTCCCGGAGTATCTCCTCTTACAATCTCTCCGACAACCGCACATTCCATTCCTTCCGCCCTCATTTTTTCCTCCGCTTTCTCCGCATCCTCTGCCGGGAGGCTGACCAACAGACCGCCGGAGGTCTGCGGATCGAACAGAAGCTCTTCCATCTCAAAAGACACTCCCTGAAACTCCACGAAATCCCCCACATGATTTCTGTTTCTCTGAGCCGCCGCAGTCAGATAAAACTCCCCGGCATATTCCAGACTCATCGGCAGCCTCGGGATCTTCCCGCTGTCGATCACCGCACGGAAGGTATCTCCCAGCATTTCTTTCAGATGCCCCAGAAAACCAAATCCTGTGACGTCCGTGCAGCCGTGTACCCGGTATTCCCGAACGATCTCGGAAGCTCTCCGGTTCAGCCGGGTCATAGACCGGATCGCCCGATCCATCGCCTCCTGGGACGCCTCGCCGATCCTGCCAGCGGTACAGATAATCCCCACACCGAGCGGCTTCGTCAGCAGCAGCACATCCCCCTCCCGGCAGCCGTTATTGGCAAAAATCCGGTCCGGATGGACAGTTCCCATCACCGACAGACCGTACTTGACCCCGGTATCATGGATGGAATGGCCGCCTGCCAGCGTTCCGCCCGCCTCCTGAACTTTCTCATTTCCTCCCTGGAGGATCTTTCCTAGAATGTTCAGATCCATCTGTTCCGGAAAACAGACAATATTCAGCGCAGTTTTCACATCGCCGCCCATCGCATACACATCACTGAGCGCATTGGCTGCCGCGATCTGCCCGAACAGATACGGATCCTCCACCATCGGCGGAAAAAAATCCAGCGTCTGAACGATCGCCGTGTCATCGGAGATCCGGTAAACCGCCGCGTCGTCGGAACTGTCATATCCGATCAGCAGGTTTTCATCCCGTACCGCCGGCTTTTCCAGCTTTTCCAGCACTCTGGCCAGCGCTCCCGGCCCCAGCTTGGCAGTGCATCCGCCGCCTGTACAAAACACAATCTCTTCTGCCATCTACACATACCACCTTTCTTTTTCACAGCATTCCGGAAGTGTTTTCCCGGAGCGAGGGAAACATGTTTCAGAAAACGGAAATGTCCGTTTTATAAAAAATATTTTTCAAACAATGTATCTACCGCCTGACGGGCCTCCGACTCAAAAGCCTGATATTTTTCCATCATGTTCCGCCCCTCTTTCGTAAGTCTGGAACCGCCGCCTCTGCGGCCGCCGCTGACCCTCTCCGTCAGCGCAAATCCAAGCCCCTGCTCCGTGGTCTTCATCATCTTCCACGCCTTGCTGTAGGCAAGTCCCATCCGGGCAGCCGCCTGATGCATCGATCCCGTCTCATCGATCCCCATCAAAAGCTGACAGATCCCCGGGCCGAACACCTTTTCCTCTTTCCAAAGTTTTATGGACATCTTATAATGAAGTTTCTGTTCCATTCCCTCACCTTCCTCTTCCAACAGCTCCGGAACAACGGATCGCGGAAACGGTATCTGACCCTCCCAGCAGGTCGCCGGTTCGTTATTTTCTTTTGAGAATAACGGCTCTTCTAAAAAAGGCGCACATGAAAGGCTTTCTTTCACCCGCATAGTGCGCCGTCAATGCTTCTCTGCTTTCCCTCTTTTTTACAATTCCGTTCTCTTTCCTGTTCTTCGAACCCGGACCATCCATTACGCATTCCGTCCGGCAAACGTGCAGTCCTGATAAAATTGCTGTCTCTCAGATCATTATATCATACAGTCACGCTTCTATCCAAGAAGAAAACTCCAGACCGGCGTAGTAAATACGGAAGCCAGTGTGGACATAATGATCATCTTCGTCGCAAAACCCGGATCCGCATCATACTTTGCCGCCAGGATACTCGTCGTCGCCCCCGCCGGCATCGCCGCGAGCAATACAGAGACACCGGTCACCATGGAATCCAGTCCCAGCAGACTGCAGGGGATCAGTACCAATACCGGGATCAGGATCAGCCGCACCGCGGAATACAGGAGCACCGTCGGATCCGCCATTTCCCGCAGCTTCAAATCCGCCAGAATCATTCCGACCACCATCATGGACATCGCCGTATTACAGTTCGCCAGGGAATTGATCGTCGTCTGTACCATCCCCGGAAGAGAAAGCTGTGTCAGCATCAGAAAAATCCCGATAAAACATGCGATGATACATGGATGCGTCAGCACCTTCTTCACCAGTGCCTTCACATCTCTGCTCCCTGAAAAAACCGAGATTCCCGAAGACCACATGACAATCCTCTGAGGGATGAGATAAATAGACGCCAGCGCCAGTCCCTGAGAGCCGAAGACACCCTCAGCGATAGGATTCCCCAAAAAACCGGCATTGGAGCACACCGTTCCATAGTACAGACATTTCCATTTATTTCTCGACATTCTCCCGAACAGAAGCTTGCCCAGCACCATACATCCCAGCTGAATACAGATGGACACCACAAGGATCGTCCCGAAGGAATGCATCGTCTTCCAGGAGAACTCGATCTGAAAAGATCGGATGATATTACACGGAAGGATCAGGTTGAGCACCAGATCCGTCATATTTTTCTGTCCCGTCTCCCCGACGATTCCCGTCTTCTTCATCACCAGTCCCGCTATCATCAGCAGGAAAATACTTCCCTGTAAAGACAATAATTCTTCCATCCGCTTCCTCCGTTCGTGATTTTCCGGCAAAAATGCCCTTTCCAGTCTGTCTGAGAATTCCGCTGCAGAAACACTTTTCCGCAAATAATTCCGGGTACACCCCAAAGCGCAACGGTGATCCTGTTTCAAAATCTCCTGTCACGCTCTGAATCTGTTCCTATACTGCAGCCGTCCACCCGGCGAGAACGGCGCCATCGTTCAGACATAATAATTCAGTATAAGTCGTAACCATACAAAAGTCAAGACTCTGCCACTTGTCCGATCCGCCTGGCAGATATCTCCGGGAATCATGCAAAAATACCACAGGCGTTCAGCAGTTTACTGACAGCCTGTGGCATTCTTATACGAATTCAGATGATCGGTCCGGGTGGAACGCAAAATCTGAGCCCTTTATTTTTCCGGCGCCTCGTCGATCGCCTTTCCGATATCATGACGATAATACTTGTTGTCAAACGTTACCCAGTCCACCGCTTTGTACGCGTTGGCACGGGCTTCCTTCAGGTCTTTTCCGATGGCTGTGATCCCAAGCACACGTCCGCCGTTTGTGACAATCTCGCCGTCCTTGAACTTCGTTCCCGCGTGGAAACAATAATAACCGTCCGCGCCCTTGAACTTCTCCAGTCCGTGGATCGGATATCCTTTCTCATAGGACACCGGATAACCGTCGGACGCAAGAACCACGCACACACATGCGTTGTCTTCAAACTGCAGGTCCACCTGATCCAGGGTTCCGTCGATGCACGCCTCAAACACATCCACGATATCTGTCTTCATCCTCGGCAGCACCACCTGAGCTTCCGGATCTCCGAAACGGGCATTGTATTCCAGCACCTTCGGTCCATCCTCGGTCAGCATCAGTCCGAAGAAGATCACACCCTGAAACGGTCTTCCCTCTGCCGCCATCGCGTCCACTGTCGCCTGGTAAATGTGCTTCTGGCAGAATTCATCGATCTCTTTTGTGTAAAACGGACTCGGAGAGAAGTTTCCCATCCCCCCCGTATTCAGTCCCGTATCCCCGTCGCCGGCGCGCTTGTGATCCTGGGCGGAGCTCATGGTCTTGATCGTCTTTCCGTCCACAAAAGACAGAACGGAAACCTCACGTCCCGTCATAAACTCCTCGATGACCATCTCGTTTCCTGCGCTTCCGAACTTCTTGTCCAGCATGATCGTCTTCACGCCTTCCTTCGCCTCTTCCAGCGTATTACAGATCAGAACACCTTTTCCGAGCGCCAGTCCGTCCGCTTTCAGAACGATCGGAAGCTTTGCAGTCTCCAGATATTCCAGCGCCGCATCCGGATCAGAGAATGTCTCATAAGCCGCCGTGGGGATCTGATACTTCTTCATCAGATCCTTGGAGAACGCCTTGGAACCCTCCAGGATCGCCGCGTTCTTTCTCGGTCCGAAGACACGCAGTCCTTCCTTCTCAAAAACATCCACGATGCCGCCGACCAGCGGATCATCCATTCCGATCACCGTCAGGTCGATCTCTTTTTCCTTTGCAAACGCGGCAAGACGTTCAAAATCCATTGCCGGAATGTCCACGCACTCTGCGTACTCCGCGATCCCTGCATTGCCCGGCGCACAGTAAATCTTCTCCGCCTTCGGGCTCTGGGCGATCTTCCAAACGATCGCATGCTCTCTGCCGCCGCTTCCAACCACTAATATTTTCATCTGTATCTACTCCTTATTTTCCTGACTGAGACATCACAGCCACTTCACAGCACATATTTAACCGTTGTCAGCAATCCTCACCCGTCCGTCCGCCACGGAAACTCTTCCGTTCGCGATCAGATCGATGGCCTGCGGCAGGATCTTCCACTCTGCCTCCTCCATGACCCGGCGCTGAAGGATCTCCGGCGTGTCGTCCTGCCGGACTTCCACAGCTTTCTGGAGAATGATCGGACCTGTGTCCGTTCCATCGTCCACAAAATGCACCGTCGCTCCGGTCACCTTGACTCCCCGCTCCAGCGCCGCTTCGTGAACTTTCAAACCATAATAGCCGGTTCCGCAGAACGACGGGATCAGAGACGGATGGATATTGATCATCCGGTTGGGGAACGCGTCCACCATGATTTTCGGGATCACCACCAGACAGCCGGCCAGGACCACGAGATCAGCGCCGTAGGACTGCACCTTTTCCAGAAGCGCCCGGTTGAACGCGTCGCGGTTTTCAAAACTTTTCGGAGAGATGCAGACTGCATCCACCCCGCGTTTCCGCGCCCGCTCCAGTGCATAGGCATTGGCATTGTTGCTGATCACTGCAGAAATCTCCGCGTTGGTGATCTTCCCTGCATCGATCGCGTCAAAGATCGCCTGCAGGTTTGTCCCGCCTCCCGAGACAAGCACTACCGTTTTCAGCATAATGTGACTCCTTTTTCTCCTGCCTCGATATGGCCGACGATATAAGGAGTCTCTCCCGCTTCCTTGATCGCCCGCATCGCGGTATCCACATCCTCAGGATTTACAGCGACAATCATACCGATTCCCATGTTATAGGTATTGTACATCATTTTCTCTTCGATATTTCCTTTTTTCGCCATCAGACGGAAGATCGGCGGAACCGGATAGCTGTCCTTCCTGATCACAGCGACCGTGCCGTCCTTCAGCATACGGGGAACGTTCTCATAGAATCCGCCGCCGGTGATATGGCTGCAGGCTTTGACCGTAACGCCCGCCTCTTTGATGGAGCGCAAAGCCTTGACATAGATCTTGGTTGGAGCCAGAAGCGCCTCCCCAAGCGTCGTCCCCAGTTCCTCATAATAAGTGTCCAGGGAATCCTTCGTCATCTCAAAAACCTTGCGCACCAGTGAAAATCCGTTGCTGTGTACACCGGAGGAAGCCATACCGATCAGTACATCCCCTGCCTGGAGATCCTTTCCCGTGATCAGATCCTTCTCATCCACAACGCCCACAGCAAACCCTGCCAGGTCATACTCGTCTTCCGGATAGAAGCCCGGCATCTCTGCAGTTTCTCCGCCGATCAGAGCTGCGCCGGACTGCAGACAGCCTTCTGCCACCCCTTTGACGATATCAGCGATCTTCTCCGGCGTGTTCTTTCCGCAGGCAATATAATCCAGGAAAAACAGCGGCTCGCCGCCTGCGCAGGCAATATCATTGACGCACATTGCCACACAGTCGATCCCCACTGTGTCATGTTTGTCCATCAGGAACGCCAGTTTCAGCTTCGTTCCGACACCGTCGGTTCCGGAAACCAACGTCGGTTTCTCCATATCTTTAAACTTTTCCATCGAGAACGCGCCGGAAAATCCGCCCAGATTGGTCAGTACTTCCGGACGCATCGTCTTTTTTACATGCTCCTTCATCAGTTCCACGGATTTATATCCGGCTTCAATATCCACACCTGCATTCTTGTAATCCATAGTCTCCTCCATCCCGGCCGCCTGGCGGTCCGACTTATTCTTGGTTTCTCTTTGCTTATTTGCTGTAGTTTTTATATCCCACTTCCTGAAGCTTTTTGTCCTTCGCGACAACCTGCTCCTTCATCTCCTCGGAGTATGCTTTCAGTTTTTCCAAAAGCTCCGCATCGGAGGTGGCCAGGATCTTCGCCGCAAGGATCGCCGCATTGGCTCCACCGTTGATCGCTACAGTCGCTACAGGAATTCCGGACGGCATCTGTACGATAGAGTAAAGGGAAT
>DXEK01000058.1 GCA_019115005.1 Candidatus Fusicatenibacter merdavium | reverse complement strand
TATAGATTTTTCTAAACGGCGGCCCTGATGCGCTGTTTGGCCGATCAATCATCTGCAGAGCAGCACACATCTCACACTTTTGAAGCAGTCCCGGGTTTCTGACCATCCTGATCTGTCTCATCAGTCTGGCGTTCTTTACCCTCCTGATCATTCTCGAAAGGCTGAGATTCTTCGTTCTCCTGATCATCCACCAAGGCCTGAGATTCTTCGCCCTCCGGGACATCCCCGGCAGACAGAGGTTCTTCCGTTTCCTGAAGGCTCTCATACTCCGCGGAATCTTCCGGCGTTTCTTCTACTGTGTCCGTGGACGTCTGTCTTTCTGCGTTTTTGAAGAAGATCAGACTGAACCAAACGATATACTGCTCTCCCAGAAAATAGTCCATCGCGAACTTTTCCACCAGATTCGCCACAATGATCCCGTGACTCTCAATGCATGGAAACATCTGTTCCGGATGGCGGCAGGCCGCTTTGGGATAAGCGCACTTGTCACAGGCAGCACAGGAATCCGACGAGAGTGTGTACGTATCCACCTGATGCTCCCGGAGATACTGCTCGATCAAATGTGTCATTTTTTCATGCTCCGCCTTCGTAGCCAGAGATTCTTTCAGATCCATCACATCCTGCACCTGAGCGATGCTGGAAAAAAACAATACGTCGTCGTACTGATGACAGCGCTCCATACATTCCTCCACGGTTCCCACCGCCGGAGGGCAAGACCAGGAAGTTCCATAGCGGGGGCATTCCTTTTTACAGATCGTGCGAACCCGGTCATTGTATTCGATCTCGTCCGGTTTCAGAAACTGATATTGGTAAATCGGAAACTGCGTAATAAAGGATTCAATTTCATCTTTTGTCATAAAACTTTCCTTTCAGGTATCTTTCCAATGGGATTCCAACAACGCTTTCGGTCAAGCGCCGGGGTCTTTACAGTCTTCCTTTGAAATCTTCGTAGGAAAAGCTGTTTACCAGTCGCTCTCTGCCATTTTTCTCCCGGTAGACGATCGACGGAAGCGGCATTCCGTTAAATGTATTGGTCTTGACCATAGTATAAAGCGCCATATCCTCGAACACCACCCTGCTCCCCGGCTCAAGCCTGTGATCAAAAGAATAATCACCGATCACATCTCCAGCCAGACAGGTCGGCCCGCCCAGCCGGTAAGTCCACGCCTTTTCTCCCGGAAGACCGCTTCCCTGAATCGGAGGGCGATACGGCATCTCCAGAACATCCGGCATGTGGCAGGCTGCGGAAGTATCGAGAATCGCCAGATCCATTCCATTATACAACGTATCGAGAACGGTCGCAACCAGAACTCCCGCATTGAGAACCACGGCCTCTCCCGGTTCCAGATAAACTTCCACACCGTATGACTCTCTCAGATGACGGATGATACGGATCAGCCTTTCCCTGTCGTAATCTTCCCTTGTAATATGATGTCCGCCTCCCAGATTCAGCCATTTCAGTTTTGAAAGCCAACGGCCGAATTTTTCCTCCACTGCGGCTACCGTAACTTCCAGCGCGTCCGAATTCTGTTCACAGAGTGTATGGAAATGAAAACCGTCCAGTACTTCCATCTGTTCCTCACGAAAGTTCTCCAGCGTCGTTCCCAGCCGGGAGCCGGGTGCGCAAGGATCATAAATCGCGTGGCCTTCCTGCGTCGAACATTCCGGATTGATCCTGAGACCGATCGATTTTCCCGCCTGTTTTGCCTTCCGTCCATAACGCTGTACCTGGGAAGGACTGTTGAAGACCACATGATCTGCATAGGAAAGAATCTCATCGAACTCGTCTTCACGGTAAGCGGGAGAAAAGACATGCGTCTCTTTGCCAAATTCCTCTCTTCCAAGTCTCGCCTCATACAGCCCGCTGGCGGCAGATCCGTCCAAAAACTCTGCAAGCAGCGGATAGCAGGAATACATGGAAAACGCTTTTTGCGCCAGCAGGATCCTACAGCCGGAATGCTCCTTTACCTCCCGGAGGATTTCCAGATTATGCAGCAGTCTCTCCTCGTCGACAAGAAAGTAAGGAGTCCTCCATCCGGCCGCCGTCTCCTTCCCCATCACATCAGTCCACCAGAACCGGATTGTGGGATTCTTTCCACGGAAGTCCAAACCGGTTCAGAGCGTCCATAAACGGATCCGGATCAAATTCTTCAATATTGTGAACGCCCGGTTTGTTCCAGGTACCGTTCATCAGCAGCATCGCGCCGATCATGGCAGGAACACCTGTGGTGTAGGACACCGCCTGGGAACCCACCTCACGGTAGCATTCCTGGTGGTCACAGATATTGTACAAATAATAGTTTTTCTCTTTTCCATCCTTTTTGCCGCGGAAAATACATCCAATGTTCGTCTTGCCCACAGTGCGCGGTCCCAGAGTCGCCGGATCCGGGAGAACCGCTTTCAGAAACTGCAGCGGAACAATCTCTTTTCCCTCAAACATAATCGGTTCAATGGAAGTCATTCCCACGTCCTCGAGACATTTCAGATGGGTCAGATAGCTCTCTCCGAACGTCATGAAAAAACGGATCCTGCGGACTCCCGGGATGTTCAGCGCCAGAGACTCCAGTTCCTCATGATGCAGCAGATACATATCCTTCTTTCCGACGCCCTCGAAATCATACTCTCTCTTGATTTCCATCGGCTTTGTCTCGATAAATTTCCCGTCCTCCCAGTAAGAGCCGTTGGCGGAAACCTCGCGGATATTGATCTCCGGGTTAAAGTTTGTCGCGAACGGATAGCCGTGATCGCCGCCGTTGCAGTCCAGGATATCGATATAATTGATCTCGTCAAACTCATGTTTCAGCGCATAAGCGGAGAATACCCCCGTCACGCCCGGGTCAAAACCGCTTCCCAGCAGAGCAGTGATCCCGGCCTCCTCAAAGCGCTCCCGGTATGCCCACTGCCATTTGTATTCAAACTTCGCCGTATCCTCCGGCTCATAGTTGGCAGTGTCCACATAATGCGTTTTCGTCGCAAGGCACGCGTCCATGATCGTGAGGTCCTGATACGGAAGTGCCAGATTCAGCACAACATCCGGTTTTTCCTGACGGATCAGCGCGATCAATGCATCCACATCATTGGCGTCCACCTGTGCGGTCCGGATCACCGTCTTTGTGGTTCCCTCCAGTTTTTCCTTCAGCGCGTCGCATTTTTCTTTTGTTCTGCTGGCAATGCAGATCTCCTCAAATACCTCGGAATTCTGGCAGCACTTGTGGATCGCCACCGA